>PBPJ01000055.1 GCA_002725495.1 Candidatus Woesearchaeota archaeon | reverse complement strand
AGGTGATGAAGACTTTAGTTATCACAATAGAAATAATTGGGGATTAGGAGGATTAATTGAAGATGCTGAAAAAGAACAATGGGAAGATTATCAAACCGGAGTACAATTTGGATGGAAGCTTAGCAAAAGCATTGGAATATTTTTTGAAGGCGAATACACTAAGTTTTGGGATAGTAAAATATATAACAGTTCAGTTGGTCTGAACATAACACTAAAGTAAAATGGGATACACACAAAAATGGGGAGCAAATAGAGAAAGCTCTAACGATAGTATCGCTGCAGGAAAAGCATGGCAAAAAATGAAAGCCGGTTATCTTAAAAAACCTGGAGGAAAAAAAGAATGGAACATGGAAAAAAACGAGTTCTATTATGATACAGATAAAAAGAAATTAAGATTAATACCTACAGATGATGGTGAAGTTCAAGACGCGAGTTTTGTTAGCAACCTTAAGTCTTGGCAAAAAGCACCTGAAAGACATACTTCTAAAGATATAGTAACAACAGAAAGTGGAAGTGTTACAATTCCAGAAGAAGACGAAATAGTATTCAACATGACACCTGATGTTTCTGAAGAAGAAGCAGCTAAAGTAAGAAAGAAATTTGATGAAACTTATATGAAAGGAAGAGGTAAGGTTGAAATAGATAGTACTTCAACAGCACCTATTAGAAGATAAATAATTAAAAATGAAAATATGGAAAATTGTCCTTTATGTGGCGGTTATTGCGGCGTTTGCTAGTTGCGGAACCTACACACAAGCACCAAAAAATACAATAAAAGTACTAGCGGTTACTCATGAAGGTGATACTATTCAGCTCGATGTTAACTCGCTAAGACCAAGAGTATATCAAAACATTTACCACACTTACCCTTATTACCATAATTATTGGAGACCATCTCCTTATTATGGAACATGGGGTTGGGGTAATTATTATTACACAAGACCCAGACCAGTGGTAACTGTGCCGAATATACCTAATGTAACATTACCAAATAATAAACCTACAGGTACATATAATAAACCAGCAAATGTAGGAACCGGACCATCGTTATCACCAAGTTTAAGCACACCATCTAACAACACTATAAACAAATCAAATGGCAGCACCCCAAATAAGCGAAGAAACTAAAGTAACATTAGATCTTAAAACTATTGGAATGATCGTAGCGTTTGTAATTACACTAGCAGGTATGTGGTTTACATTACAAGCAGATATAGCGCAGGCAAAAGAATTACCGGCACCTGTGATTGATAGAGTAGAATATGATTTGAAAGATGAATTAATTCGTCAAACTATAATGGATACACAAGAAGATGTTGAAGAAATTAAAGAGACAATTGATAAAATCGACGAAAGATTATACGAAATACAAAAAAAAGGAAGATGAAATACTTAATTATAATTTTACTATTAATATCTTCTAGTATGTCTGCTCAAGAGTGGATAACTGATGATAATTTTGATAGTAAAATAAATGAAAGAAAAGCCTTTGGTGATGATCAAAATTTACCCGTAATAGTAGAGTTTTATGCTAAGTTTAACGATGCTAATAAGTTTAATGATTGGGATAAATTAGAAAATGTTATATATTATAGAACAGATATATCAAATAGTCCGGAAGCTAAAAAAAAATATAGAGTACGTATGGCACCAACATTAATTATATTTAAAGATGGTATCAAAGAAATAGTATTCAAAGCAGGTTTAGATCTTGTGTTACCTGCTGATGTAAAAGAAATACAAGAATCAATAAACGAAATAAACAACGCAAGTAAATTTTAAATTATGAGTAATCATTACAAAACAGGAGAGATAGTAGATATTCCACAAGAAGTTAAAGACGCAGCTAAAAAAGGTGCTTCAGGAGCTTTAGGATTAATAGGAGGTGTATTGGGAGGTGTAGGTAAAACAGTTGGCGCATTTGCTAATACAGTAAAACAATTAATGCCTTTTGGAAAAGCTTCACAACAAACAAGAAGAATTAAATCATTTCATAGAGATGGTGTAACTTATGATAGAAACATGATAAATGATGCTTTTGCTAAAAGATTTGGCAAAGCAAACAATTCAAATCCAATAACAGAACATTTAAAAAGAAAACCTGAAAAAGACGCTTTAACACACCCACATTTTAATAGAATAAATAAAAATTTGAGAAAATGAGTTTTAAAATAAGTAATCCTTTTCTCAGGAAGTCGTCATCACCTTTAAACACAAATCACGGTGCGCATAACCAAGATTATAAAAGGTATAATATACGTCCTGAAGCTACTATGCAGATTAAAGAATTACCTAAATGGGTTTTAGATAAAAGAGCAAATCTAGGAAAAGATGAAAAAGATCCATTGCGTTTTTTAAGTGAAGAAGAACAATCTTTAATGAGTGATGAAGATAGATATAACTATTATGAAGCTATGTTAATAGCTGAAAATAATAGAATAGCACAATTAGAACAAAATGTTAGAGATTTTGCTGCAAGTACTTATCCAGAAGTAGATGAAACAGGAAAACCAATACCAAGATCAAATGATAGTATGGATTTTAAACCTTCTGCTGGAGATGTAGCTTGGAGAAACAGAGATGATCGAAGTGGAGATATATTCACTGAAAACTATCCAAAACTTGATGAAGCATTAGTACAGCATAATGTAAATATGAGACAAGGTGTACCAGGATATGAAGATAAAGCTTATTTCTGTCAAACTATGTCATGCGCGATGTTAGCGCAAAATGGCTATACTCTACCTAGAGATATTAACGGTGATGGTATAGTAGATGATACTGATACTTACGAAGGTTTACAAGGAGGTGATGCTTTACCTATTGAACCTGGAACAGCAAAATTTAATGCAAATGCTACTAAGTTAGGTTTTACTGTTTTACCTGTTGGAACTACTTTAGATAAAAATAAAGTTCAGCATTTAAGAAGATCAACATTTGATTATTCACCAGAACACGATGATTTATGGGATCCGGAGCTTGGAGATGATAGTCCAGTAGCAACTAGTATGGTAGACATGTATGATCCTGTAAGTGGAGTTAGATACAACAATTTACCAGCTGATCACCCAAGTAATTTAGGACATGGACATTCTATGACTAGTCTAGGTATGGGAGGTTATGATTTTGATCGTGGAACTCCAGATGATACTAGTGATGATGTTAATACAGGTTTATTCATACATAATCCTGGAGGTTCGCGAAGTAGAGGATTACAAATATATGGTGATTATAGAGGTAGAGATACTATATATCAAGATAAAAACAATGATGGACTTGCAGATATGGATACTGATGGTAATACATGGAGAATCATGGATTACACAGGTGATATGCCATATTGGCAAAAGAAAATAGAAGGTATGAAAGATTGGAAAACTAAATTTGACGCGGATAAAATTGCTAAAGAAAAAGAAACAAGAGAAATGTTAGGACTTCCAAGTACCGATAATCCGATGTATAAGTTCTGATGAAAAAAAGAAAATTAAATAGTAAAAATCCTAAGTATTATCCAGTTGAAGAGGATCTGGTAAAAGAAAGAAAAGAATTAATAGCTACAATACGTAAAGGCAGAAAAAGAAATGTTAATGTTTATGCCGTGTTTAGCGAAATAGAATAATTATGGCAAACCCAATTAAACGATTAAATTCTCCATTAGATAAAGGAAGATGTTGGAAAGGTTATGAACCTGTTCCTGGAAAAAAAGCTTATAGTAAAGGTAGTTGTAGACCTATAAGTAGAGAATCAGCTTTAAATATTACAGAAGAAGCTTATGAAAAACAAAATAAAAAAATGCGTTCTGATCATAAGAAAGAAACTGGTAAAACTTTAGGTGATAGACAAACAACAGGTAAAGGTAAACGTAGAGTATCATTTGCTTGTAGATTTGCAGGTATGGACGGAAGTATGACAGATGATAATGGCGAACCAAGTAAATTAGCTATGGCTCTAAAGAAATGGGGTTTTAGTAGTAAGGGTGAAGCTAGTTCATTTTGCAATGCTAATAAAGAATCATAATTATGGGACATCCTTTTAAACAAATAAAATACGGAGAAAGTCGTGGTGAAGGTCATCAACAAGGTGAAAGATTTAGATTTGATCCAGCTGATAAAAAAGCATTTCAAGCTTTAAGTCAAGTACAAAAAGATAGTTTACATCATCAAGCTAATTTATATGGGAAACCATTTTTTAGTCCTAAACATGGAGTTAATGTTGATCCTGAAGATGGAGTATTAAGTAATCGACCTGTATATAGTGATAACACAAAGTTAACTTATGATAAGATTAATAAACCTTTTAATCAACGATAAATAATGGAAAACATAAGTAAACATATTACTTATGCTGAAGCTATACATTCAAATACAGCTAAGCGTAAGTGTATAGATAACACACCTAATCCTACACAAGTAGAAAATATGAAAGTGTTAGCGGAAAAAGTATTTGAACCATTAAGAGAGTGGGTTGGAGGACCAATAAAGGTAAATTCATTCTTTCGTTCGCCAGAACTTAATGAAGCCATAGGAGGATCAAAAACTTCTCAACATTGTAAAGGTCAAGCAATTGATGTAGACGATGTATATGGTTATAAAACTAATGCAGAGATGTATGCATGGGTGAAAGAAAATTTAGATTTTGATCAAATGATATGGGAGTTTGGAACAGATATGAATCCTAACTGGGTACATATATCATACGTATCAGAAGAAGATAACAGAAACAGATGTCTAAAGGCTTATAAAGACGAATATAACAAGACTAAATATAAAACAATATAAGGATCAAAGAATAATGGGCGTACCATACCCAAAGATCCTGTAACCGAAGGGGAGCTCAATCGAGTTCCCCTTCTTTATTATCCATCACAACTTACACACTCATCACTCATAGCTTGATCAGCTATATCTCCACGTAATACCGATTCAGTTCGCATATAATATAAAGTTTTAATTCCTTTTTTCCACGCGTCTAAATGTACTTTGTTAATCCATTTAGGAGTTGCTTCTGCTGGAAAAGCTAAATTTAAACTAACAGATTGATCTATGTATTGTTGACGTATTCCTGCTTGTCTAACTAATTCTAATTGGTTTAATTCTTTAAATGTTTTAAATATTTCTTTTTGTTCGTCAGATAATTCTTTTATATCTTGAACAGAACCACCATCTGCTAATATTTTATCCCAAGTTTCTTTGGTATTTATTCCTATCTCTTCCAGAACTTTAACAAGCGTAGGATTTTTACGTATAAACGTACCTTTTGCTGATTGTTCCGTGAAGACGTTTGCTGCCCATGGTTCAATCCCGGGAGAGATATTTCCAGATAACTTGCTATTAGATACAGTGGGAGCAATAGCACGTAAATGGGTATTGCGAAAACCAGTACCGACACACCAAAGAGGTTCTCCATAAGCATCAGCAAGAGCCATTGAAGCTCTTTCAGACTCGATTTTAATTTGACTAAAAATTCTTCTTGTTTCATATTGTGCTAATAATCCTTCAAATGGAAAGCCTTTTTGCTGTAGATATGTATGCCAACCTAAAACACCTAAACCAAGTGCTCTACCTTTTTCAGCAGATCTTACAGCGTTTTCAAAGCCTCTCCTGTTTTTTGCTTTTTGTATAAATTCTTCTAATACACCGTCTAAAAACCATATACTATCGTATATTAAGTTTGAGTCTTTCCACTCATGATACTTAGCTAGATTTAAACTAGATAAGCAACATACAAAGCTATGGTTTTCATCCGTGTGTAATACTATCTCTGAACATATATTTGTCATAAATACTTTCAGAGCATTATCCTTATACATGCTAGGATTTTGTTTATTAACATTACCTTTAAACATAATATAAGGTTCACCAGTTGCTTTACGTTTTTGAAGTAGTTTACCCCATTTACGTCTTGCAACTTTATCACCGTCT
>PBPJ01000054.1 GCA_002725495.1 Candidatus Woesearchaeota archaeon | reverse complement strand
TCAATCAATTAATAAAGCAATGAATGAACCCATCAAAAGAAAACATCCAGAAGCACCTGAACCTGGTGAAGAAGTGATGTACGTTGATGTATCTGATATGAACAGTAAACAGTTCAGTGATCAGAAACAGAAATTAGAAGATCTTTACAAACAAGATAATGATTGATATAATAGGAGGGTTCACACCCTCCTTTTTTATGGCAAGAATGCGTGATCCCCTCAAGCATGGTTTCTATGGAGTTGATTATGTTCTATGGGGAAAAGACAGAGTTGCCGTTCATTTTGATATGGTTTCTGCACAACAGGCAATGATGTCAATGATTAAACGTGGTGTTGAAGTCAAAGGGATGAGAGAGATTAAATTTGATGAATAAGGTTTGGAGAATCTGGGCAAAAGCATTAGGACAAAAAGATGGACGAAATGATAGAGAAGCAGATATTATTGCTGGCATACGCACCATTATTTTTGTGTCTTACATGGTTACCAATATTGCTATCGTTGCCAATGCAGTAAGACATTGGAATGATGTTGATTATGACACTCTAAATAAAACAAAACTTTATAACTGTGATCAGTTCAGAGACACCTTATAAACTAAGAGAAATTATTCAAGACACTTGGCCACAACTTTATTACTTGAAAGATATTAAAAAAACTGAGGAACAAAATAATGGAGACATTAGCAAAAAAAATTGTTGAAAGTGGTGGTGTAGTAAAAACTTTTATTCCACCAACAAAAAATTCAAAATCTCATGGGCATTTCAATCCTTCTATTATTAATGATAGAGGATCTTTACATATAATCTCCAGAGAATGTAACTATACACTGTATCATTCTGAATTAGGTAAAACTCTAGTTAATGAGTGTCCTTTACATTATATTGGTGAAGAGGGTGAGAATTTTAATACAAAGAATCATTTTACATACATTGATAGTAAGTATTTAAAACCAGTATTTTCTACACCAGTTTTTACTGATACAATTGATGTTGATCCAAAATGGCATTTTGCGGGTTTGGAAGATGCTAGATTGGTTAGATGGAATGGATCTTATTATATGTGTGGTACTCGCAGAGATACTGATTCTCAAGGTACTGGTAGAATGGAACTTTCACAAATTGTTGTAGAGCACGCTTATTCAAAAGAGACAGGAAGATATCGATTGCCTACCCCTAATAATGAAGATTCATATTGTGAAAAAAATTGGATGCCAATATTGAGTAAACCTTTTCAATTTGTTAGATGGACTAATCCAACTCAAATTGTAAAGTATGATTTTAAAACTAATACTACTAAAGTTCTTGTATCAAAAGAACTTAATGAAAATGTATCTAAAAATTTGAGAGGAGGTTCTCAAGTTATTGATTGGGGTAGAGATCATTACTTGACTATTGTTCATGAACCCTATCATACATATCCAGATGGAAAGTTTGATAATGAATATAAACAGCAATTTATTGAATGGGATGAAGAATGGAATATTGTTAGAACTTCTCCTCAGTTTTCTGTGATGGGTGCAAGAATTGAATTTGTTTCTGGTTTGACTACCCTTGGTGATGACGTTATAATTACTTTTGGGTATCAAGATAATGCATCTTTTATCGCAAAAGTTTCTAAGCAATTTATTGAGGATTTATTAAATGGATGATATTTTAGAGAAGTATATACTTGATTCTGATAATCCCAATCTAAATTATGATATGGGTTTATCTTATGAAAGTAATAAAGACTATTCATCTGCAATTTCTTTTTTACTTAGATGTAAGGAAAGAACCAACGATCATTTGCTTCAGTATGAGTGTTTAATTAGATGTGCTGAGTGTTTTAGGCATCGTGGAAAAAGTGATTGGATCATTAAAGATATTCTCAACACTGCAATAGAATTGCAACCGAGAAGACCAGAAGCATACTTTCTATCATCTAGATTTCATTATTGGAGAGCTGAGTGGGATGATAGTTATTATTATTCTTCTTTTGCTATAGAAAATTGTCTTGATATTAAACCTTTGAAAACCTTTGATGAGTATAAAGGTGTTCATGATTTATTAATGAAAAAAGCATTATCTGCTTTTAATCTTAATCGTGAGCAAGAATACAGAGATATTTTTAAAGAAATATTTGATAATCATTTTTCTATTTTGAGTGAAGATGATAAAAAAACTGTTATCGAATACATTGGTAAGTTTGGTTTAACTGTAAATACTCAAAAACATTTGTACTATGATAAGTCTCTCTTTGAAAATTTGAGATATAAATTTAGTGGATCTGAAAAAATAGATAAAAACTATTCTCAGTCTTATCAAGATATGTTTATTCTTTCCATGTTAAATGGTAAAAAGAATGGAACTTTCTTAGAGGTTGGTGGTGCGTATCCTTTTTATGGAAACAATACTGCACTTTTGGAAAAAGAATTTAATTGGTCTGGAATTACTATTGAAATCAATAAGGATCACTGTGCCCAATATGCACAGGAGAGAAAACAAACAAAAGTATTTTGTGACGATGCCAAGAATATTGATTATTCTGAGTTAATTAAATTAAATTTTGATAGTGATGTTATCGACTATCTCCAATTAGATATTGAACCAGCATCAAATACACTTGAGGTTTTGAAAAAAGTTCCTTTTGATGAGTGTAAGTTTGCTATCATAACTTATGAGCACGATCACTATGTAGACGCAACTAAAAATTGTAGGAAAAAATCTAGAGATTATTTAAAATCTCTTGGTTATGTTATGGTTGTTAATGATATTTCTAATGATGGTAAGTCTACTTATGAAGACTGGTGGGTACATCCAGATCTTATTGATAGTAAGATGATTGAATATATGAAAGACGTTGATTCTTCTATCAAACATGTAGAAAAATATATGCTTCCGAATAAATTTTATGGTGAATTTGAGACTGATAAGTATATTCGTGAGAATTACTTTCCAGACTTTTCATATAAGGGTACATTCGTAGATGTTGGTGCTGGTCCTCCAGAATTTATAAGCAACTCAAAGCACTTTAGAGATTCTGGGTGGAGAACTATTTCTGTAGAACCAAATCCAAAATTTGTAGAGCAGCATAAAGAGTGTGATAGTGAAGTATATGAATATGCTTGTGCAGGTATATCTAAAAGAAAAAAGACCCCATTTATTGTAAACTTAAATAATGATCAATGGTACTCTAAAGAGAATGATGGTGTAAGTTTTTCTGCATTAGAAGTTCGGTATGACGGAGTACCAGAACATAATACTCAAGAGGAAATACAAGTTAGAACAACAACTCTCAATAACATTTTAAAAAAAGCAAAAGTAAAAAGTGTTGATGTTTTGTCTATTGATACTGAAGGGTGGGAGATAGATGTTATGAAAGGATTTGATCATGAAAAATATAATCCAAAAGTGATTGTATTGGAAAATTTTGAAGATGATGATTCTTATGATACTTACATGAGTGGCATTGGTTATAAAAGAATATATACATTACGATACAATCATTTTTACGTGAAGGAGTAATTAAAAATGTATAATTTGACGTTTGAAAGTGTTGTTAAAAAATATCAACCACAAATTACAGGAATTATTCATGTTGGTGCTCACTATGGGTATGAAATTCAATCCTACATGGATTACAACGTCCCCAAAGTAATTTTCTTTGAGCCTCTTAAAGAAAATTTCAAGATGTTGAAGTCTGTTATTTACGGATACCCTTCTGATAGAATTACAATACACAATGTTGCACTTGGCAATTATAATGGAATTGTCCCTATGAATATTAGTGACAATGAAGCTCAGAGTAGTTCTGTTTTAAAACCATTAGTTCATCTTAAAGCTCATCCAGAAGTTTCTTTTATTGGAACTGAAGAAGTTCAAATGGAAAAACTAGATGATTACAACTATGACTATAATTTTTTGGTTATAGATGTTCAGGGGTTTGAGTTAGAAGTTTTGAGGGGTGCTTCAGAAACTTTAAAAAATGTAGATTATATCTATTGTGAGGTTAATCAGGATGAAGTATATGAACATAATGCTTTTATCGGTGAGATTGATTCTTTTCTAGAACAATATGAATTTAAGAGAGTTGAAACCGAATGGTGGAGTACTAAAGTGTGGGGAAATGCACTTTATATTAAAGAAAAGAAAAAAGTAGAAAACAAAATTCTAAAAAACTTTCCACCAGTTTATTATATTTCTCTTGAAGAAAGTGTTGATAGACGAAATAAGATAGAAGAAGAATTTAAACAACATGGTATTACAGATTATACTTCTTTAATATCTAAAAGATTTGCAGAATGTGAAGATGCGGTTCTCGGAACATTTGCACATAATCTTAAAGACACTTCTAAAGGTTGTACGATTTCTCATTTAAGAAATATAAAAAATTGGATAGATAATGGAGATACTGACATAGCATTATTCGTTGAAGATGATCTTTCTTTTGAAACTGTTAATTACTGGAACTTTGAATGGGATGAATTTGTAAATGAGTTACCAAATGATTGGGATGCTATTCAACTTTTATGGATCAGACCTGGTATTGGTTCAGTTGAATTTAGAGAAAGATTCCAAGATGATTGGTCAGTAACTGCATTTCTGATAACAAGAGATTATGGTAAAAAATTGATAGAAAAATATATCATAAATGATCATGTTTTTAATTTTGATACTGAATATGAAGCACCTACGTGTGAAAGTTTAATATACGGTCTGGGTAAAGTCTATACATATCCATTATTCATTGAAGATGTAAGTGGACAGTCTACTTTTATCGATTCACCAGACTATAACACTCAAACAATGATAAATGGTCAGGGAGAATTTCATTATGAATCTCATATCAGAATGAAAAATTGGTGGAAATCTGCAGGTAAAAGAAAAAATATAAAACAGATATTTTCTAATCGTAGTAAATTTTCTTCTGATTTTGAGTGGCTTGATTTTACTGAGAATGAATTTAGAGAAAATCAATATGAAAAATTTTCTAAAGTAAATCCATCTGATGTTGTTGTTGATATTGGTGCAAGTGTTGGTTCTTTTACATATTCTATAATAGATAAATCACCTAGTGTTGTGTATTGTATAGAACCATCTGAAAAATATTTCACTTCTTTAGTAAAGAATACCTCAAAGTTTTCAGTAAATACACCAATTGTTTATGTGAACCAACCCCTTTCAAACTTTGAAAAATTTGTTAAAGATTATAGTATAGATAAAATTGATTTTTTAAAGATTAATTGTGACGGTGGTGAGTATGATATTTTTAACGAAGAAAATATTGACTGGATTCTAAACAATGTTAAGAATATAAGTTCAAAGTTTTATCTTAATTTTCCTGGATGTAGAGAGAGGTTTACAAAGTTTAGGGATAATTACTTAGAATTATTTGATGATTATGTTATCTTTGCTATAGATGATCAAGGGTATAAAACAGATGTATCACTTTTAGTCTACGATCCATATTTCTTTAGATCTTATATGGGCAATCTAATGATTTATATTCGGCAATGATAAATAATAGAAAAGAAGATTGCTTATGACTCCTCCTCTGCACTCTCCAAAAGAATATTTGTTTAATTTACATGTGACAAGTTCAGGAGAAGCAAAACGATTGTGGAGGAGGCATATAAAAGAAGAATGGGATAACGAGTGTGCATATTGTGGGTCTGCAGAGAATCTGACCATCGATCATATTGTTCCTAGATCAAAAGGTGGTCCAGATTTTTCTAAGAACTGTCTCTGTGCATGTCATAGTTGTAACCAAGATAAAGGTCATACTCCTGTAGAACAATGGTATCGTTCTCAGGAGTTTTTTAGTAATGATCGATGGGATAAGATAAAAAAATGGACCAAACCAGAATCTGCAATTAATCTATACACATATGGATCAAGAAGGAATAATTTAAGTTAATAAATAAAACATAGCAGTATATACTGCAGTAAAGGTAAATACCAATCGTAGAATAAATGTCAACACCTATTAGGTTAAAAAGGTCCGCCATACAGGATAAGAGACCTCTTTTAGATGATCTGCAACTTGGTGAATTAGCTCTTAACTTCTATGACGGGAAGTTATATTCTAAGAGAAAGCAGGGTGGTGAATTTCACATCGTTGAAATAGGAAACAACCTATCACATCTTAGTGTGACGGGTATTTCAACTTTCAGTGATATTGTTGACATTAACGCACCAACTTACATTGGTAGACTTGGTGGAGAAAGTATACGATTAGGTTTTACTAGTACAACTAAAATTGATACAACTCAAAGTGATTTGAGATTAGGATCATTTAGTGGTACGATATTTGTAGATGATATATTAGATGCAAAAGCTA
>PBPJ01000057.1 GCA_002725495.1 Candidatus Woesearchaeota archaeon | reverse complement strand
GGTAAACCTAAATTAATGAATAAGGGTGGTTATGCAATGTGGTTTGATTCAACATTTGTAGTTACATTTGGTAATATTATGTCTGCTGGAACATCTAAAATTAAAGCAATTAAAGATGGTAAACAAGTAGAATTTGCTAAAAGAGCTAATATACAAATTGATAAAAATCACATTAATGGAGTTACAACTAGAGGTAGGATTGTAATGACACCTCATGGTTTTATTTTAGATAGTGATAAAGATTTAAAAGAATATAAATCTAACCATGCAGCTGAATGGTCTAAAATATTAGGAGGTATGGATTTTGATGTTGTGGAAGAGAATGAAGAAGTAAGAGACATTTCTCAATTTGAGAAGGAACCAGAATAATAATAATGAAGCATAAAGAACTATTTAGTCTACTGGACTCAGTTCAGGAAGACGGGGAAGAACCACAATTAAAAAGACACGATAAAGTTTTAATTATAGATGGATTAAATCTATTTTTTAGAAATTTTGCAATGTTAAATATGGTAAACCCAGATGGAGTACATGTAGGGGGTTTAGGTGGTTTTTTACGTTCTTTAGGTGCTTTAATTAAACAAACACAACCAACCTCTGTTTATGTAGTATTCGACGGAGCGGGTTCATCTACCAACCGCAAGAACCTGCTCCCCGAGTACAAACAAGATAGAAATTTACAAAGAATTACTAACTGGGATGCATTTGATAATCTAGAGGAAGAACATGATTCAAAAGTAGACCAAATAGTACGTCTAATTCAGTATTTAAAGTTATTACCTATAAAAACTATAGCATTTGATAAAGTGGAAGCTGATGATGTTATAGCCGTGTTATCTAAACAATTAGTAGAGAAATTTAATTCAACATGTTTTATAGTATCTAGTGATAAAGACTTTGTACAATTAGTTTCAGATAAAATTATACTGTATAGACCCATGGAAAAGGAATATTATAATGCTGGTACTGTTAAAGAAAAATTTGGTGTATTAGCTAATAATTTTATTTTATATAAAACCCTATTAGGAGATAACTCAGATAAAATACCAGGAGTTAAAGGTTTAGGTGTAAAGGGTATATTTAAAAAATTTCCTGAATTAAAAACTCATAATTTAACATTAGAAGATATTTTTGATATTTCTACTAGGAAGTTTAAAGAACATGTTGTATATTCAAGAATAATACATGATAGAGATAGGTTGGAAACAAGTTATAAAGTTATGGACTTATCAACTCCAATGATTGATAGCAATGAAGTTGAATTTTTACATAAACTAGTAGAATCAGATTTACCTGATTTAAATAGTAATATATTTGTTCAATTGTATAATGAAGATAAATTAGGAGGTATGATAAGAAATTTAGAGATTTGGTTAAAAGAGATATTTACACAATTTAAAGGTTATAAACTTGACACTTAATAGTATAAATCAATACGGTTCTGATTTTCAAATAAAGGTTTTATCTTCTTTACTTACACATAAAGAATTTTTAACTAATATTCATGATATTATCAGTGATGAATATTTTGAAAATCAAGCTCAAAAATGGGCTATAAAAGAAATTTTAAAGTATTATGATAAGTATCATACTACGCCATCTTTAGATGTATTAAAAGTTGAATTACAAAAGGTAGATAATGAAGTATTACAAGTATCTATTAAAGAACAACTAAAATTAGCTTATGTTACATCAGATGAAGATTTAGAATACGTTCAGGAAGAATTTACTAATTTTTGTAAGAATCAACAATTAAAAAAAGCATTAATGACTTCTGTTGATTTATTAAAGGCTGGAGATTTTGATGGTATAAGAAATATAGTAGATAATGCTTTAAAAGCTGGACAAGATAAAAATTTAGGTCATGAGTATAATAAAAATATTGAGGACAGGTACAGAAAAAATTCAAGAATTACTATACCAACTCCTTGGGAACGTATTAATGAATTATTACAAGGTGGATTGGGAAATGGAGATTTTGGTCTTATTTTTGGTAATCCTGGAGGTGGTAAATCGTGGTCTTTAGTTGCCTTAGGTGGTTATGCTGTTAGATTAGGTTATAATGTTGTCCATTATACTTTAGAATTAGGTGAAGATTATGTTGGTAGAAGATATGATTCTTTCTTTACTAAAATTCCTGTTACTAAAATTAACTCATTTAAGGATAAGGTAGAAGATTTAATCCCTCAACTACGAGGTGAATTAGTTATCAAGGAGTTTCCGACTGGAAGGGCAACAATGTCAACTATTGAATCACATCTTGGTAAATGTGCAGATATGGGGATTAAAGCAGATCTAGTAATTATAGATTATGTTGATCTTCTTTCAGGAAGAAAAAAAACTCGTGAACGTAAAGATGAAATTGATGATATTTATAGTAGCGCAAAAGGTTTAGCTAGACAACTTAGTGTACCTATTTGGTCTGTTTCCCAAGTTAATAGAGCTGGAGCGCAAGATAAAATTATTGAAGGAGATAAAGCAGCAGGATCATATGATAAGATGATGATTTCTGATTTTGCAATGTCTCTATCAAGAAAAAAAGAAGATAAGGTCAACGGTACTGGTCGTTTTCACATAATGAAAAATAGATATGGTATGGATGGTCTTACTTTTTCAGTTAATGCTGATACTTCAACAGGTCATTTTGAGGTATTTGATTATAAAGATAGTGAAGAAACGGAATTAGCTCCAAAAACAACTTCCAATAAGTTTGATACTGATGTTGATTCTTATGATAAACAAATGTTATGGAGTAAGTTAAAAGAATTTAAATAATATATTATGGCAAAAAAATCCCTTATAGAAGAAAGAATAGTTTATAAACCCTTTGAATACCCTGAAGCATTTGATTTTTATATGAAACAACAACAAGCCCATTGGTTATGGACAGAAGTACCAATGATGGCTGATGTTAATGATTGGAAACAGAATTTAACTGATACAGAAAAAAATATTATAGGTTCCATTTTAAAGGGATTTGCTCAAACTGAAACTGTAGTAAATGATTATTGGTCTACTTTAGTTACAAAGTGGTTTAGAAAACCCGAAGTAATAGCTATGGCAGTAACTTTTGGTTGTTTTGAAACTATTCATGCTGAAGCATATTCATTATTAAATGAAGAGTTAGGATTAGATGATTTTGCCGAATTTTTAGAGGATGAAACAACAATGGCTAAAATAGAAAATTTAATGAATGTAAGAGATGATCATGATGGTAATCCTGATTGGCATGAGAGAGCTAAATCATTAGCTATATTTTCTGCATTTACTGAGGGAGTAAATTTATTTAGTTCATTTGCAGTTTTATTATCATTTAAACTTAGAAATAAACTTAAAGGTGTAGGTCAAATAGTAGAATGGAGTATTAGAGATGAATCTTTACATTCTAACGCAGGATGTTGGTTATTTAGAACTTTATTAAAAGAAAACCCTGAATTAAATACTCCAGAGCTTAAATCTCAAGTAGAGGAAGCTGCTAGATTATCTTTAAAACTCGAATTAGATTTTATAGATAAAGTATATGAAATGGGTGATTTAGAAGGTTGTTCTAAATATGACCTAGTATCATTTATAAAACATAGAGTAAATACTAAAATGGGTGATTTAGGATATGAACCAATAGTTAATGGAATAGATAAAGAAGCAGTACAAAGAATGAGTTGGTTTGATAGTTTATCAGCTGGTAAACAACATACAGATTTCTTTGCTAATAGAGTAACTAATTATAGTAAAGGTGTTCAAAATTGGGATGCCGCAGATTTATTTTAATATGGAAAATAACGCATTACAAGTAGATTATAGTGATTGGGAAGCAGGTAAACAATTCCCTGAATGGATGGATGAAATATCCTTAGCAACAATATCAAAAGGATATTTACTACCTGGAGAAGATGTAAGAAAAGCATATAGAAGAGTAGCTAAAGCAGCAGCTTTTAGACTTAAAAAACCCGAATTAGAAAATAAATTCTTTAAAATAATGTGGAATGGTTGGCTTGGATTAGCTTCTCCTGTTATTTCTAATATGGGTACTGATAGAGGGTTACCTATTTCATGTTATGGTATTGATACTCCAGATTCAATTAGAGGAATTGGTTTAACTAATGCTGAATTAATGAGACTAACTTCTAAAGGTGGTGGTGTAGGTATAGGTTTATCTAAAATAAGACCTAGAGGTACTGAAATTGCAGGTAATGGTAAATCTGAAGGTGTTGTGCCTTGGGCTAAAATTTATGATTCAACAATTATAGCTACTAATCAGGGTAACGTAAGAAGAGGGGCGGCATCAGTTAATTTAGATATTGAACATCCAGACATAGAAGAATTTTTACAAATAAGAAGACCTAAAGGTGATCCAAATAGACAATGTTTAAACTTACATCAATGTGTAGTTGTTGGAGATACTTTTATGCGTAAATTAGAATCTAGGGATCCTGAAGCTTTAAGTACTTGGGCTACTGTTTTAAAATCAAGAATGGAAACAGGGGAACCTTATATAATGTATAAGGATAATGTAAATAAAGATAATCCTATTGCTTATAGATTAAATAATTTAGATGTATCTATGACTAATATTTGTTCTGAAATTACTTTATTTACTGATGAATGGCATTCATTTATTTGTTGTTTGTCATCTTTAAATTTATCCAAATATGAGGAATGGCAAAACACAGATACTGTTGAATTAGCTACTTGGTTTTTAGATGGTGTAATGCAAGAATTTATTGATAAATCTAATGGTAAAGATTCACTTATTAGAACTCATAATCATGTTAAAAAAGGTAGAGCGTTAGGTTTAGGAGTTATGGGTTGGCATTCGTTTTTACAACAGAAAAATTTACCATTTAACTCTATAGCTTCAACAGCTCATACTCATAATATTTTTTCTGATATTAGAAATAAAGCTGAAAAAGCATCTATGGATTTAGCTAAAGAATATGGTGAACCTATTTGGTGTAGAGGTACAGGTATGAGAAATACTCATGTATTAGCTGTAGCCCCAACTGTTTCTAACTCAGTTATTTGTGGTGGTATTAGTGCTGGTATTGAACCTTTACCTGCTAATGTTTATACTTTTAATGGTGCTAAGGGTACTTTTATTAGAAAAAATAAAGTATTAGAAGCTTTACTAATATCCAAAGGTCAAAATAAAAATAAATGGTGGGATCAAATGTTACAAGATGGGGGCTCGGCTCAAAATTTGCCTGATGATATTTTATCACCTGAGGAAAAAGAAGTATTTTTAACATTCCCAGAAATAAATCAATTAGAATTAGTACGCCAAGCAGCTATAAGACAAAGATATATTGACCAAACTCAATCACTTAATTTATCTTTTGATCCTAATGATTCACCTAAATGGATTAATCAAGTACATATAGAAGCTTGGAAATTAGGTGTAAAAACGTTATATTATTTAAGAACTGATTCAGTAATTAAAGGAGATTTAGGATCTCGTATGGCTGATTGTGTATCTTGTGATGGATAATTAAATCTAAAGATATTTGTTCATATTTATTATCAAATATAATAAGATAATAATATGAGGATATTAGTACTAATTGTTGCATTACTTCTGGCTTTCCCAGTTAATTCTCAAGAAAAAGAAAAGAAAAATATATTTAAAGAATTTTACAATGATTTCTTTAAATACGCTACTGTTTACGCTGCTGGTGATTATAGAGCCCCTTATGAATCTTCTGATAAAAAATATTTAATAAGACAACCCGAAGGAGCTGGTTTATATGATGTTCCTATAGTTGAAGATGTAACGGAATATTTCCCTTCAGATTATAGAATTGGATTTGGTATTCGTAAATTAGGTAGATTTGATTATGAAAGAAAACCTGGGAATTTTTGGACAGGTGATCAAAACGTAGAAAGACAAAATGCTCTAATAGCACCTACTTCTGCGGTTCAAGGATGGGAATATTTATTCCACTTTGAAAAAGAAAGAAGAAGAGGTGAAGAATGGGATAATCAAAGATATTTCTTAAGACACACAGGTAAATACCACATAGCAAAAATAGAATCTAGATTTCAAGGAGCTTATGATTTTAATTATAATGCTGCTGATGTTAGAGCCAGATTACCAATTGGTAAGAAATTCTCACTATCAGCTGGTGCCGCATTTAGAACACATGAAAGAGTTTATGGTGTTAATCCTTATGAAATTTGGGTTAGTGCTTTAAATGATGATGGTACACAAGCTAACTACTGGTATGAGCTAGCATATGAATATGGTTATCAAGATGCTTATTACACTACAACTATTTATAATCCTATAACAGGTGAACAAGAAAATATTGGAGGATATTTTTGGTGGAATCCAGAAGGGGTAATTGTAGCATCTTCGGATCCTCAATTTAGAGATGGTCCTTACAAAAGATTAATTTCAAGATATAACGAAGAAGTATTAGGTAATACCGGAACATTTGGTTTAGTAAGCCCAGTTGTTGGGTTTGATTTTTATCACTATAAATCAAATTTCTGGATGCACTTATATGGTTCGGCATTTTTACCTTACCACAAGTATGTAATGGGAGATAAAGATGATTTTGATAGAGTTCCTTTATCTTATCTATATAGAAATGATTGGGATCAATACGGTTTAGCTGATGCAGCAGAAGGTGAACAATGGTGGGATTACCAAGCTGGTGCAAATATTGGATGGAAATTAAGTAAATCTATTGGATTATTTGCAGAAGGTGAGTATACTAAAATGTGGGACTCAGAATTTTTTATTACAACATTTGGAATAAATTATACTTTTAGATAAAAATGGCAAAACAAATAGGTGAAGATACTAAAGTAACTTTAGACTTAAAAACATTAGGGATGTTAGCAACAGGACTAGCAGCTCTTATTGGAATGTGGTTTGCTCTTCAAGCTGATATTGCTGAAGCAAAAGAGTTACCCGCACCCGTGATAGACAGGATCGAATATGATTTAAAAGATGAATTAATTCGACAAACAATAATGGATACACAAGAGGATGTTGAAGAAATGAAGGAGCAATTGGATAAGATAGATCAACGACTCTACGAGATCCAAAAACAAAGATAATTATGAGGAAACTAATCCTTATCCTAATGCTAGTGTTACCCTTTGCTAGCTTTTCTCAGGAATGGGCTGATGATTCAAGTTTAGATAATATTTTAAATAGTAAAAGTGCTTTTGGAAATGATGAATCTACAATAATAGTTGTAGAATTTTGGGCAAAATTCAATGAAGCTAATGCTTTTACTGATTGGAATAAATTGTCAGATGTTCAATACTATCGTGTAGATATTGCAAAATCTCCAAAATCTAAAAAAGAATTTAGAGTAAGAATGGCACCTACTATTATAATTTTTAAAGATGGTGTAGCTGAGGAAAGCTTTAAAGCTGGTTTGGATTTAGAATGCCCTGTAGATCTACCAGAACTTCAGGATGCTATAAAAGAAGTTAGGGAAGCAAGTGCTTTTTAATATTTATAACAAAAGGTTCCACAATAGTTTTGTTAATATAAAATAGGATTATTATGGCATTTAAAGATTTGTTTAAAGATAATAACGATATTAATGAAAAATCAGTAGTAGGATTTGCATCCTTTGCTGTTATGGTAATATTTGCAGCAGTAGATATTATTACTGGATTCTACGGTGAGGAACTCGTAATCCAAGACTACATTTATAATTCATTTGTAATTATTACTCTCGGCTCTTTTGGAATAGCCGAAGTAGGAAAAATCTTCGGTAAGAAAAACAACGAAGAAAACTAGTTGCTAGTTGTCGTATTGTTTAATTAAAACCCAAATTTATGGAAATTTTAGAAAAAGTTGGCTTATGGGCCAAAAAACTGACTGACATTGGTCTATCAGTAATTGCTCTAGGAGTGGTACTGGAAGTGCTATTCAATGGAGCTGGAATACCATTTTGGCCTAATATTTCAGTAGTTGATAATATTATGGCTATCCTAGGATCTCTTAACGCAGAAGGACTACTAGGTTTAGTTGGTGCTTTTGTATTGTATCACATTCTTAAAAAATAAGGAGGTAGTTCAATATTTATTCCCGTACCGCAAGGTGCGGGAATTTTTATTCTTATGGTAAAAATAATAATAACCTAACATATAAAAAATGTATACAAGAGAACAAATAGAAAAAACCCTAAATTCAAAGGGATATAAATATTTCACGGATAGTAAGGAGAAAGGATATGATGTAAATATTATAGGCATAAGAAACTCAGAAACAAAAGATAAAATTACTAATAGATTTGATGATTTAATTACAATATCATATAAAGATGAGGATGGAAATTGGCAATATCATGAATTTGATTGTACAACAGATCCCGGAACTCATTGGGAACAAAATTTATTAAATAAAAAAGGAGTTGCAATTTTAAAACCTGGTCAGTATAGGGGCTCTCATAAACTAGGATTACATCAAGGTAAGTATGAAGCTTTAAGACAAAAGAAGCCAGTAAAAGTTTATAGAGATAAAAATAAAGACGGAGATTATGATCTTTTAGAAGAAAATGTACATGAAGGTATATTTGGAATTAATATTCACCGTGCAACAAGACATAAGGGAAAAAAATCCTATCAAGTAGATAAATGGTCAGCTGGATGTCAAGTCATTGCTTCTAATGATGATTGGCATAAATTCCTTGGAATTTGTAAAAAAGCTGCGGATATTTGGGGTAATAGTTTTACTTATACTCTAATTGAGTCCGAGGATATAATTTAACTAAAATTTTATTATGTTAAAAAATATTAAAAAAGGAATGCTTCCATTCCTAATCGCTTTTTCTGCTTTATCAGTTTCTGGTTCCGCTGCTTTTTATTCTGTTTTTGGATTAAGTAAATTATTTGCTGGGGCTAGTACAGAAGTAATTATAATGGCTGGATCATTAGAAATAGCTAAATTAGTAACTGCTTCTTTATTATATCAATATTGGGAAACAATTAATAAAGTATTAAGAACTTATTTAGCTATAGCAACAGTCATATTAGTTATTATTACTAGTATGGGTATTTATGGTTTTTTGAGTGCTGCATATCAAGAAACTTTTAATCAATTAACTTATGTAGAAAATGAAAAAAAGTTTTTACAACAAAAAACAGATTTTTATCAACAAGATGTAACAAGATATGAAAAAGAACTTCAACAAATATTGGACAATATTACTTCTTTATCTGAAGCGAGATCCGTTTCAATCCAAGTCAAGGATACCAGTGTGGCTGGAGGCGTTCGAAATACGATTTCCACGGTTGACTTACGTGCTGCACAAACTAGACTCGGAATTGAAGAAGATAAACGGAAAGATGTCAATTTAAAAAGAGACATAGCAATAGATTCATTACGTAAATATCAACGAAAAATACTAGAATTAGATAATAATGTAGAGGTGGCTGGAGAATTAGGTCCCCTAAAGTATTTATCAGGTTTGACGGGTTATCCTATGGATAAAATCATAAATATATTACTTTTAGTTATTATTTTTGTATTTGATCCATTAGCTGTTTCTTTAGTAGTAGCTGCTAATTTTGCTTTCAATCAGGCATTTCCAAAAAAAAGAGAAAATTTATACGGTGAAAAAGTAAAAACAGAACCTAGTTTTATTTATAGTGAGGAAGATGAAAAAAGAATGGATATAATTGGTCAAAATGGTAATGATGGAGAACATTATAGTGATGATGATTACAATAAAGATGGAATTATTGATAATAAAGATTTAATTGGAATTAGTAAAGAAAGAGATAACTACCCTGTTGGAAGTGATGAGTACAATAGACTAACTCAGGAAATAATTAGATTAAAAAAAGTTTACAATCTCGGTAAGTAAATTTGGATTTCTAATATTTTTTTCGTATATTTACGCAAAATCAAAGTTATGAGAGAATGGTACGAATTCAATAGAGATGCAGTTAAAGAATTTTTAAAACGCCCTGTTAAAGGTATAGTAGAATTCTTATTTATTGCATTAGTGTTTTATTTATTATATATTGCCCTATGGGCTTTTTGCCCTTGTTAGTGTTATGAGAAAAAATTCAGATATTTTATTTTTTATTCTTTGGGTATGTTTTTTTATTATATTCTATATCCCATTGTATTATATATTTACTTGGATAGGTTTGTAATGTTTAATGTAACTCAAAGTAAAAAATTTATAGAAAAAGAACTTACTAAGTTCCAAAAACTAAATTATAATCAATTTAGATGGTGGAGGTGGTATGAGTCAAAAAATAAACCACTACCTAATAAAGCTGACTTTCGTGATAAAATATTTAATGGAGACTTTGATCAGGGTCCTTACCAATTACAGGCATGGCTTTGCGAGCATATGTTAAATGAAATTTATGAGGAGTGTATGCCTGATGTTCAAATGTATTTAGAAAAATCCAAATTATTAGGTGCTAGAAGAAAAAGATTATGGGAGGATCATGAGCGAGATGAGGCAGATAAATTAGATAATTTATATAAACATTTCATGAAAAACTTTGATATATCAAGGGATGAAATAAATGATGAAATTGATATATGTATGGGTACAATATTGGATTTATATTATCAAATAGAGGAAAAGTATAATAAAATTTATTTAAAAAGTCGTAGAGGGCGACCGGCAAAAAATGTTAAAACAGGATAATGGAAACACCCAGTTAAACTTAGAAAGAAATAAGTTTAACGATAGAACTGAATCTAAAAAATATATGGGCCAAGGAAAAAGAATAACTTGGAACGGTAGAAGGAGATTTAGAACTATTTAAAATAATTTGGAAATTTAAAAATGGTTTTGTACCATATAGTTATATGAAAGTAAGTCACGAAGTACCAAGATGTTTACTATTAGCATCCCAAGAATTTAATGATTATGACTATTGTCTACCTCATTTATTAGATCAAGATGAGGAGTATAAGCAATATTTTTTAGATGCTAAAAAAGCAGGAAGATATATTGTTATGGATAATTCATTACATGAATTGGGAGAATCATATCAATGGGATAGATTAAAACATTGGTTATATGAATTAGAACCTAATGAATTTATGGTTCCAGATGCGTGGATGGATTATACCCAAACTCACGTTTACGCTAAGTATTGGAGGCAAATACCTATGCCTAAAAAATGTACAGCGGTAGCTGTGGCTCAGGGTAAAGATATGAGTGATGCTTGGAAAAGTTTTAGAAGTTTAAAAGAATTAGGTTATGAAAAAATAGCCATATCTTATGGTGCTACTTGGTATAATGATTTATATCCACATCCTAATAAGGATTTAGGTAAAGCATTAGGTAGATTAAGGTTTATTAGTTCTTTATATCATGATAAAGAATTAGGTGATTATGATCAAATTCACCTATTAGGATGTTCAGTACCACAAGAGTTTGGCTGGTATAGAGATTGTAAATTTATTAAATCCATAGATACATCAAATCCAGTTATGGCTGCTTTAGAAGGTACTTTATATGATGAAAGTGGATTAACTGAAAAACCAAAAGCAAATATGAATGATCATTTTGATGTTAAATTTACAGATATAAACTATAAAGATATTTTACATAATACTTCAATGTTTAGGAAAATAAATGGATTGAGGCCCTATCCAGAACATACTGGGTCATTTTTAAAATTAGTTAATAATGAATAAACATGCAGTTGTTTCGCTAAGTGGAGGAATGGATAGTTCTACACTTTTACTCAGAGCGTTATCTGAGTATGATTCGGTTACAGCTTTATCTTTTGACTATGGTCAAAAACATAGAGTTGAACTAGAAAGAGCACAGTCTCTTATAGATTATCTTGCTGATAAAGGACATAATGTAACTTATAAACAAATTAAACTTGATGGTTTAGTTGATTTATTAAATTCTGCCTTAGTACAAGGTGGAGATGATGTTCCAGAAGGACATTATGAGCAAGATAACATGAAAGAAACAGTAGTACCTAACAGAAATAAAATGTTTGCTTCTATTACTCAAGCAGTAGCTTTATCTAAAGCAAATGCTACAAAAGAGCAAGTTGATATTTGTTTAGGAATACATGCTGGTGATCATGCAATTTATCCTGATTGTAGACAAGAATTTAGAGATGCAGATGATGCAGCTTTTAGAGTTGGAAATTGGGAAGCGGATAGAGTAGGTTACTTTACTCCGTATTTAGATACAGATAAATTAGGTATTTTAAAAGATGGATTGGTATTATGTGAGAAATTGGGTCTGGGATTTGATGAAGTTTATTCCAGAACTAATACTTCTTATAAGCCTTTTGCTAGTGGGAACAGTGATTATAAATCTGCTTCTTCTGT
>PBPJ01000016.1 GCA_002725495.1 Candidatus Woesearchaeota archaeon | reverse complement strand
TAAATATAAAAAATCTTAAATCAGATTTTAATTCACTTATTACTAATAATCCTAAATTGATTTGGAGAATTATGATGTTTAATCTTTGGTACGATCATTGGATCAAAAAGAAGAGCTTATAAATCTAAATTAAGGTTAAAAACCAATGAAAAATTTCATATTGGACGTAGACGGAGTATTGGCAGCAAAAGAAGTAATATATACCAAGGAAGGAAAATACGCAAAAAAATTTGGACCTGATGATTCCGATGCGCTTAACATATTAAAGCAATATATGAATATAATTTTTGTATCCGGAGATAAAAGAGGATTTGATATAAGTAAAAAAAGAGTTGAAGATATGGGTTATAAAATTTATCCGGTTTCAACCTTTGAGCGCTCCGACTGGATAAAAAAAGAAGGATATAATTTAGATGAAACGATTTATATGGGCGATGGAATCTTTGACCCATTGGTTTTTGAAAAAGTTAAATATTCAATTGCACCAAATGATGCATTTATCCACACTAGAGACAAAGCAGATTTCATTACTAAATCCGATGCAGGAAAGGGTGCTGTTGCCGAAGCCGTCGTTCATATTCTAAACAAATTTTTAAATATAAGTAAGATCGTACCTAATGATAAAGAGGGATTATGGCAGAAATAATATCAAAATTAGGGATTGGACCTATGAGTCCTGAAATAATCGAATCAGTTTTTTATTATTCTCAGAAAAATAAAACTCAACTAATGTTAATTGCATCAAAAAATCAAATAGATTACAATGGCGGATATGTAAACAATTGGAATACTGAACAATATATGAATTTTGTTAAATCATTAAAAATCAAATACCCCGAGTCCGACGTAGTAATTTGCAGAGATCACTGCGGACCAGGATTCAACGGAATATTTGATTTAGAAGATACTTATAATACAATTAGATCAGATATTGAAAATGGTTTTGATCTTATACACATCGATTTTTGCCACTATAAGGGATCAAAAGAAGAAATGCTAATCGAATCAAAAAAGGCAATAGAATACTGCAAATCTCTAAATCCAAATATTAAAATCGAAATTGGAACTGACGAAAATACAGGAAAATTTTATGATTCACCTTCAGAAATACTTGAGGATTTAAATTTTTATCTTGATTTCATTAAACCTGATTTTTATGTAGTTCAATCCGGATCATTGGTTATGGAAATTAATCAAGTTGGATCATACAATGACGAGTTTATGAAAGAAGTTTCAGAAGTACTAAAATCAAAGAATGTTAAGATAAAAGAACATAATGCAGATTATTTGACTGGTAAAGAAATAAATAAACGTTCAAATGTTGTTGGCGCAGTCAATATAGCACCTCAAATGGGAGTAGTACAAACTCAATTAATGATACAGAAATGCCTTCAATACGGAATTGATTTCAATGATTTTTTAGATCGATCATACAATTCAAAAAAATGGGAAAAATGGTTAAAAAATAATACTTCTGAAAATAAATTTCTTTGTTCAGTCATTGCAGGACACTATAACTTTAAAGAAGAAGAATACAAATTAATTGTAAACGAAATAAATAAAAATGAAGATTTCACAAAATGTGTAATGGAGGAGATGTATAATATAATAGAATTATACATTAAAAACTTATAATGGAAAATTATAAAGAAGAACGACCGTGGGGAACTTTTGAAAATATATATGACGGAGAAGACGGAAAAGTAAAAATTATAGTAATAAAGCCCGGTCAATCCCCGAGCTATCAATACCATCATAAAAGAGCAGAAGTTTGGACGGTTCTATCGGGGAAGGGAAAGCTTAGATTAAATGATGAATACATAGATATGCTTCCTGGAAAGACTTATGAAATTCCGGTGGAGTCACATCATCAACCAATTAATGAAGGTACTGAAGACTTAGTATTTGTTGAAGTTCAAGTTGGATCTTATTTTGGAGAAGATGATATTGTAAGACTTGAAGATAAATATGGAAGAGTATAAAGTTTTAATTACTACGAGCGGAATCGGAAGTAGGTTGGGAGACTTAACAAAATATACAAATAAATCGCTGGTCCGAGTCGGAGATAAACCCGCAATATCGCATATAATCGAATCCTATCCCGAGGATACAAAATTTGTTGTAACTTTGGGACATTTTGGAGATCACGTTAAGGATTTCTTAGGACTTGCCTATCCAAATAAAAATTTTGAATTTGTAACCGTGGATAAATACAAGGGCGAAGGTTCAAGCCTATTATATTCACTGAAGTGTGCAAAATCTAAATTAAATACACCATTCATATTTCACGCAGGGGACACCATAATAAAAGAACATTCGTTTCAAAAACTCAAAGATAATTGGGTTGTTGGATATGATAAACTAAATTCTGCACAGTACCGTACATTCAATACTGATTCAAAAAACATTTCTAATTTTAATGAAAAAGGCGAACTAAATTATGATTTTGTATATGTCGGAGTAGCAGGAATATCCGATTACAAGTTATTTTGGCGTAATTTAGACGAGATTTATAAAAAAAATAGTTTTGACTCATCTTTATCTGATGTTCACGTAATTCGTAAAATGTTATCTTCAACCAAATTTAAATTTGAAATTTCAGATAATTGGTTCGATATAGGAAACACGTCCGAATTAAAAAAGACAAGATCAAAATTTAAATCCAGCATTAGCGTACTCGATAAAATGGATGAAAATATTTTTATGTTTGATAATTTTGTTATAAAATTTTTTTCTAATTTAGATATATCAAAAAATAGATATTTACGTGGAAAAATACTTGACTCGGTGGTACCAAAAATTTTAGATCATAAGAATAATTTCTTTAAGTATGAAAAGGCAAAAGGAAAATTATTTTCCAATTCGGCTAATCCCGAAAAGTTCAAATTATTCTTGGAATGGCTAAATAAAAATTTATGGATAAAGCATGACGAAGATATTAAATTACTAACAAAATCATTTTACTACGATAAAACAATATCTCGATTAAAATATATATTGGAACAAGTTCAAGAAAATAATAATAAAATAAATAACATTGAAGTAAGCAAAATATTTGATTTAATCAATGAGATTAATTTTGATGAATTATATGACGGAAAAGCATATAGAATTCATGGAGATTTAATTTTAGATAATGTAATTGAAACTAAAACTGGTTTTAAATTAATTGATTGGAGGCAAGATTTTGGAGGTGAGCTTAAATATGGTGACATTTATTATGATCTTGCAAAATTAAACCATAATTTAATATTCAATCATCATTTAGTTGACTCAGGTAATTATTTTGTAAAAGAAAATAATGGTAATATTTCTTGTGATATTCTAGTAAGCAAAAATTTACTTGACTGCAGAGAAGTACTTCACAAATTTATATTAGAAAATGGATATGACTTAAATAAGGTCAAACTTTTAACTTCAATTATTTGGTTGAATATGTCTCCATTACACGAATATCCGCTTAATAAATTCCTATTTAATTTTGGAAAATATAATTTAAAATTAGAATTAGATAAATAATAAATTTAAAATGATTAGATCAAAAAATATTTTTACTGAATCGGAAGATATGGAACATTTATACACAATAAAAAACTTCCCTTCTTTTATTGGTACTCACAGCCAAGAACATTCAAAAGATATAATTTCAGATTTAATTTTTGATATATCAAAGAGTTCAGGTATCGTTCAAATTAGAAAACTATTACCAAGGGAGTTAGTATACAAAAAATTTCATTCAGAAGCTTTAGGAAGTATTTGGAACAATCATCATAAAAGTTTTTCAAAATTTGTTATGGATCATGATCCAATTAATGTATTGGAGATTGGAGGTAGCGATGGTTTTATTGGACATATATCAAAGAAAAAAAACAAAAATTTGAATTGGACAGTCATTGACTTGCTTATTTCAGAAAAATACTCTGAAATAAATTATTTAAATGGAGACTATTCAGAATATTTGAATAAATTTAAAGAAATAAACACATTGGTTCATAGTCATACAATTGAACATTTTTATGATCCAAAATTATTCTTAGAAAATATATCCGATTTACTTGAAACAGGAACCAAACATATATTTTCAATACCAAATTTTGACAAATATTTAGAAAATAATTATTCAAATATTTTAAATTTTGAACATACTTTTTTTCTAAACGAGAGTCTAATGGATAACCTGTTGATTGAATATGGTTTTAAGATCATAAAAAAACAATATTTTGAAGATCATAGCATTTTTTATTCGACAGAAAAAATAGATAAAAAAGTCAAAGTTAACTATAATACTTACAATATAAATAAAAAAAATTTTAGTAATTATTTTAGATATTATGAAAAAATTATTTCAAAACTAAATGATAGTTTGGCGGACGAAAAATACTATTTATTTGGTGCTCACGTTTTTTCACAATTTTTAATTTCCATGGGACTAAATAAAACCAATATTATCAATATACTTGATAATTCAGATTTAAAAAATAATAAAAGATTATACGGTTCAAATTTTTTTGTACAAAAACCGAAAGTAATTAAAGATTTAAAAGAACCAAAGGTAATAGTATTTGCGGGTCCATATCAAAAAGAAATTGAGGATCAGCTTAAAAAAATTAATTCAGGAGTAAAAATAATAAATGAAAAATCCATTAGTTAGTATAATAATTCCTACACGGAATAGACGTAAACTTTGTGAATTTGCAATCAAATCATGTCTAAATCAATCTTATAAAAATTTACAGATCGTGGTTCATGAAAATAGTACGGACAAAGGATTAAATTTCAAATATTTAAAAAAGAAATTTAATGATCCCAGATTAAAAATTATTCGTGCAAAATCCGATCTGTCGATGAACAAAAACTGGAATGCAGCTTCAAAGTTCATCAAAGGAGATTACTTTGTGCGTTTAGATGACGATAATATTTTCTTTAAAGATTTTATCAAATTCAGTATAGAATCGATATTAAAAAATAAATTAGATTTTTTTGTTACATATCCAGTTACAACATTTAATAAAAAAAGTCCAAAATTATTCTTCAACCAATCAGATAAAATTCATTTATTAAATTTTAAACAAATCATATTTTTAAATTATTTTACCATTACTGACTCTAACTATGCCGTTTATAATACTAAAAAAGTAAAATCCGTCCTTGATGATTTTTACAAAACATCTTTACCTGATCGTTATATGGATTACCAAATTGCAAAGAAAATGAAGTCTAAAAAATTTAGATATGGAATCTCATCAAAAGTATTATCTACCTCAAGATACGATTATCGTAACTCCGAGTATAAGTTACATGGAAATATAAAATATCATGATTTTAATGAGTATGTAAAAGATAAATCCATTCTCGATACCCTTTGCCACAATAATTTTCTATTAAATCGATATATCACGCTATCAACTAGTTTAAATAATAAAAATACTCCAAAATCTGTAAAAGAATATATTGTAAAAAACATTACACCATTTGATCAGTATAACATGATGGGCTACAGAGGTTCAATTTTTGAATGTGGATATTTAAAAAATTTTAAACAATTTTGTATATTTAATATTTATTATATCAGAAGTATACTATTTTTTATAAAGAATTTCAATAAACCCTTTGAATTTAATAATTCTGTATTTAACATTACGTTATATTCATTACAATATCTTAGAGTAATGAGCAAATCCCTATTTGGGACCAAAAATCAAACTAAAATTGATACAAAAGACATTGAAAAAATATTAAATAAAATATTAACTATGCAAAATTCGGGTAATGAGCTTAAACTATTCAAAAATTTGAGTAATTTTGGAAAATTAAGAAAAGTTTTTTCTGAAAATGAGCTATCAAATTTCTTAAAAAGAATTATTTAATCTTTTTTTCGATTCTATCTAGTCTTTCAATTATCTTCTTCATATACGGATTTCGTTCCTCAACATGTTCCCTCTCCAGTTCATGTAAACCAAGTAAATCGTCAACCCATCCAAAAATTGATAATATGAAGAAACCTCCAAGCAAGATTAAGAAAAAATATTTTTCAATTTCTATGTCATATCCATAATCTTCTAATCGAGTCAAAACCAAGAATAAGATCATTCCAGCATTAACTAAGCCGAGATAGGATACGGTTCTTCCCATAAACATCTTTATTTTTGCAGCTTTTTTTCTTACCATATTTTTACTATTTCTTTTTATTTATATATCTTATTTTTAGTCCAATAAGTCTAAATAAAATTTTAAAACCGGTTAATAACGATCCAGTACCTTTCTTCAATGTTTCTTTAGTATATTTTATTTTTACTGGAACTTCAGTATAATTTAGTTTATTTTTTTTAATCTCAAACATTAATTGTGAAGCATACGACATTCGATTTTCAGTTAATTTAATTTTATTTATTGATATTTTATTCATCGCCCTAAATCCGTTATGCGCATCAGTTAAATCTATGCCAATTAAAATCTTTTCAATAATTTTTCCACCAAATAATATTATTCTTCTTGAAAGCGGCATATTACTATTATTTTTTATAAATCTTGATCCAATTACAAAGTCGTAACCTTCAGATAATTTTTTTTCAAACTTTTTTATATCTCTCGGATTATGTTGACCATCTCCATCCATCAATATCAATCTTTCTATTTTGGCTTTTTTTGCATACCTTAGACCCTTTTGTAAAGCAAAACCCTTTCCTTTATTTTTACCGTAAGAAATTATATGTGCATTTTTATATTTTTTAATAATATCCAATGTTTTATCGGTGGAACCATCATTAACCAATATCAAATTATATTTTTTCAATTTATCTAGAACTTTTTTTATCCTGGGTTCTTCATTGTATAATGTAATTAGTATTGTATTTTTCATATATTCTTCAATTTATCGTATTTATATAATTTTTTATATGTCGTATATTCCGTGATCCGGATACATTTCAATATATTTACTCAAATTAGTAAAAGTATCTGATTTTTTTTCATCACCGAAATAATTTATTGACCAAATTGTTACAGGACCAACAATCCTACCATTATAAAATCCCAGCGGCGTGGAATCAGAATACACTTTTTCAAAACCATTCACGGATTCACCGTTTATATAAAGCCTAGAAAATAAACCAGTATGAACCTTTTTAGATTGAAGAAGTATACCACCCAGAGTTTGTTCATTTTTACCATAAAATGTCGGAATTATCTTAATACAATAATCCAATTCAGTATCGATGTCTCGTATCTTTTTGTTATTATAATATATGCAACCAATATCATATTCTTTTTTAAAATTATTTGAGAGTAGATTCATCTTGACATCAGGTCCAATATCTCCGTTATCCAATAGAGTTAATGTAATTTCATTTATAATCGCATTACCTGAATTTATCAAT
>PBPJ01000015.1 GCA_002725495.1 Candidatus Woesearchaeota archaeon | reverse complement strand
GCTAACCCTGATTGTAATGCATTAAACATTACAGCTTGCACAGCCCCATAATATAATATAGTACCAAGATCACTTTGTACTCTACCTTCAGCTGCAGACCTACCAGATGTTATATCTTGTAATCTTCTTTTAACAATTCTAGCATACTGGAAAGGTGTATTAGCAAAAGCATATATAATTCTACCAAGTGACGATGCTTGTATTTCAGATATTTTAGAAGGATCTGCAGATTGCTGTGAATTTTCAGCTTCTTTTCTCCAATCATTCATAGCTTGTTGTTCAGCTTGCTTTACATCCATCCCTTGCTTAACTAAAGCATTTACTCTATTTCTATAAAACGCCGCACCTCCTAAAGCAATAGCAAAACTATCTGCATATCTAGTTGGTAGAAATCCGTTTTTTAATAATTTATTTATTCCTTGTGGATCTCCTTCTGCAATTTCATCTGCTAGTACATCAAACTTTGCACCGTCTCTTCTATTTTTTAAATAGTCACTATTCCATAATTTTTTATAATCTTCTTGAAATTGTTTTCTATTTGCATATGCAGCTGCTGCTTGAAATATATTGTTATCTTTTAATCCTATAAAATTAAGAGATGAAATAGTTTGCAGCAAAGCTGATCTGCTATTAAAGAACATAGTCGTCCCTACGGCTCTATTAATCCAGTTTAACCACACATTAGACTGTGCGTCTGTACTTACCCTATTACGACCAGATTTCATCCTTCTAAGGGTGTTTTTTAATGCTTGTTTAAAGTTGTTTCCAAATTGATCACCAATAAGATCCATTGTGGTATCATTAAATATTGCATCTACATTTTCAGAAAAAGTTTTTAAAGCTCTTTCTCTAGCACCATTATTAATAGCATCAAATACTTCTTTAGCTAAAGTTTTATTTTGCCACCCATCTTTTATATCAATAGGAAAACTTTCTTCAATAGCTTCAGCTAAATCTAAAAGACTTTGATCACTTTCAACTTTATGAATTAAAGCATCCATGTGTTTTTGTTTTGCAATAGTAACATCATCACCACGCTTAACAGCATTATAAATTTTTATAGCATCGCCTATTGTATATGGAGTACCCTCTACTTTTTCATTAAGGTTATATCCTTTAGACATTTTTTCCCAAGCTTTACTTTTATTTAATATTTCAGTATCAAGGGCAGCAATACCATCAGAATAAGGTTTTAATAAATGTTCTTCTAAAAATTTACGGGCTTCAACACCAGCTTTGCCTTTTGGTAAAAACGTGTATAGCAAACCTTTAAAGTCTTCAGCACTTGGTGGTATAAACCATCTAGATGCTTTTGCCCCTTCCGCTGCGGCTTTATAAATCATTCTTCTAAATTTATTTTGAAGAGTAGATTTATCTTCTTCTTTAATTTTATCTTGTTCTAACTTTTTAGTACTTTCTTCAGCTATTTTATTTGCTTTTAATACATCATTTTTTGCTATAAGAAGCGTTTTAGATTCACCTATTTCAGTTTCTTTAGTATTTTGTAATACTAATTTAACAAAATCACCAAACTCCATGCTGCTTTCTACTTCTGGATAAGCGTCAACAATAGCTTGTGCTAAATCTTTATTTTCTCTATATGATAATTTAATTTTATTAAAAGCTCTTAATATAGGATCTAATTTAGCTTTTTGACTAGGACTTTGATTTGCTTCTGTTTTAGCAAACCAACTTTTACCTTCAGATTTATTTTTTAATTTATCAAAATTAGCAGCAGGATTACCCTCTACAATATCTTTAACAGTTAATTTAATTACTTCTTCAACTGTTAAATCTGAAAAGTTTTTAACTGTAGGATCAAAACCTAAAGCTTCTCTTACATAATCAAAGAACTTATCTATTAAAGATTTAGCTTCAGCATCACCTGCAAATAATTCATAAAGAGATGAGCCTTCTTTTCCTAATATATAAGCTATTACTTCATTTTTATATTCAAATGAATCAGGACTCATTTCGCTATAACCACCAACTCCAGGTTCTTTCATTCTTTCAACAGCCTCTTTAAATCTAGGGTGCCCTTGTATTTTTTCATATATAGCGTTGAATAATTCAGGATCTCTATCTTTAACTATATAAGCCCATTCATGGGTAAATTCATGCATTACCGTTTCTAAAGTAGCTTTTCCGGGATTAAGAAATATAACATTACTATCTCTAAATCCTCTTGCATTATCTATAACTTTTTCTGCTGCTTTTCTATTTGGAAATTTTCTAGGAAAATTAGCTGTTAGATATTTAATAACATCTTCTCTGTTAGTCATTATGATTTTATCAGGATAAGCTAAACTAAGTATATCAGTAAATGCTTCTATTCTTTCGTTATCTGATAAAGGAATATCTTGCTGATTATCCTGTTCAAATTGCTGTGTTACGCCTTGTAATATTCTTTCTGCAGGCTTTTTTGTTTGAATTGCATCTTTAATTTTATCATTTAATTCTTCTACAGTAATATTATCTTTAATTAAAACTAATTTATTTGCAGGAATAACTTGTAAAATTCTATGTAGTCCTGAGTTTTGCCCAATTACATCTCCCTCTACAATACTAGCACCTAACTTAGCGGTTTCTAAATCTTGATCATGCTTAAAAGAAATTAAATATTGCCCTGCATCCTTATACATTTTTTGAATGAGAGGACGCATGTTTTCAGATTTTACCATAGATGTAGCTAATAAAAGTTTAGCTGCAAATGAACTAACAGGTGGGGAGTGTTCTTCTCTTACTCTACGCTTAGAGTTACCTTTATAATTTTCTGCAAATTTACCATCTCCAAATTCTAAGGTACCTTGCTCATATCCTTTAAATTCATATGAAGTTTTTAATAATCCATCAGTACCTTTATATGCAGTTTTTAATCCTAATGACATAACCCACGGATTTGCTTCTCCTTTTTGGATAGCATCCGCCATATCTTCAGCCATTTGCATAACAATTTCTTGATTGTCTTGTACACTTGAAGCATAACCGTCTACTAATTTTTTTAATATAGGATAATTTACTAAATTATTTGATATTACATTATTTATTTTACCAAATAAATTTAATTTTCCTTTTTTAGAAATTTTTTGTTTAGGATATTTTTCTTGAGCTAATTTTAAATGGTTTTTATATAAGGGATCTACAGTACCATAATATAAACCGCCTCTTGCAGGTTTAAATTTTCCTTCAAGCTCAGGGTTTTTAGTGTCAATGTCAAACGGTAAATATTGTTTTCCATTAGACTCTTCACTTCCCTCTACAGCCTCTTTCATTTCATAATACTTTTTAGGCTTAGCTTTATCATTACCTAATTTAGCAGCTGTTTTAGTAGGATGAAATTTACCATTTATATCTTTATAAGCAACCTTAGCTCCAAACTGTCCCATTTTTTGTAATACAGCAGGAGATACATAACCTTTAGTAATATAGCTTTGCCATTCTTCATAAATTTCTGGCAAATCATTTTCATTATTAGGATCTAACTTTTTAGTATTTTGGTTATCAAAGTTTTTATTTAAATTTGGAACAATTTGATTTTCTATAACTTTGTTAATATTGTTTTCTACCTCAGCATCTTCTACATCTTTAGCTTCTTTACCAATAACCTCGCTGGGTTCTGTAAAAATAAAATTTAGTTTATCTAAAAAATCTTTAGAATTAAATACTTCGACTTCATCGATTTGTTGAAATTGAGGTAGATCTTCAGCAAATTGTTCTCTAAAGGAAGCGCGGGCGTCTATACCTAATTGTCTTCTAATAGCTTCTACTAATTTTGTTTTTCTATCACTTTTAACACTAGCAGGTTGGTCAGGGCTAATATCTTTACCTTCATAATAATCTAAAAAATCTTGATCGGTAGGAGGAACCTTTGTCCACGTACTCATAATATTATCATTAGACATTTGAGAATTAATATTTGCAACCACCGCTAATTTTAATGCAGGTAAATTATCTTTTAAAAATTTACTAAATGTTTTTTCAGATTTAGTATTTTTACCTACAAAGTCTTTTATTTTTTTATCATATTTACCTTTAAATATTTTATCAAATGCTTTTATTAAAGCTTTTCTTTGTTTTTTCTGTGTAACATTACCTATTGTTTCTAATTCATTTCTAGCTTTTTGATATGCTACCTCTGTTGTACTTTCTAAATCTGCTAATATAGGATTTAATTTAAGCTTCTCGTGTAAATATCTTCTATCTAAATCTATAGCTTCTTCTGTAGTATAATAATCTTTAAACTGTTGACTAGTTACATCTTCTTCTATGTCTTGCTTTACATATCTTTTTATTATCCTATTAGCTCTTACTCTTATTCCAGATATAGGATTTTGGATATAAGCAGCTAAAGGCACACCTGTTGTAGGATCATAAGTTTTAAGTAATCCTCTTATCCCTTCTTTATCACTTTTAAGACCAGATATAAAATCTTCTATAGTGCCTACTCTTTTTTCTTTTGGTATTTTAGACCACATAGAATGTGCTATAGTATTTATAATACCTGCTTGATATTCTGAAACTTCAGCCCATGCATCTTTACCTTTTCTTTCGTAAGCCTTTTGAGTTTTATCAGATAAGTCTTTATTCTTTTTACTTACTGGTCCATCTTCTTTAGCCATATCAACAGAATCAGGATTGTTTACTACTTCTAATTGTGCTGCTTTTAATAAAGCTAATTGTTCTTTTGCAGATTGTTTTGCTAACTCAGTAGAATTAGGATCATTTAATATAGACTGATAAATAGATACTTCGTCATCCATGTTCATCAAATTAAGTGTTTCTTCTTCACTTAATTGATCTAACTGCTCAAACATGATTTTATTAATATCTTCTTTCTTCTTTTTTTCTATTTCTAGTTGTTTTTTAAAAGCAGCAGCAGCAACTGGGCCATCTTCTTTTTCAACTTGTTTTATTTGTTGTTGTAGTTTTAAAATTTTTGCATCAATTCTTTTTTCAACTTCTTCAACAACTTTAGGTTTAATTTTATCTTTTACTACTTGTTTGTTTTCTTTAACAATCTTTTTTCTTCTTTTATTTATTTTATCTTGAAGAGTTTTATCGTTTTCAACTTTTACTTTACTATTTACAAACTGTTCATCTGTACCATTTTCTACAAGATCTTCAATTTCACCTCTAAGCTTTGCATCTTTCTCACCATTTAAATTATATTCTGCAATACCTTTTCTATTAAACTGTCCTGCTGCAATACTTGTTGCAGCCATACCTGTACCTGTAAATGCTTCAGTTAGTATTTCTTCTACATTTATATCTTGACCGGCTGCTAATTGACCCGCAAATTCACCAGTACCACCACCTACGGCTTCAACTCCGGCTACTTTAGAAGCTCTTACAAATTTGCCTGCTTTTGAAACTACAGTTTTAGCAGCAACACCTGCTCCAACTAATCCAGCAGCTCCTTCAAATGCACTAATAGTAAATCCTCTCGCTAATGAATTTCTTCTTAATTCACCCATTGCTTCTTCATCTTCAAGTACAGCTCTAATATCTTCAGCATTTAATGGATCGCCTCCTCTTTCTTTTATTTTTTCAGATAATAAATCATTAAATGTTGAGGTTGTTTCTAATATACCCATAGAAGCAGACCTTGCACCTGCTACTGCACCACCAGCGGCACTAAAAGCAGAAAAAACACCTGCTAAAGGCCCTGTCCAGCTGCTAGCCGCCGCACCTATAGCTCCACTTACTTTTGCTCCAGTAAAAGCTCCTGCTCCTACTATTGCGGCTTGCCCAGGTGATGCAAATATTGTAGAAGCCTGAGAAGCTAATGATTCTGCAAACATACCCATTAAAACACCATCACCTTTTAAAGTTGACTTAGCCTGTGCTTTAAACCAAGCTAATGCATCGGAGTCACCTTGATCTTTATATTCTTGCAAAAATTTATTATATTGTTGCATTTCTTCAGATTGCTTTAACTCACCAACTTCTTTAGTGGTTTTAATATAATCTTGAATTGCTTCATCTGAACTATCTCCTGTGAATAATCTAGCTTTTTCGTCTGTAGTTTGACCTATAGCAATACCCCTTTGTATATCTCTATATAAATCACTCATAAACTCAATACCGGGTATATTATCTCCAATATTTCTTTCAAACCAATTTTGATCTTCAGGTATTATTTCATCAAAATTAGATTGTTCAGTGCCTAAAGATTCTGTATTTAATGATTCGTTATTTAATACACCTGGGTTTCGGTTTTCCCATTCTGCAATTACAGCATCCATTACTTCTTGCGGCTCCCCGTTAGCAATCATTTCCCCAATAATACTATTTAATTCTTCCATGTATTAGGATTTATTTTTTTCTATCTAAATATGCTTTATAAGCTGCATTTATTTGTTCTTGTGTTACACCTGTGTTATTTTGTTGTACATTATAAGCATTTGGATTTACAAAAGCTGGTAATGTTGCAAATTTTGAAAATTTAGTTTTAAAACCTGGATCTGTAAAATCTATTTCATCCATTTTTTTACCTTTTTTACCTATTATTAATTTACCATCTTTTATAGTATAATTAATTTCATTTGTATCAAGGTAATCTGCAAATTGTTTAAAATTTTCTGCAGTAGGTTTTTCAGGTAATTGATTTATTAATTGACCTAAAGCAAATCTTTCTCTTTCTCCTTGAGTTCCTCGGCCACCACCGCCACCAGATCTACTACCTGTTGTTGAAGTTCTGCTTTTAGTTTCTGTTTTAGGATTATATTGAGGAGAAACAAATTGATCATACATTTCTTCAGCAAGCTGTTTCATTATTTCTTCTTCATTTTGCTTTATTTCTGTTGAATCTGTTTTACCATCACCATTTCTGTCTTGATTAATTAATGTTTGATAACCATCAAAATCAATTCCTCTAATCTGTGAAAGTAAAGATCTAACCGTATCAGAGTCTTGTCTAAAATTAGCAAGCATTTTGTTTTCTCCAATTTCTCTTATTTTGCTTTTTCTAACAATATTACCTCTACTATCTCTTTCTGTGTCGTCTTTTAATTGTCCTACGCCTTGCCCGAATTTTGTGCGCATTTCTTCGGTATAATCTTGCATAGATTTTAAAGCATTTGTTATATAAGTAGCAGGATCTGCTTTACCAGTTAACATAAAAGAAGCGTCTCCATTAGTTAATGCACCAACTTCTATTTTAAATTTTTTACCACTATTAGTTTCACCTGTAAAATAACTTCTATTATTTATTGTTTTAATTCTTATGCTATTAGGATTTTTTATAGCGGTTTCATAAAAATCTGCAGCTTCTGGATTACTTGCTCTTAAATCAATGTTATCTTTTTGTTTTATATACTCTTGTGCTTTTGTTTTTATTATACCTAAATCAGAAGCTAAAGTATCTACCTCGGCATTATATTTTTGATTTAAAAGATTATATTCTGTTGCATCTATATCACCATTAGTATATTTTGTAAAAGCTCCAGCTAATTCTTTTTTCTTTTGCGTAACATAATCAAGAAGATCTTTTCTTTGTTGCCCGTCTACATTAGATTTATCTAAATCTACATTTAAACTATTAAGTTCTTTTGTTAAATCTTCATCAAAATCATTTTGAACTTTTCTTTTATAATTTTCTTGTTTAATTTGTGCATTGAAGTTTTCTATGCCTAAATTAAAACTTCCGGGACCTAAACCAAAATCAGAAAAAAATCTAGATTTTGAAGCGGCTGCCGCTTGTGCTGAAGCAGAAGGTTGAGTTAACTCTCTTAAATACTTGTAAGATTTGCCATCAGTTCTATAATAAGGACTATTCAATACATGTGATATTCTATGTAATGGTGTATCTTCAGCGCCTTCTCTTTTATATCTAGATGCTTCTATTATTTCTAATATTTCAGATTTAAGTCGTTTATTAGATGACCCTGAATTATTTAAAAAATCCTGTTTTTTTGCCTCAATCATTTCAGGACTTTCTGCTCCAAATAAAAGCTGTTCATACCAAGGACGTGTATCTTTATATACAAATTCTTGATCAGGCCCTGAAGGGGTATTTGCATCTAAATCTGTAACTAAAAATTGATTTGAAGATGCTAATAAATCTCCCGCGCTGCCAACACTAATTTTACTTTGTTTTTCTTCTTCTTTAATTATAGCTTCAGCTTCTTCTATAGAAATATTTTTTTCTCTAGCTATTGCTTGTATTTGGGCTTGTCTTTGTTGGTTAGCATTTATACCCTTTAAATCGTCTGATTTTAAACTAACATCATAACCTTCTGTTCCTTGTATTGTACCTATTGTGCCTTTGTTATCTATAACAACTTTCTCACCAGTCGTAGGGCTAACTGTTGCTGATTGAACTGTAGGTTTTGTTTTATCAACAACTTCTTTTTTAATTTCTTCAACTTGCTTTTTAACAACTTGACCTGTAGTTCTTTTTGGGTTAACATCAAGAAGGTTAATTCTAAGATTTGATACCGGCATTTCTTCAAGCTCAACTGGAACTTCTTTTGGCTCTAACGTTGGTTCAATATATTTTTCTTGATCTGTAAGATTTTCAATTTTTTTTGCAATTCTATTTTGTTGCATTTTATCAAAATCTAACTGAGATATTATTTCACCTATTTTGTAAACAGCATTGCCTAAAAAATTTGTAGGTTGTCCTGCTCTTGCTATTGAAGCGTAATCTAATATATTGTCTATTCCTTGTCCTATTGCAAAAAATGGACTATTTGATTTATTTTTACTCATAATTTATTATTTACCACCAAATGATATGCCATCAAAAGCTCCTTTTTGAGCTGATCCAGCTAATGATCCAAACCCTCCTATAATTGCTTGTGTTGCTTGTGCTCTTGCTGCATTAGATGCTTCAACCCGAGCAGAAGCCATGTTTAGCATTTGTTGACTTCTTGTATAATTTCTAAGTTGTATATCATCTGCAGATTGTGCTGCTTGGAAATCCATTTGTGCTTGCGCTTGAGCTGCTAATCGTGCATTAGCTTGTTCTTGTTTTGCAAGATCTGCACTGATACCTTGTTTAGCTCTAAGCGCTGCATCTGCTATAGCTTGAGCACCACCACTTCCCCCAGTTAAAGCAGCGGCATCTAGAGCCTGTGCTAAAGCTTGGTCTGTTTGTTGTGCTTGAAACTGAGATGCTTGTTGATTAACAGTTAAATCTTCAAACGGATTTTCAAGACCTGAAAATTGATTTGTCATTTGCTGTGTTGCAAAATTGGATTGTGCTTGTGCAAATTGAGCTTGTGCCGCTGCTGCTTCACGCCTTCTTTTTCCACTACCAATTATTCCCCCTGCCATTTGTCCCAAACCGCCTACTAATGCGCCTACTGCTGCTAATGGTATTGCCATTTTTTAATTTTTTTTTAAGTTTGACTAATATAATATTCACTTCCAACTGCTGCAAGTTCACATACAGAAGTTGATGTATTTTTAAATCTTGCTTTTAAGAAAAAGCCTTTTGTACCAGATATATCTTGTGTATTTGACCCGTCTTGAATTAACGGATAGAATCCATCTGATCCAATTGAACTACCGGGCTGTATAATGTATACAGGTTGAGTACCAACTATAGAGCCATGATATTTACCTTCTTTTAAAAACCAACCATCAAAATTAGAATCTTCAGAATCTAGTAATCTAACATTGGTTATATTATAAGCTGAATCTTGTTCGCCTATTATTTCTGATGCTGTCCAACCTGTTGTACCTTCATAATTTAATGCTAACCAATCTGAAACAAAAGAAGGATTATCATTAAATATTATTTGTACTTCTGAATGCCCTGCTACACCATAAAAATTATTTCTATTTGCTGTATTAGAATGATGTAGATAAACTTTACCATTTTTAAATGTATAAAATTTATTATTTAGGCTAACTCCTGTTTCAGGAATAAAAGAATATCTACTTGTCCACCCTTGAGAATTTAAACTATAAGCTAAAGTTATGTTAGATGTCTCATTTGGGATACTTTCAGAGCCAATAGAAGCATCCGTATGGTCATACCCTTGTAATGATACTACATAAATTTTTTTGTGCCCATCGTAAGCCCCTATAATATTATTAGCTGTTCTTAGCCTATCTCTAAAAAAGTTTGACATTCCTTTAGAACTAATGGCAAACATTTGTCCATTAGCAGGTGTTAATTGAACTATACTACCTCTTTTAGCATCTGAAAAATATACATTATTTCTAAAATATACAAATGATTCAGGATGTGTGCTTATTCCATAATTACCTTGATATGCTATTGCTTGACCTAAAACTAATTTAGTAGCTGTAACGTTTACGCCTTCATCTGCATTAAACAACGCATCTTTATCTGCTAATACTCTAAAAACTTTATCTTCAGTAATTGTTAATAAATTTGTATCTAATGCATAAAGTTTTTGTATACCGCCATAATTAGGTTCTATTTCTTTTGTAATACCGTCAGCTTCAGAAAAATTGTTTAATCTATTTATACCTGTTCTAGAATTATATAATCCAGAAAATATTAAACCTGCTTTTCTTCTTTCTTCTGTATAAAAAGGTAAAGGTGTATTAACACGTATTCCTTTTACTAAAGTAGTTGCATTAAATTTATCTAATATAGTTACAGATTCTCTAATTATTTCGTTTGTTGTTCCTCCAACGGTAGCAATACAGTTACTCCATGGAATAACATTTACTTTCCCATGCTCGTTTGTATCGGGGTCGTCTGTTATTAAAAATGTATCTGATCCTTCCCAATATAAATCTAAATTAGATTCATCCGCTGGTTCTGTTTCAAAATCAATTAAACGTAATACCTTAACTTCACCTTCATCATCAAACTCTGTTTGACCAATAGGAATATTAAAAATTCTATTAGTTGTATCAAAAGGATCTATTCCTGGTAAATTTTGTGGTACTTTAACAAAAAATGAACCTTTTAATTTATCCTCACCTTCTTCGCTTAATCCTCTTTTATAAAAAACAACAGACTGTTGTATATTATTATCATTTGGATCTAAATCAAAATCACCTCCTGCTCCACCTGATAATGTAGTATCAAATCCTATAGTACTAGTAACTTGATCATCATCATCAATTTGGTTTGAAAAAGTTATTTTAAATGTTGTTCTTTGTTTTTGACTAGTTGATTTACCAAAAATTATATTATCTACTAAAACTTTTTTAGTTTCTCCTACAACTTTATTTTCAGCTAAATTTCTTGATTCTAATTTTACGGCTAATCTTTCAGCAAAACCCGAGCAATCAATAGTAACTTCTGCTGTTGTATTACCGGAATTATCTAGTTCAAAAAGGTTAGATTGGGTAACTCCTTGGGATGAAAAATAACTATTTAAAATACCTAATACACCGGAAGAAGCATAGTCAGTACCAACAGATGTAACAAAAAAAGGACTTGTTAAGCTACTAATACCCTGTGGGCTAGTAAATCCAAATGCTCCCACAATATCAGCAGATTCACTTATTATTCGAACAAGAGCAGCACTAAATCTTTCTTTTACTTGAGATTTTACAATATCAGGAGCTTCATCTTCTATAGCGAGTACAGGTATTCGTATTGATTTATTCATAACAACCCCTCCTGTACTAATGTTTCTATGCCCGTCTCTTCTTATAAGTAGAAAAGAATCTTCTGTAATTTTATTTCTATCTTTAGAATCAAATTGAAGATAACAATTTACATTTTCATCTCCGGTACCGTCAGAATATGAATTAAATGCTGTTAAGTTAAATGCTGTATTAGAAATATCTTTTATAAAATATCTATAATATTTTGCCCAAGAAGGAGGTTCAGATTTAATACATGCAGATAAACATATTCTTGATTCATATGTATAATCTGTTTTTATTAAAGAACCACCTCCAAAATCATTATCCGCAACTTTTTGAGTTAATAAACCTCCTTGCCTACCAAATGGGTCAATATATACTACACCAATTTCATATGATCTATCTGTTTTTACAGAAGGGCCAGCTGAAGGGCTTGTTTTATAACCTATTTCAGGCTGTATAATTAATCCATTACCTCCTAATTCATTTTTATCTTGATTAAATTTTTGTAAATAATTTCCATATATTATTCTATTAGCCGTAAACTCTTGAGCTTTTGCTTTACGAGGTACATTGTCAAAATGTCTTGATAATTGATCAGCTGGTAAAGCAGCACCAAAAGATCTTCTATTTATAATTATATCACTAAGTGGTAGTTTACCCCTATCTTTAATGTCAATTTCAACAGTTTTTAAAACATATATAGTTGAACTTATTGATTCTGTATATAATATATCTACAGCTACAACATCTTCTCTTCCAACAGGTATATTTGTAAGTGTTATAGATTCAAGATTATTAGTCATAAATACATTAAAACCATTTTTTAATCTTTCTATATCACCTGGGTTTTCTCTAGCTGAAAATTGTACCTCAGTGAAAGGAGCAAAAGGCGAGTATTCACCATCATCGTATTTCCATCTATAACTAAAATACGGAAATGTTTTTTCAAAGGGTTTTTTATTTGACATTTATAATTTAGTAATTAATATGTTGAAGGATTGTCTGTAAAACTTGTTGGAATATAAAGCGGTGTACGAGGATTATTATTTCCTGGTCCTAATTGTACAATTTTAACTTGAATTCCATCCCCAATGTTTTGATTAGAATCATTAATCTCAGAAATTTTATAAAAACAATGCCTCTGCGAACCTTTATTTACAATACCTTTTAAATCAATATGTATTTTCCAAGGAGTACCTCCGAATATCCAATTTGTTACTGTTGCTTTTGGCACTCTTTTAGAACCATCGTTCCATTCTGATGGATAGCCACTTATTCTCCATCTTCCCATTTTAGGAAGAGTAACGGGGGCAATAGTGGATGCATAAAGAGTATCATTGGTTGCTACTTTTGAATCTGAAAATAAAAATTTACCATTTTTATCAAATGTTAATACATTAGCATTAACACCAAAAAAATGCCCTACAGGAGGATTTTCATAAACTCTTAAACAGGTAGGAGCTTGTTTTTCTCCAGTAGAATTAACAGCATAAGCCGCGGCATAATATGTATGTTTAAATTTAAGATTATCAAATTGTAAATCAAAAGAATTAAGCGGGCTAGTAATATTACTTGAATGTAAAGATAGTTTATGTGTAATTACACCAGATGGTGGAGAATCAAAAATAGCTTTTAATGCAGCTCCATCCGCTGGTTTAGCAAATTGAGTTGTTGTTGTAACTCCACCTATAGTTAAATCTTGAGTCATATGAGAGCCTTCTTTACCTATTATGTAAAAGCCGGCATCAGTTATAGCAGAATTATTTGCTTTTACTATTCCAGTAAAGGTCCCTTTTTTGCCATTTTTACTCCATTTTACATTTTCTACATTAGGCAGCAACGATTGAGGTGTTACACTAGAAGCAAAATTAATTTTTTCATAGTTACTACTTAAAACAGGACTTGTAATATTACCACCATTTATTTTAAATGTTGCAAAAGCAGCAGCATAATAATCTGCTTTAGGTGTTGGTAAAATAGTATCTGTGTTAAAAGTATCATCATAAATACCAGATCCAACTGTTGCATTAATAGTTATCCTTGAAGTTGCATTTGCAAGGCCTGTTAATATTTGAGATTCTGTTGCACTAGCACCAATTATACTTACTTTTTTTAAGTAAAAACCTACAGAATTAACTTTATAATTTTTACCTTCAGCAATTGCTTCACCGGATAAAAATACTTTATTTAATCCAGCATCTACACCATAATCAAGTATTGTAACAGTGGGCGGATGATCAACTATACTTCCTGTTCCTTCTGTTGTAAATGATTTTACTACACCCCATTTTCTAGCATTATAAGCACCTCCTGTTAAATCTAATAAAGATGCATATCCGCCCGCTCTTCCTACATTTTCTGGTAAACAAAAAGCAGCATAATAATATGTTGTATTTGGGGTAAGATTTGGAACGGTCACCGCATAATCTCTATAACAACCGTTTATAGCTGAATCAGTTTGATCAGGATCAGGGTTAGTAGCATGAGCTCTAGCTTGCGACAAAGTAGTTGGAGTTGTTGAGCTTGTCAAAGGCGCTTTAGAAGCAGAGGTAGCCCATGTATCTAAATCATCATTTGTTGCGCTACTAAAAAATGTTGGATTATTATCTGTTGGTGGTTTAGTTGTACTATAATAAAATCCAATATCTTGCACTACTTGTTGATTACCACCTGACGGGGATCTTCCTGGACCACCGTTAGCACCTACCATTCCTAATAATGTAATAGAATTTTGTGTAAGAGAAGATTTTAAATAACCGTCTCCAGAACTATCATTTGTTCTTACAAGAGGTGCACCAGAAGTTATACCACACGC
>PBPJ01000023.1 GCA_002725495.1 Candidatus Woesearchaeota archaeon | reverse complement strand
CCATACCAGTCATCATCCACATCAACCCAATCTCTTGTAGTCCATTTTTGCCTAAAGGTCTTCTGTTCCGTTTTAGGTTTAGTGACGGTCTTAGTTACGACAACAGGTTTAGCCCATTCGCCACCAATCAGAAGAAGGTCTTCCCATCCTAATGCATTTGCATCAGATAGTATGGTTTGATTTATATTAATTATCAACTCGCCGTAACTAACTGCCTCTTTATCTTCATGTGTAATAATCAGACAATCATGAGTATCATAAATATCATTACTAACTCCTGTTCTCGAATCTAATGATGCCATATCAAAAACCTTTGGTTTGCTATCTAAATTTATTTTATCTTGGAGAGATAGGAAGGATTCTAAATTGTGTTCTATTTCAACAAAGTCGCAATAAAACAGAATATAATCCCAATCATCTTCATTTTTAAGAGCGTAAGTCACCACCCACGAATCGGTGTGTGTGAGTTGTTGGAATGATATATTATCCAAGGAGATAGTCTTTTTTAAAGTATCTAAATTCTTCATAATTTTCTCGTAATCTGTATTAGTTATTACTACATATGCATCTCCCTCTATCTCAGGAGGGGTTACTACCACTACATCGTCTTTGAGTTCTTCTTTCTTTTCTTCCTTTGGGGCTGGAAGTTTTTTCATTTCGACAGGCTTGGCTCCTCCTAAAACCTTTTTTGTATCAAAGTGCTTTTTATCTCTTTGGTGATTTTCTAAAGCCTTTTTGTTTTTAAATCTCTTTCCGCAACGAGGACATTCAAATGGTTTTTTCTTATTACTCTTTTCAGATTTAGTTTTCTTTTTCTTTTCATCCTTTTTAGGTTCTATGTAAATCACGGCCCCTCCTTTATGTCCTGTCTTGGCCTTATGGTCTGTTAAGGCCTTACGATTATTAAATACTTCTTGACATTCAGGACACATTACTTTGGGCATCTTCTTTACCTCCTAAAATTAATCTAATATACTTCTTCATCTTTTTATCATCTATATTAAGGCTTTCCTTTTTAGAAACCTCATATTCTTCGGCCTCTTGAACGATTGCTTCAGGATTCACCACTCCCTGCTCCCTCATATATACTACCCAATCCTCTTGTCTTTCTAATAAGGTGCTTCTTGTTGAGGTATGGATGTTTGAATTAGGTCGAGAGATTGAAGCCTCATATATTGAAGCAAAAATACTAATATCGTCTGCTACTCCATCAATCCTCCTGCCCATATTCGTAAGTAGGGTATATCCAGTTCCTTGTGTAAAATTAATATAATCCAATGTATCATATAAAATACCTTGTGGTTTTACTTCTATCTCTCCTAATTCACCTGCATCATAATTAAAGTATGTATTCAAACCCATAGTTGCCATGTTGGGATAATTTTGGATAAGTAATTCTGATTGTGCAAGAGCCTCATAATAAGTTTCTTCATCCTGTATCTTACATAGTAATTCTATAAATTTGTAATTCGGCCTATTATAATTGGAATAGTGGTTCCTCGGAAAATTACTCAAAAACATTAAGAGTGCTATCTTATTTTCCGTATAAAAAGCATCATCACTTCCTGCATATTCAAGATACTGCCATAGTTTATTTGAATCAATTATGTTAAAGATATAACCGAGGTTTATTATTCTCCTTCCAATTCCTACTTTATAGGTATCACCACTTAATAGTCTAACGGGGTTTCTCGAAATTATTTCTCCATTACTTGAATGCCATCTAAAGTTTCCGCTTTTTTCAATAAAGTCTGTAATAGTTAGTAATAATGGAATTAAACTTTCTTCAGGGGATTTCATATTATTTACCATCTTTTCCATAATTTTTTTGAATGACCTACTATCACAATAGGTATCTTCCATTCTCCATTTGGGTAATTGGTTTCCAGTCGTGGAAATTGGATTCCATCCTATGTTGGGATTATTATCAAAGAAAACTAATGTAACTTGATTCTTCCACTTCTTAGGGCTTCCATCTGTCCGTGTTCCATAATTACCTGCACCATATACAGCATTCCAATCAGGATAAAATTCACTCCACTTATTACTCATTCTCTTACGACTACTATCCCAATATTTTCCTGAAAGTTTAATGCCTTTTTGACTTTCCTCTTTATTATCTATATAACGAATTGTAGTTTTAATTGGAGCAGATTGTCTGATTTCAGTCCTCCTTTGTTTTAACTCTCCCTTTTCCATAACCTTTCCTTCTTTTGCTTGGAGTAATGCTCGGAGATTATTATATTCTTCTAATCCTCTCATATCTTCCACCATATTCTCCTGTAAGTCTTGATAATTGTCCCAACCTAATTCTTCCACCTCGCTTTGAATCTCATCGTTTAATTCCTCTATGGAATTTTCAATCTCCTCTAATTCTTGTTGTAATTCTTCCGTCAAAAATTGCTCGTCTTTAGATAAGAAAACATTTTCATAAGGAGGTTTAAAATTAATATCTATAATTAATTGGGGCTTTTGTTTAATGATGGGTTGCTCGCAAATAGAATCTCCTTCTCTAACTACATTTGGGGGAATAAATTTGTTAATATTAAATTTCCCAAAACCGCCCCTCCACATACCTATGTTATTAAAATTGAGTTTTTGCAAAACCGATTGGAAATTACCATAATTAGTAATATCTCTAAAATTATATCTATCTCCCGAATCATAAGCAAAATCTCTAAGTATTTTTAATGAATCAGTCATGTCCCGCCGAGGGGCTTTAAAAATATTATTAAGATATATTTCAAATAACCTAAGTCTTATCTCATCACTTATAGCAGGGTTCTTTTCTATAATTTCAGGAGCCATATCAAATAGATATTGATTAATAATATCTTGTTGCTTGAATAAGTCTTCAGCATCTATATCAAATTTAGCATTTAATATTAATTCAGATATTAATGATTCATCAATGTAAGTTACTATCTGATTTATAGTGGGAACTCCAATAATAGGATTTTTAACTAATTCCTTTACTATATCCTTATATCTTACTTCATTGTAAATATTACTCCCATAAAGGTCAAATATATCACCATAATGGACATTAGCCTCCGATTGATTAATACTACGACCATTAGTTGTTTCTATTACACTTACAGATTTAGAAAATGCGTTTGTCTTTTTATTGGATAGTATTAGTCGTGATTGCATAGTTTGAGGGATATAAGGGTTCTGTGCAAAAATTATCAAATAGTTTTTCAACTGATTTAGTCTAATTTCTATATCACTTTGAATTTCTTCTCTTTGAGCGTAAGCATCCATATCACTATATAGTAAATCCACAAGTTCTGCTTCAGATAATCTCTTTAATTCAGTAGGGACTTTAAAAATATAATTTCCTCTTCTATTAGTAAAGTAAGGTCCCAATGCTAATTTTAGCATAGCACTTTCCGCCATCCTAAATTGATTTGGAGTTCTTAGTAATTTAAAAAGGTTGTCCATCCCATATTGTTGAGGGCCATCATCAGCAGATAGGATAAATGCTATAAAAGAATTTAAGCCATCAACCCCTACTGAATCCCTCTCAAATGGCTCAACTTGTCCATCCATACCCCTACCAAATACCTTTGTTCTCAATTCCGCAAGGGTCGCCGTTTTTGGAATAAATGACCCATCTTTTGATACTGTATTCAAATCAGGGTTGAGATATGGATATAATTTGTCTATTTGTCTATTATCTATGAAGGGGTTATTTGGAAGGAGATTTCCATCTGAACCTACTAAAGTATCGAGAAGTATTGCAGTTAAGGGAAATGAGCCTTCGGGTTTTGAGTATGTTTTTGTTGCATTTTCATCAATAAAATTAATATAAGAATTGAAAAGTCTATTGAATGTGCGAGGAGAACGGATAAAGTGGTAAAGATAGTAATACATATATAGTTTATATGCTTTATCAAACTGCTCAGGGAAAGTTTCACTTCCCTCTATATCTCCGAGAGGGATATTATCCCATGCATTAATACAAATCGTATTTTGCAAGTCCTCGATATATAATACATCATCGGGATTAATTACTAATTTTGTGAGAGGATTGTTTATTGTTTCCTCCTCATTATTAATCAGCCTTATAAACTGAGGTGACGGTGCGACTCCATATAATGAATTGAACGCCCAATTCATAACACTCCTTGAACCTAATAATTCAGGATGTATTATTGATGTAAAAAGAGTCGAATCGGAATAGCATATGCTGGCAATATCGGATTTATCATATAATAAAGTCATAGTCAATGCCTTATATGCTTTATAATAGTCATTCATAATTTTTTTACGACTTCTTGAAGTCATCTCATTGGAACGAAGGAATTTAAATATTATACCCATAACTTCACAAAGGGCTTTATAATTATTAGTGGATAATAGCGGTGAGTAAGAAAGATTATGAATTGTCTTCAGTTGATAATAGGCTAATAGCAAACCGGTGTTTCTTCTTAATACATTAGCGGTTTCCGTTCTGTTAGACCAAAATTCCAAATCCACATCAATGTGGGGGAACATATTGGAAGAGGAACTCATATCCATCTTCAATTTCTTAGCAGAACCCTTTAATTTTTGAATCATGTCGGTCAAAATCGCATTATCTATCATTCGTGCAGGTGCTTTACCTGTCTTTAAATTCAAATCTAACAAGAATAAATCCGAAGCCATAGCGAAATCTTGGCCTGTTGCACTATCCACTAATTTTATCTCTTGGTTATAGAGGTGTTCTTGAATGGATATATCAGGTGTGTGTCCCTTAAATGTTTGCATGACTGAGGGATGATTGTATATGTCTTTCAACAGACAATTTTCTCCATAGTTCCAAGTTTTAGTAGTATCATACATATCTAATGTTCCTGCTATGGAGGTTTCATTGACAGGATATTGAAGAAGCCATGAAATATTTTGAGAGGATGTGTCTAAAGCCGATTCCAAAAATTCTTTTCTTATCGGCTGATATTGCTCTTGGCGAGTATTACTAAATAAACCACCTATAACTATTGCTAATGAGGGTTCAGAAACCCATATTTGAGGATTTTGTGCTACTGTTCTATAAATAGACGGGTCCAAACTTCCATAGAGCCGAATATCTGTTAAAAGGCCTTGAGTAATTTGTTGAAAATCTCTAAAGTCAAATCTAACAAAATCTTCATAATTTACTTCGACTCCCTCTTCTAATTGAACTTGACGCGCCGAACTCGATGAACTCAGACCGAATTTCAAACCGGCGTTATAATTAGGGACTAATGCTTTACTTGCTCCTAATCCGTCACAGTCATAATCTCCCACAGGAATCGAACTGTGATAGCCACTTGCATTATAGTCTAAGTAAGCCCACCCCATCTTATAAGGGCATTTAATAGTTTGCATTGGCTCTCCTCTTTCATTAAGGCTTGAATCCCAAATGCTATTTCCGGAATTATCTTTCACCTGTTTTAAAATTCTCGCTACTCCTTGGAATGCTTGAAATGCCCAATCTTGTTCTTTAGGATAAATAGTAGTTTCTAATCCTGTTCCCCAACCTATTTTCTTTCCTTGTGTATTCCTTTTATCTCCCCACCTCAAACTCATACGGCCTACTATTTCGCATTCATTACTATTAAACAAATCTTCAGGACTCATTTTAGAAAGGTTGGGGAATTTCTCTTTATCCTTTTTATCCATTACACTTATGTAGTCATTGATTATATCTTCATCAATCTTAGCAACATAAGCAACTCCATTCCCATTATAGAAATCAAAGTAAGGCCCACACGCATATTGACCGTTAAAATTAATACAACTTCTTCCTGTTCTTCTATCATCGTTTCCATTCCATAGGGTGCCTTGGTTTTGACCCCATGATTGAGATGTGTTTTGATTAATAACTTGAACGGGGTCATTGGTTATCCAAATAAGAAAGTGTTCTTTCTCTAAGGCTAATGTTTTCATTTTGTTCTCGATAGATAATCCTCCCTTATCCTTACCTGCCGATGCAGGTGGCCTAAATTGCATAAGTGACTTTTTCGCTTCCTTATCAGTAATCAAATTTAATAACTTAGAGATTTTTATCGTTTCAAAAACATATTCCTCCGTAGTTTGGAAATCTCTTACAGGTTCTATTCGGGATTTATTACTATCAACAAATGATTGAAGTTCCTCATCATCAAATTCATTTATTTCATCTAATAGATTTTGAGCCTCTTTAATCTTAACTGATAATTGTTTATTATCTATTCCTAAATCTTCGAGAGCCTTGGCGTATGAGCCATTGGCCCTAAAGAATCCCATGATTCTTCCAGTTACCATAGCAGGAGCCTTTACCTCACCTCTTTGTAACTTTTCTTGAGCCATCCAGTATTTAATGACTAAATCTAAATCTAAATCTATTTCTTGCAACTGCTCCACAGGAACTTCGGTTAATACTTGAAATCTCAACTTAGTATGGTATATATCATTAGGATTTTCAAAACTATATTGGATTTCTTCTTGATTAGGAGAAATATCTTCACCCGTATTAGGATTTTTTTGTCTTAACTCAAGAAAGTCATCTTCAGTATTCAATTTACTGACGAATTTCATTACGAATGGTAACAGTTGCCCTACGGCCTCAGCATCCTCGGTGGTTATGTAGTAATAACCATTAAGCAAATCAAATATTCGTGATTTTTCTCCTTTATTACCAACAAAATGTTTGCTCGATTCTATATTGGCTCCACGAACCTTATTCTCTATCATCCCTCGAAGAAATTTTTTAGTCGAATACCCCCAATCCCATATCCTACCCAATCTCGCTCCTTCTCGACCTATAATAGAGTTAAACCAATAATTATCCTCAATAGGTTCATCCGAAATTAAATCGCCGAAGGTTGCCCATTTAGAAGGGTCTGTTTCCTGCAAATAACGATTTCGCCATTCAGAATTATCTATATCTCCTTCTTGTTTATACAACTTCGCAATTTCACTTCGTTTTTTTGTATTTCGTAATATATCTGAACGAGGATTATGAGGTTTATTGTTTATTTGGTCTGCTAAACTATTAGTCCAATCTTCGATGAGGGTGAGTTTTTCTTCCTCATCTAAATCAACATCTAAATCGTTTGAATAATGGGGGAGAGGCATAGAATATTTTTTACCTTGATAGGGTTGTCTTATAGTATGCAATTCTTTAACCCTAACTTGGATGTTGTCCATAAATTACAAATTCGGGTGCGACTATTTAAAACTTAACTTCACTTAAAAACCGATTTACCATGATTAATGTGTCTATATCAGTAATCTTAAAGGTTAGGTCTTCCAAATCTGCATAATCAATTACATCTAATTCGATACAATTTAGTAAATAAACCATCAAATCAGAATAGTTCTCAGGATTGTCATTAAATAGCCCAATCGAATGTTCGATAAAATCAGAAGTAAATATAAAATTACTCCACATATCCATATTTCCACTCTCCCCTTGCATAGCATTACACAACAAATCTAAGTTTTCATCAATGAAATCCACCGACCACGCTTGGTTTAGGTTAATGTTTTTAATCATATCCGATATTTGATATTGTGTTTCTTGGTTTCCTAAATTACAAGTCTGTGGTAATGTATCGTATAATCTATCGAACATAGCAATACTTCCCACCCTCACTCCAATTGTGTTAATGAGGTCTTTATAGGTATCGGCAGTAAGGGCATATCTCCAATCAGGAATCCTTAATTCTTTAGACGGAGGTTCATTATCTATTATGATAAAAATACATTCGTGTGTCCATTTTTTTACCTTATCGGGTTCAGAAATAAAATCTTCTTCATCAGGATGTTTATTTTCTTTATGTGTAATTGCTTCTTCCATAGTTTTAAATCTATATTTTACAGGTTTGCCTTTTTCAGTAGTTCGCTCAAGGCAAGTATTACAATATAGTATCTCGCCCGGTGGAAGTCTTGCTTGTTCAGGAATGAAACCGAATAACCGATTTACATTCATATTTTCTCCTATTGGAATTGTCTGTAAATGATTATTTTCATCAAAGGAGGTCTGAGTTCCCTCCACATACATTGTTGTTTTATTTACCATTTGGTGTTTTTCTATGTTCATAAGGACATTCTTGGACTTATCCGAATCCCATTTCAAGATACTAAATTGTTGATATTCTTGTGAGGGAATTACAGGATTGTCTGCAATTCCTCCTTCTCCTCCTCCCATTAACCAGTAATTAATATTATCTATTTTATTGAATTTTTTAGCAAGGTTAAAGCCCCCTCTCCAATAGAATACATTTTTATTATTTTTATATAATAGTTCTTCTATACTTTTCCTCAATTCTAAACCCTTTTCAAAACTTAAGTAAGGACTTAAACTTTGATTAACAAATTGATTCATGTTAAAAGTTTTAGGATTGATGTTTGTATTAAGTATAGTGAGAACATAGTTGTATAATTTATAAAAATCATTTTGGTCTATTTGTGTATTCATCAACACTTGATAAGGGAATAAATCAAACAATGTGTTCTTTGTGCTTATTTTATTTGAAACTAAATATTCCATCGGAACATTAGGATTCTGTGCTAATTTATTCTTAATTTGTGGAAGTTCGGGAACTTTTAAATCTAATAAGTAAGTGATGCATGAAGGAGATATGTTAGGATTACTCGCTATTGATAAATATAGTGTAGGCATCATTAATCTTCTATAAGCATCTTCAAATTCATATTCTGTTGCGATTTCAAGTAAATCGAAAATAATAAAATTTTGAATCTTCTCCGATAGTCGAGGATTTTGACAAAATCCATTCAATAAATCTGCAAACATTGAAAAATCAATCTTTTTCCATTCTTCACTTTCTTTAATATTATTTATTACTTCTTCTAATTCTAATATTAATTCTATATCTCCATCATCCACCGCCCTAACATATTCTTCAACAGGCAAAGGTTTTCTAACTATAAAGGAATCTTCATTATAAAACTCTCCAAAACACTCCTTTAAACTTATTATAAATAACTCATCAATTTGATTAGGCTCAATTAAGTATTTGGCTAAGTCTGCGATTCTGAAATCTCCACGCTGGTTAAAAAGGGCATAATATTGATTTTCCATAATTGTATTTAAAATATATGATTCTATTTCATCTTTATAAAAAGTAAAGTTATTTACATCAATGGATGATAAGGTTATAATATTTTCTCTAATTATTTGCGTAAAGTTTCTATCATACAATGACTTATTTTCTAAAGCCTTGAATAATTGTATTCTTAACGCAGGATTACTAATAATTTTTTCTCCCGCAAAATTAGGGGAATTAAAATCGAGCATACAAGATAAAAGAGAATAAAGAGTAGGGTCGGTTAATTTAGAAAAATCATTTATATTATCTATTCCAAGCATCGTTCCAATTTTTTCAATGGAATTATAATTCTGAATAGTCTTAGGTTTTGAATTTAGTAGTAAAAACATACCTAATGCAGAAGGCTTAGAGAATAGAGATTCTCTATTTACATCATCACCACCAATTGCCTCCTTTTTCTTTAGACATTGAAGATAGTAATCATATACGAAAGGAAGGCTTCCTAATCCGTTTTCCTCTCCTTGTCGGTCTAAAAAGTTAAGCATACTATCTCGGTCTGCGATGATAAAACTTTCAATTGAACGAGGCTTGGCCTCAATAGCACCTTCACTACAAATCTTCTTGATGACTTGCAAGTAATAATCTCTAACACTATTATTGTCTAATAAATTATAATTAATCACATAAGAACTTAAAACCAAGTTTAAAGAATCAGACCCATCTCTTACATACTTATTTTTCTTATAATTCAAACTTCTCTTTAGAATATCCAGTATTTTTATATAACTCTTAGTATCAGTATTCTTAGCAAATAAAAGATTATGGATAAGCCCATAAGTTCCAGTTACACTCCTTCTCACAAATAGAATATCTATCATCTTTTTAATGGTATTTTGCGAAAATGGAATGTAATAAAGAGAATATACTGTATCAGGAGCATCTAATAATAGGAAAAGGCTATAAGTCACCCTATCTTCTTTATTCAAGGTGAGATAAATTTTATTATTGTTAAATAGTTCTTCAAAAGTGGAAAAATTATGTTGAATATAATTTATCAATCTATTTTCGATGATTTCATCAAAGGCTTGATTCTTGAGCATTGTTTTGATGAGGGAGTATTGGTCTTCCGTATCATAAAAATCTAAGTGATTGAAAAACTCTAATTGTTGTTGAGAACTACATGAAGGAGAACTAAGTAATATGAGGTTCGTTGTTAAGTCCTTTAGTCCAAAGAGTTCGCTAACTGCATTAGGGTATAGCCATATCCTCGGATTCTGTGCTAACAATACCCTTACTTCGACAGGAATTCTTCTTTTACTTAAGCCCATTGCATCGCCGATAGTCAATGTATTAGACATTGCGATATTCTTTTGCTCGTCTAAAACATCAACGGTTTCATCCACATAATAATACTGGTTAATTACTCCTTGCCTTGCCGTTCTAATTTGTTGTCCATAAGCAGAAACTCCCCCTCCTCCTCTCCTTGCCTCGCTTCGGTCTGTCGCCCCCCAATGGCGATGAGGGCTATGAAGCATCTTCCAATGTTTTTCACTCAATCCTGAGTCATTTAAGACCATTGAAGCCGCAGTTGTTAATATTTTGATATATTGAGCCGTCTTATTTGATTGCACACCATAATACCTTTCCACGCTAAATCCTATACGAGCCTTGTTATCAATTACATCTTCTTCAACTTTAAAATTTTCATCATCAGAAACATATCCCCACCTTAATATGATTCTTCCCTTACAAGTATCATCATAGACAATAGGCCAATCTGAATTGATTTCTTCCAAATCACTCTCTCCTGATGAATCATTACTGGCGAATATTATTGCCATCATATTCATATACTTCATATCTGTCCATCCTGTCCAAGATGAGGTATATCCTTGCCTACCCATAGGATTTCGTGGTCCTGCACCTCCTTGCCAAGAAGCACAAGAACCACAGTTATACCAAGGCATCCCAGTTGTGGGTCTAAGTGTTGTGGAAGGGCGGTTGGTTAAAACCATTACATAACTCCCTCCTGTTGATTGAGGATATTCAGGGCCATCGGGTTGATTAGCAATCATCCAATTGTAAATTTTCATCAATTCTTTATCTGACTTAACATTAAATCTCCTAATTAAATTTTTTAAAGAAACTTCTCCTTCTCTATTAAGGGTTTTGTTTTCATAATAAACAATAGTAGGAAAATAATCGCCGATAGGAAAAAAATACTCTATTTCATATTTTTGTTCTTCATCTTCCTTTGCATCAGCAAATTTAAAATTAGGGAATTCCTCCGACAAAATAGATTTTAAATCTTCGATAGACTTATCTTCTATAAACTCCTCAAATTTAGGTATCATTTTTTCTTGATTTATTTTTATAGCCACCTCTCCTCTTTGAACATCTTTAACAGGATATTTTATCAATGTTGCTATAACACCTCCTACTGCTACCTTCTTATTTGACTCAATAGAGGCTATCAATAAACCTCTTCTAATCGCCTCATCCAGCGTCAATTCCACATCTTCAGATTCAGATTTATCGTCAATCCTTTGAGGGTCATTCTCGCTTGTAACGGGTGTATTATTAAAATAATCAATAAACTTATCTAAAACCTCCTTTCGCTCTATTTTGGTTTCTTTATCAACCATATTAATTCGATATTTTCCTATAATTCTTCTTTCAAGTTCCATAAGTCGAGAAGTTTCACCCTTTTTTTCAAACCTATATCCTAAATCTTCCGCTAAAGCATCTTTTCTATCTTCGCTCAATTTAAGGTTAGTAGCGTTAGCCTTGTCGGTAACTAATGTTCCATTGGATTTACGATATGCAACATTTTCTAAATCTTCAACTACATGATTTACCCAAGAATCTAAGTTTTTGAATTTATCATCTTCCATTATGAAATCTTCTATCTTAGTGACTTCAATTGGAAGATTCTTAGGCATAACAAATAAATTACAACCCTGCTATTTAAAGAATGCGTTTAAAGATAGTCGGATTTCTGCCTCTTTTAATCACGATAAATTGTTTATCATTTTTAAATTTTACCGACAATGATTTCTTCGTAGGTATTTCCTTCCTCCCCATATCTATTAACTTATCAATTACTTGCTCGGCAGTAATCTCCTCTCCAACATCAATCATAGACTTAATCGAATCAAATATTTTAGGTTTAGTCGCCATCTTATACCCTCGGTGCAACAAGTGATTTAATCGTGGAATTAGAAGCGAGTTCCCACTCAAAGGAAATTGGAGAGTCATTTGAACCCTTAATTACTAAGTTATTCTTACAAGCCACTAAAGCCTTAGTAATTTCAGCCGTTGAAAAATTAGTAACGCTCTCAGATAGTTGGGTATCTAAATTACAATCTTCCTCAGACCAAGAAATTTCTGCAAGGCCTTCATCTGTTTCAGACCTTATAATAAATTTACCTTCATTTATAATTACATCGAAAGAGATAGATTTGGAAATGGCCTTCAAAAATGACGACATTTTCTTAGACTCAATAACTGATTGGTATTCTTGACTAACCATCAATTCAGGGGGCTGACCTATCAAGGAAATATCAATCAATTTAATATTCCTTTTCAAGCCATTAGATTCAGCAGTAATAAATGGATTTCCATCACTATAATCCATGATTAGTAAATCAGAACTTTTGAGTGTCTTAGTCACATCCTTTAACCTATCAATAACTAATCCTAAGTAGTATGGTTTCGCTGAATCAAATTTAAAATTCACCATATCACGATTGTTGATGTTTATCTCTAACATTTTGTATCTATATACATCAGACATTCTAATATATATTCCTTCATGGTCTATTACCCAAATGGATTCTGCATTTATATTTTCTATGGCTTTAACTACATCTTTTAGTAACGATGCTTTAATCTCTAAATAAAACGACATAGAGTAGGATTCTATTAAGACCTACTTAAAGTTTCTCTTCTATATTAATATGATTTAGGATATGAACAATAACATCCACAGTCCAACCGTTGCCGAGTGCCTTATATCTTTGTGAGTTAGAAACCGCCTTTGTGTAGTTATCGGGTAGTGTTTGTAATCTTTCACATTCGAGAGGGGTGATGTATCTATAATGAACTCCTTCTTCCAGCGTATTGAATACATCGGGGTATCTGCCCTTTGGTAATGGTGAAATGACTGTATCTTTTTTTACGGTAGTAAGACAATTAATTTTATCTCCTCCTCTAACTTCTAAACATTGAGTAATTTTTATATCTTTATTATAATCCTCCCTCTTTCCAAATTCATTTAGTCTTCTCCCCGTTATTTGGGAGGGGGCATCAACTATTCCAAAAAACCTTTGATTACTATATTTTTTTGAATGGCTCGCCTCCAAACATTGCATTTTTTCTTCATCGGCATGAACTTTGAGTTTCTTATTCTTTCTCCTCCCATTTTCTCCAAGCCAAGTTAGTGCTTTATCGGAATAATACATATTCCCCCACTCGACTCCATGTTCTCTCACATCTCCCCAAGTTATTCCTCTATCATTAGGAATACTAACATTCGGAATGTTTGTCCAATATAGTCTTTTTCTTTTCTGTGCTGAAACTAATGCTGAATTAATTAGAATAGGTTCGACACCCATATATTCCGTAATGACCGCTTCAAATTCCTTTTTCATCACCACATTTTCAAGAATAAAATACTTAGGCTGATAGTGATTTAATACATCCACGAAATCGAAAAACAATTTACTACGGGGGTCATCAAAGTTTAGTTGTTTCCCTGCAAAGGAGAATCCCTGACACGGTGAGCCTCCAATTATTAAATCAATGTCTGTTAAATCCCAATCTCTCCAATTTTTAATATCTCCTAATTGGTGTGTGTCGGGAAAATTATCTTGAGCCACTTTTATAGCAAACTTATCAATTTCACTTGCATAGTAATTTTCATATTCTATTCCTGCCCTCTCAAGAGCGACTCTTCCGCAAGAAATCCCATCAAACAAACTAAGGACATTCCTAACTCTCATAATGATAACCCAAAATAATAACTATATAAATCTATTTAATATTATTCAAAATATGTGTTATAACATCAACTGTCCAACCATTACCAAGCATTTTATATCTTTGAGCCTTACTTACTCCTTCGGTATAATTATCGGGAAGGTTTTGCAATCTTTCACATTCATTAGGCATCAACATTCTAACAGTCTTTTCACCCGTCAAATATAATCCTGTTTTTGCACCTCTCCCGCCACTTTCAGCCATAAGAGTCACGGACTTTTTATCCGTAGTATATATTCTATCTCCTTGACCGCCCTTCCCGATTATTCCTACTCGATTAGATTTACTATTTACTGGCTTCATTATATCAAAGTAATTTATAAAATTTTCAATAGACTCATCACCATCCAAAACATCTTTTAATATTATACCTTTGTCTAAGGGTTGAGAAATATTAGGGATGTTAGTCCAATATAATCTATTCCTATTTTGGGCTGATACCAATGCACTATTTATTTTAATAGGTTGAACTCCGAGATAATTGCTAATTATGTCTTGATATTCTTGTTTCATCCTTACATTTTCCAATAAGAAATATTTGGGTTTATAATAATTTAGTATATCCACAAACTCAAAGAATAATTTACTACGGGGGTCTTCAAAGTTTAGTTGTTTTCCTGTAATGGAAAAACCTTGACAGGGAGAACCCCCCATCAATAAATCTATTTGAGGTAAATTCCACTCCTTCCAATTTTTAACATCTCCTAATTGAATTGTATCGGGAAAATTACTTTGAGCAATTTTTATTGCATACTTATCAATTTCACTTGCATAGTAATTTTCATATTCTATTCCTATTCTATCGAGAGCCACTCGGCCACAAGAAATACCATCAAACAAACTTAGGATATTTGTAATCTTCATAGAGTGAGGAAGATATAGACTTATTTAAACCTATGCTAATACAGGAGAATCTCCAAGCGCAAGCGGAGCATCAGCAGACTCCACCTCATTTCTCTCTAACCATTCTTCGTGTTCTTCGGGCAAATCAAAGTCTGCAAAAATCGCTTCAACAGGACACTCCGATACACAAGCGGCACAATCTATGCATTCATCAGGGTCAATAACTAAATAGGTATCTAACTCTCTAAAAGCATCAACTGGACAAACCGCCACACAGTCTTGATATTTATGTCCTACACAAGCAGAAGTTACAACATGAGTCATAATTAAGATAATAATAGCCAACTATTTAAATTTTTCTTTCCTTAGTTTTATCCACTATCACTTCTCTCTCTTTAGTTTCGCCCCAAGGACTTTCAATAAATTCCTTTATCTTCCCTACTTGATTTTTCCATCTTGTTTTCTCATCAATTTCAAGTGCTTCTTCTATATTATTAATAAAGTCTTGCAAAGAGTTAAAATGGTCGTAAAGTTTTTTAGAGCGTTCCAAAGTTATCTGCGGAATCAAACTCATAATATTATGGTATTTATTACGAGATGATTTTAAAACCTTTACCTTGCGAATAAATATGCCGAAATCTTCTTTTACTATTCTCTCATGTATTTTTTCACACCACTTGATAGTATCATTTTTAGAATCAGTATATATCACAGGCATTACTTCTAAATTAATTCTATTCAAATAAGTTTGCAAACCCTTAGTAGCACTATAATTTTTTTTATTTCTCCATATCCAAGAGTTATTAAGTTTTCCTTCTATGAGAATTATTCCTTTATCTGTATGTTTGAGTATTTCTGTTATTTGAGAATCTAAGCGATTGGATTGCCAAGAATTATAAGCATCATCCCAAGTTTTTCTTTCGACTATGACTGGATTTTCAGCACCTATCCAAATATCACCATAAGGCAACGCTTCTTGAGTCCATTTTTCCCTATTGAATGACTCATGAACATCATAGCGAATATCCATAAATAATTATATATTGATAATACTACTTAAAACTATTTAAAACCAAACCCTCAAATCTGCTTCAGACTTAGTTTTACAATAAGGACACTTTTTAAGATTAGCCGAATAATAAACCTCGCAAACCGAACATAACTTATCTTTCATGTTTCAACCTTCTCAAAATCAATCCCTTCTTCGGCACTAAAACAATCAATCTCCTCTTCAGATTCCCATTTTAAAACTCGATTTCCTTTGTCTTTTAAACACCTTAATAGGTGGGGATGAATACGAGCAGGTTCGGCATGAATCATCCAATAAAAATCTCTTTCCTCAAAATCTAAATCTCCGAACCCTAATTCATCTAAAGCCAAGCATATATCAGTAGCGTTTGAGAAAAATGTTTGTTCAAATTCCAAACCTGATGCACTAATGACCTTTAAATTTCCAAACCCCATGAAAAAAATTTCAAAATCATCCTTGTCCCATTCGGCTAATTGATGTTGATATGGTTTCAAAGAATCCACGATTAAATCTTTCAGCCTCATGTTCCATGATTTAAATTTTACACCTATTTAAATGTTTCTCACTATCTTTAATGATTAACTCTTTCAATGAATCTAAAGACCTCATCTTCTCATCATCCTTCAACCAAATGTTAGCACAAATGGTTTGTCTAAATTCCCCATACTCTTTAACTTCCTTGCACCAGTTCCACCCTTTAATTTCAACCACATTATTTTCTATATCTCCTGTGGCGACAGTCCATAATACAATACGATTATTTTTAACATATTTTTCTAATTGGTGGGGGGGAATACACCTCTTAAATTTATCCCAATGAATAGGTCTTAGTCCCTTAATCTCAAAGCCTTGCCTATCTATTTGAATATCGCCATTAGTATTAGGTTCGAGATAGTCTTCAAAATGGCAAATTATCTTAGAGGGTTGAATAAAACTCTCAAACCACCTTTTACAAGCCACTTCAGATTTAAATCCTACTAAATTACTATCAACTTTATTATGGTTATATGTTCCTGAGCCTTTATCGCCCTTTCTCCCATAATGTTCGACTATTTTTTCTGCGTGTTCTAAACACCAATTGAGTTCAGAATCAGTTAATTCTATACAAAATGAATCCATTACTTAGGGTTAGAAATAGACCTACTTAAAGATTTTGATTTCATACTCCTATTATTAAACTAATAATAGAATCCCCACCGCAATCATCACAGTCTGCATCATAACTCGTTGCCTCTATAATATCCCCTAAATTATGGGGGTCATCTTCCATAAAAAGACACTTTGCACATATGTTGTGAATTTCAATAGGTGTATCTTCATCCTCATTAAAATCATCGTGGTCGTATATTTTACACCTATACATCCCTGTTACACTTTCTTCTATTCCATAATCCCTCTTACCTATTTGAACGCCCTTTTTCAAATCTGCTAATCTATCATCCATATTATTCACGACTCTTGAAAAGATAGAGAGGTATATAAAGCCTTCTAAATTATGAACGATAATTCCATTATAGCAACAATAAAAGTCACATAAATCATCAAAATTCTAATCAAATCCATACTTCATTTCTCCTTAAAAGGCAATTTTATTACTCGATACTGATTATTTAGTGTGGGGTTGTGGTCTTCAATAACGCAATTTATCTTATCATTTAATACATTACATAGATTATCATACTCCATCTTATTGAGGTTGGCTTTTTTTCCATCTTCAATCCTCTTCCACCATGACCCATAATTAGTGGAAACCTTTTTTATTGATAGGTTATTCGATTTTCGATACTTCTTTAGTTTCTTACCCAAATCTTGCACCGTATGGGCTGATATATAATGCATCACAAAAAATTCTTTAGGAATAGATAGGAATGAGTCATAGTCTTTTAACATGAGTTTAGCCTTTTGCGGACCATAACCTCGCATTCCCGGTAAATTGTCTGAAGAATCACCAACGAGAGTTTTCCACGAAACATATTTTTCTATCGGTAATCCTATCTTATCCTCTATTTCTTGTTTGGTTATAATTTTTGTGAAATTGTGGAGAGAAACATTATCTTTATTTAAAAATTGATACATATCTCCATCGGTGGAAAAAACTGTTATTTTTTCCATAGGGTTGTCTTCTATATATTCAGCGATTAAATCATCCGCCTCCTTAAACATATCCATTTCACTAATCCATGTAGGTCGTAGTTGATAGGGGTCGAAAAGACACTTTTCTATTTTTTGAGTAATGTCTATTCCTTTGTGTTTCAACGCATGAATTCCTGAACGGTTCTTCTTATAGTTTTTATAGTATTTACCTCTTGCCCTTCTTCCATAAATACCATCATAAAATACTATAACCTTATCAAATTTATCAATCTTGTTCATTATGATTTCAAGATATTTAACATCATTATCAAATATCCGATATAAATTTTCATTCAATTCATCTATGCCGATTTTTTTCCTCTCAAATTTATCATTCCAAAATTTCATATTACCATATACATTAGGCAACCAATGTTTTTGGAGTCTTTTAACAAAATACCCGCCATCTATTAATGCTATATTCATTTTCCAAAATAAAATTCCGTTGCATTCTATTTAAAAGTTTTGTTTAAAGGGCATAACCATATCCTGACGAGGATGGAGATAATGTAAATGTTGCGGGTGTGGAATCCTCTTGGGCGGCTTCGTTATTTGCAATTGTCTGTTGTATGCTCCAGTCAAGTTCGGAGTCTGAAGAACTTGTATCAGTTTCTTCAAGTTCTATCTCTTCATCATTAGTATATTGTTGAAGCCATCCATCAACATTATTTGTAACACTAACTGATGTAGGGTCTTGATTAGAATCCTCATTCAACCAACTAAAAGCAGTTCCATCAGCAATACCTTGTTGTAAGTTTGCTTGCCAATCCCAATCTCCTCCCCAAAAATTAGAGGTTGCAGTTGTTGGCTCTATTCCTTCCAACTCCTCAGTTGCATCATTTCCTGAATATGAAAAATCATTCACTAAGGTATTATAGGCATCACTATATTCTATATTCCCTTCTGTATAGGCTGACACCACATCACCTATCGAACCATAATCAGGTTCTTCATATAGGTTTTGAATACCAACGGCAGTTGCAGGATTGAACCAAGTAGGTCCATCCCACTCAGGGAATAGGTCTAATGTTAGGCCATCTTGCTCATTATATTCAACTATTGCATTTGGATTTTGTTCTTGTAATTGCTCAAGTTGCCCTAATGCTTCTTCTTGTGTTGAAATTTGTTCATCTTCAGGAACATTATAATTTAAAAAGTCTAATAAAGAGGAGTCGGGAGTTAATGGTTCTTGTTCCGAAACTTCATCACCAATAGATAGTGTTTCTTCAGGAGTTGCTAAAGTTGAATCATCGGATGTGGAGGAAGTTTTTTTGGATGATGCAGATGAACCACGACTTCCGCCTCCGCCTCCTCCACCACCGCCTCCTCCAAGGCTTTTCATATAGTCGGCTTTACCTCCACTCGGAAGTTTCTTCTTTTTCGACTTAAGGGTTTTTCCTTGTCCTGCAAGAGCAAGACCCGTAATGGCTACTATACCAATCCCTAATGCCTTTTGTTTCATAGACAAATCAGCCAAGGATGGTAAAGCCATGTTTTCTAAATTCTGATTCGACTACTTAAAGATTAGGTATAATTTAATTCATTCAAAGAATACCCATCGAGAAAGGTCTGCATCAACATGACCTTTATTAATCTGAATAAGGTATTCCTTGAGGTCATTGAAATCTTCAAAAATAAAGTTAAAATTCATAATACCAAACAACCAATTAGGACAATTCGCCTTACCACCCTCCAAGACAACCAAGGTAGGCTTACGCTGATTCAATGAATTAATCAATTCGTGAATAGTGCCGAATGTAGGTATATCAGGATTTACATAAACAATTACAAAATCAGATACATCCACCATTCTCAAATCAAAATGGACTATCTCTTTCATTCTTTGAGATAGTTCTAAATATCTATGGGATTTTTTCAAACCCAACATCTTAGTTTTTTCCTCTTCGACTTCCTTATAGATAGCATCAGCGACAGGTTTCTTACAAGGGTTGAAAATATATACGCCCAAATTTTCAAGAAAATCAGAAATATCATTTCTCCAACCTATACCATCATCATCGGCGTAATCAATAGGTCCTGCTAAATAACACCGCATATTATTTAGGTGATTAGCCATTTTTAGTTCCCCTCCATTACATCTTGCTCAAAAGTTTCCTTTCGCCGAGAAGTAAGCATACAAGTCGTGCAAAAATATTCTCCACGCTCATACATCATATTATGGGAGCAATACTTTTGTATCTCTTTCAACGAATTGAAATAATCTTCTGAAAGAATATCTAATTGAGATTCTAACTTATTCATCTCAGTCTTTATTCCCTCTATCTTTTCTTTTAACTCATCAAACTTTAATTGTTTATCAAGTATCTGACCCATATTTGAAAACAATTTTATGACCTATATAAAATTAACTACAATATACCAAATTTAATTCATTATTAACATCTTTGAAATAACAATTCAATTGAGGAATTAATGAATTAGAAGTTCCTGCCTTCAATGCTTGGTTTTTGAAATTAACATGAGCGAGTATCAAATGTATTAAATTTTGTGGAGGGGTTTCCATACAATAGACTGTATATCTCTCACCATCTCTCATTTGATTGATGAATCTATTTATATCCTTTTTACACTTTTCTGAATCCCATGTTAAAATATTATCAAAAGATATTACTAAGTTAGAAGGGTCGCATTCAGTAAAAAAATCCATATCAGAAAGTAAGAAAGTATAGTTATCCATACTTCACCATGCACGATAAGGTATTTATAACTTTTTATTTCAAATGGTGAGCCATGCAGGATTTGAACCTGCGAATCCCTCGGTTAAAAGCCGAGTGCCTTATCCTGACTTGGCTAATGGCCCAATATTTGAAATTCATTTTTTACAGGAATCGCATTCCACGATAGTTTGACGAAATATTTTCATATTCCTGTATTCTTTAAGATTTTTTACGAGGCAACCATAACAGACAATCCGATTTTTTTCGGAATCAATTTCGGTCACAACAAACATATCTTTGTTGAATTATTATTCATATTTAATACTTTCCTCGTTTTCGTTTTCGACAATGAGGACAACTTCTCGCTCTCGCCGTTAAACCATAGCCACATTCTTCGCAATGTCTTTTCGCCATGAACACCCCTCTCAATTCATCCTATATAAAAATATCTATTAGTTGTTTATACTATATCTCCCTTTTCATATTTCGATAGTTGTAATCCCTCATAATCATTTGAGTCCATTAGTTCCATAGTTTCCGCAGTTCCCCAATTAGTAGGCCGAGGTGGAGGTGGAGGGAGGTCGGCCATTCCTTTCCAATCTTTTTGAGTATGATTTTCTGACTTCAAATAATTGAATAAATCCTCCATTAGAAAATATACTTTAATACAAAACAAAAGCATAAAGAGGATAAAGACGGTATGAAGATATACCATCAAAGACATAATCATTCTTCCTCATCAATTGGATTTGCCTCAAGATATACCGATAGGTCTGCATAACTTCCAACAGTAATGGTGAGGTCTTCAATATTTGCACTACTTCCTTTAAATGACTTTATCCTATTCCAAGCCGAAAAGAAAATCTTCTTATCTTGGAAAATAAATTTTTGAGTTAATTTTACAGTATTATCATTATGTATTATAGCCCCCCAAATTTCATTATAATCACTACACAAGTTTTTAGTGTCCTCAAGTATGTTATTCTTGAGAGGATTATATTTTGGCATAATATATGTATAAGGATTATTTGGATTATCCCTTATATTTCGTCTTACGGAATTATATTTTTCGTTTAGCGACATTATTCATTCCCCCCTTTCTTAACACGATACTTACCTGCGAGAAAATGCTTTCTTCGTGATTTAAATTTACTCCAATACCTTGCTCTAACTCCTGCCTTCATTTATTACACCTCATAATTTTTTTTCTTTAATTGATAGTATTAGATTTCCACCCCATCCGATGAAAATAATCATCATGATTCCCAATAATGTATATTCCAAAGATAACACCAAATTACCCTAATTTAAAGACCTATATAAAATGTTGGGTTAGGAATATCTAAAAATGGAAAAAATAATGATATGCTCCAATTAGGGTAGCAGTAGTTAATGCAGAAAATAGATTAGCCATGAACTGCACATATAAATCATCTTCTAAATCAGGATGCAAGTGCTTTCCGTGAAAAATCCATTTTCTCATACACTCACCTTACCTTGAATTAAGAATCATTGGGATGAAACTTCAAAACTTTAGATTCCCTGTTTTGACCGTTGTATAGGGTTAGATAACCTTTCATACTTGAATAACCTAACATTTGCATAAAATCTGTTTGTCCCTGAACGGTGGATGATACTATACAGGGAACTCCTCTATACCAATTAACTGCATGGCTATGGGTATGTCCTGTTACAAATATATCAGGAATATCTCTTATAACTAATTGGTCGCTCTCTTCGGGAGATAAGGCATTTCTCTCACCCCACATTGGAGCCAAATGTCTTTTCTTTAACATATGTTTCATTCCTTGTATAGATGTTCCATAAGTCACATCATCCAAATGTGGAACTAAATCATCCATTGATTTACCATGATAAGATAATAAATCCAAGCCGTTTAAATTAACCCTTGCAGGATTCCCTACATGGATTGCCGAGTTGAAGGCTTGTTGTATTTCAGGCTCTAATACAGGTTGAGGTTCAGCAGGTCTGACTACATCATGATTTCCCGGTAATATTACAGGAGTAATATGGTCGGGTAACTCATCCAATTTTCTTGCACAAAAATCGTATTGGTCGAAAGCATTTGTTATAGAAAGATTCTTCTCTTGGTTAGGGTATATTCCCACGCCATCAACACAATCTCCTGATAAGACTAAGTATTTAATATTTTTAGACAAATCATCTTCGTTGAACCATTTCATTATTTTATCCCATGTATCTTCCAAAAAGTATTTTGACCCCATGTGTAAATCACTCAAAAAGGCAATAGAGAATGGGTCAATATCTTCTCCGCCTTTGTTTTGATGATTTACTAATATATCTGCATATTGGACTTCATCCGCCCAAATCCATTTACCATCCTTTTCAAAAGAACCTCTAATTCCAATCACATCATCCATGAGTAATGAATCGCTTGCAGGGTCTTCTTTCCTTATGAAAACCCTTACTTGAGATGTGGAGTCTTCCAAAGTAATCATTTTACCTCCACTTTTAGTTCTTTTCATTTCACTAACCATTCCTATTATCTGATATTTTCTCTTATCAGAATTAATTATACGGAATTCTCTCTTAATTTCTTTTATACTTCCACTCGGATGAAATCCTGCTTGTTTAATAAAAATATCTTTTAAATTTTCATATCTATCTATGAACAAATTAGTTATTCCTTCCAAGTTACTAAGTCCTCGACTTTCTCCAACATCAAAACCCTTTTTAATTTGGGTTGGATAATCAGAAGCCAACTCATCCCATGCACTATAACTCATTTTTATCAACCTATGAAGGGACTCAAATCTTCCTTTAGTTTCTCCTCAGCCTTTAAAGCATCTGCATAGGTTTTAGAACCAGTAATAACACAACGACCACTTGAGAAAATTAGATAAACCACATTCAAATCAGGGTTCTTATATATCAAACCCGGAAATTGCTCAGGTTCGTATTCTGTATATTGGAAAGGAAGGCTGAATACCAAACTTGTTAGATTCAACCTCTCTCCCGATAATTGGTCGGACAAATCTGTTGTAACTACAATGTTGTGATAATCCGTAATAATATCTTTTTCATCATATAATTTAAATTCATTATTTCTTAAATCATCCCTCATCATAGTGAAAGCGGTTTTTATATCTTCTTTGTTTTTTGCACCCGTAGCAACTGCCTTTCCACTTCTAAATAATAGGATGCAAATCTTTGGTTCGGCAATTCTATATACGAGGCCGGGAAATTGCTCCCTTTCATAATCTATATCCAATACATAAGATACTTCATTCACATCTATAAAATCACAAATTCTTTGACTCGCTACCATATTCACTATTTCAGCCATAATAATCCCTCTAACCTTCATTACAAGTCGGACACCTATTTAAATGTAGGGGGTATAAATTTTTACAACCCTCACACCTATCCATTCCCATCGCCCTTAAAATTTCCATATCTTCTAAAGGACTATCAAAATCATCGGGCTGAATTTTAGCATCTCTTATTTTAGAAATGTTTTTACTGTTTCTATCTCTTGATGCATCAATCCTATTAACAGGTTTTTTACTATTACCCTTAGATTGTTTTACACTATCATACTCGTAATCCTCTATATTACTCCTTTTAACCATAATATTCCTCCTATTCTTTCACTATCTCATAATTTTTAATACTACACTTATGAGTTTTACCATATCTTTTATAATCTATATTGTATAATGCATCAGGCTTCTCTAATCTGTTAAAAACTTCACTTGTATAGATACAATCTAACATACAATACATTAATACTTCAATATATTGTTTTTTACTCCATTGGATAGGGGCGGAAGCAGATTTCATACTTTTACTATATTTACTCCCTATTACACCTTTAATAAGATTCTGCAAACTAAAATTTATATTTGTGTGTAAATTCAAATCAAAGAATAAATCTCTTGTTCTATTATCTAATTCAAAATTATGTATAATCTTATCTAAATTTACACCACCATCACGAATTGGTTTTCCTAAGATGGGGAAATCAAAATTTAAACCGTTAAAACTGTTTAAAGTATATCCCTCATTGTAAAAGTTATTCATTATTGATTCGGCCTCCGTAAAATTATACAGGTTTTTAAAAATATCTTGTTTTACAGAAGATAGTGATTCTTTTTCATAATGAGATATGATTTCTTCTTTATCTTCCACGAAATAATACTTATTTCCTGTATAAGAATCATAAATACAAAAACAACTAATTAACCAACCTTCAGGTTTCTTGAAATCTAATCCTGAAAGAAACTTGTTTTTAGTTTCTATATCTATATATAATATCTTCATATCAATCATTTCTATTCATGCTAAGTCTATATATTCTTCTGCATCCGTAGTTAGTTCTTTTAAGTCATCAACTAAGGTCTTATGAACATCTATTTTCTTTGTTGCTCTAAAGCCTTTGTTAATGTTGTGATTAGTCCCACCTTTCTTTTTTACAATAGGTAGGCCTAAAGAATTGACCTTAACTCTCGGAACTGGATTTAGAATTTTACCGTTTTCATCATATTCGGTGCAATCCCTACACAACCCTCTATATGGTGTAATGGATTCGCAAGTCATACACTTCCAATCCATTTTACTCATCCTCTCCATCAGCAGTATTTAGCATCTCTAAAAATTTATCTAAGGTCGTTTCAACAAGAGTTTCAAATCCGAATTGTCCTTCTTCCGCTAATGAAACTTTGATTGAGGAAGGGTCTTTAATACAATTCAAATATGTGTAAAATAACTCCGAAAAATAATCCCCATCAAGATTATCAAAATTAAATATAACTACATTAAATTTTTCATAATGATTATAATTAAGAATATCTTTTCCATTAGAGAATGATTCTTCCTTGACTTGAACTTCGTTATCAATAAACCATTGAGTTACTATATTATTAAAATCAAAATCTTCCATTCCTGAAAAATCTAACGCCATTACTACTTGAGCCATCTTATCATTTCCTCTTACTTAGACTAACTATTTAAACCTATATGTTTTCTTCTTCAAAACCTTGTTCTGAATTAAATCTAATACTCTCTAATTTTGCTTCCACTACTTTCTTTCTGTTTTGAATATTTTGGTGATGAAGATTTCTATGGTGTTCAAAGGTATTATAATATTCATCACTAATAATTTGTTTAGATATAGATTTTTCATGAATTATTGCATAGTCTTCCGAAGGCTCGATTTGTAAGTGGGCTTTACACCCCTGTATAGATTCGTGAATTTCCCCTACCCATCGAATATAATCTAAGTTTCTATAAATTCTTAAACAATACTCAGGCCAATGCATCCATCCTCTATCATTAAAAGCAAAATGAAGATAATTATCTTCAATGAAATTAGGATAATCTTCTAAATCAGTATATGTGTTGATACGAGGAATCATTACTCCATCCCAACCCTCTTGCTTCGCAGTTTCTAAAAAGGGATTTATTTGTTGTATTAAAGTTTCAGTCAAATTCTCATCAGCATCTAATTGAAAAATCCATTCCTTATCTGTATATTCAAACGCTAAGTTTTTCAAAGCAGAAAAATCATGACACCATTCAAATTCAACTACCTTCATAGTAGGATGGCCTCCATCATTTCTAAACCATGCTATATCCTTCTCATCTTCAAAGGTTGAAAGATAATTCCTAATAGAAATGGGAGTCTTATCCTTATCAATAGATATTAATATCATATCATCCTTTCCCATATTTTTGAATAGGTTCGGGATAGACCTCTCAAGATATTCCAACTCATCTTTAACAGGGATATAATAACAAATACTCATATTTTTGACTTAGAGAATAAGTATTTAAATCTATTTATCTTTTTACACTCCATTTGTTTGAAGAATAATTAATTAGATTTTCCTCCGACATGAGTTTAAGGATTTGTAGTAATTTTCTCCGACCCTTAGAATTCCTGTAATTTAATTGAGTAAGAATTCCTGATGATGAAATAGGTTCATTATCATAAATAATATGATAAACCTTTCTATGAAAATTATTCTCTTGGGTGATAATATTATTTCTAAGATAATATTGCCTTCCTACTTTAACTAAAACTCCTTCTCTAAGTGTAGTCTTAATTATATCATCAAAGTCTTTCCGACCCTTTTTATTATCCTTACTAATAGACTTGAGGAAAGTCGTCTTAGAAAGGCCTTCACTTGTATTATTTAATTGTTCAAAAAAACTATCAATCATCTCCATTTGTTTTACCTTAGTATTGTAGTCTGTTGCAACATATTTAATTTTAGATAATTTTGGTGTTGGAATAGGTGTTCGTCTTACCTCATTATCTTCTTGCGATGGATAAATTTCTTCCACCTCATCATCAACAAAAGGTTTATCTAATTCCTCTCTCAAAGACTTAAGTTCTTCTAATGTGGAAACCACTTCAGATTCTTCAAATATAATTTCTCTTACTAATAATTCTAACATCGTATCACTATTTAAAATTGAATCAAAATCATCCTCACTATAATTGGTTTCAATGTGTTCTTTAATTGTGCAAACACCACATCCATTGCACACCTCGCCACCCATACAAATTAAAGAAACCATAATATTAATAGTGGGAATAAACTATATAATACTTATCACTAAAACATAGATTATCATAATTTTGCAACCCGTTTGCGTCTAATTTCTCTCCCTAACTATCTTTTTGCAACCTGTTTCCGTCTATTTATTTTGAAGATGCAACCCAAAAGCGTCAAAGGAATAAGGAAAAAAATTCCAAAAAAATGCTATATAACAGCAATAGAGATAGTTAATAATGTATTTATTCGACTTTTGCAACCCGTTTGCGTCTTTTGCAACCCGTTTGCGTCAAATTTGAATATAGGTATGAAAATAAAAATGAAGGTTTAATTGTGGTATCGTAAGTTTTATAACTGTGGTTTTTTATTGAAGAATATGTCTGAACTTACTGTGGGTGTGATTGGAGTAGGTCATTTCGGAACTGCACTCATTAAAGGAATGTTAAGCCACAGTAATCAGGTTCAAATATTACTTACTGAACGAGATTCTCCAAAACTAATTGCAGATGAATATATTCATAGGATTAGTGGGTCAAGTGTAAAGGGTATTGGTGATATAAAATCTTTAAAGCAGAATAGTGATGTGATTATTCTATGTGTAAGGCCACAAAATATGGAGGAAGTCATGGAAAACTTAATAGATTATGATAAATTAATAATTTCATTCGCCGCCGGATTGCCTATTTCATATTATGAGGGAATGAAGCCTGATATAAAATTAATTAGGGCGATGAGCAACCTCGCTATTGAATATGGAAAGGGAGTTAATGGATGGGTCAAAAATAAAAATTGTGAAATTTCAGACGAAACCTCATATCATAAGATTTTTAATAATTTAGCATACTCAATACAGTATAAACAAGACGAAGAATCTAATCTCGATACCATTACTGCTATCTCAGGTTCAGGAATTGCTTATCTTGCACAAGTATTTGATACTGTAAAGGTATGTGGTATGGAAAACGGACTTTCGGATAGTAATTCTGAGGTAATAATTCAGAAAACTGTTGAAGGAATTCTCTCATTGATGGAAAATACCGATTTTAAATTGAATGAAATTGTAAAAATGGTAGCATCTAAGGGTGGAACTACTGAAGTAGGGATTGAAACAATGGAAAAGGCAGGTTTGCAAGAGGCTCTAACTATGGGATTGGTTGATACGATAGAAAAATGTCGGCAAATCCGAGAATGAATTGAGGGAAGGTTGGTGAGGGAAGGTATTTTGTAAATTTTGATAGCAAAAAGATAACAAAACAGGATAGGTCAATGATAGACAGGCGTATGCCTGTCGCCAGTGT
>PBPJ01000014.1 GCA_002725495.1 Candidatus Woesearchaeota archaeon | reverse complement strand
TATTTAGCAAGTATTTTAGAGAAGGAACAAAGAACACAAAAACAAGTTTCTGAGGCGGCAGGTGTTACTGAAGTCACAATTAGAAATAGATATAAGGAAATCTGTGAAGCACTAAATATTAATGTTAATGGATGAGGTTTTAAAATGGTTATAGAGTTTATTAAAGAAGGCTATCAAGGAAAGGAATGGAAAGACAAAGAAACTAATGGTGGTTTAAAACACCGCCTATATGTCGTTGGTCCTGAAGGGGAAATAGGACATTATGATTTCATCGAGAATAAATTCAATAATTCCGCTAAGACTTCTGAGAATTTTTCTTTTGTTGAAGATGATAATGCTATAATTTCTCTTAATAATGAAGGTAATAAAATCCATCTTGGCGTTGAGGGAGATGAGAATAGTGAATTTGAGATTCAAAATCAATCTGATATAAGAGAAATAAGTGAAAAGATAAAAAGACAATTAGGGGTGAATGGAAGGATTGAGATAAACATTGGTCCTACTGTTGAATTTAAGATTGGAGGTAAGTCTAATTGGGCTAAATCTAATATCAGTATTTCTGTTGAAAATCCTGATGATATATATGAATTATATGAGAATGCTTCTGATTTAGCACATAGTATTCTTCAAGAAGAGATACAAAGATTAAAAAATAGATAGTATTAAATAATAACAATCAAAAAAGAGGTCATGGAGTTTATAAATGGTTTATATGAAAATCCTAAACCATTAACTTTACAGGAGGCAAAAGATACAAACTTAAGAGATATACTTTTAATGAGGTATAGAGTGTGTGTTGTATGCAAGAAGAATTTCGATATTACAAATGAGGGAATATTTTATAGGTGTTGCAAATGAAGAAATTGAATAAAATGAATTTAAAAATCAATCCAAAAGATATGGTTTTGACGATGAATACAGAAATAGATATGGTAAGTAAGGATGATAAAGACGATGCTTATATCGTGATGTTTAATATTATTGATAATCCTTTGAGGCTTTCCATAATTACTGTATCAAATTTTTACGATATTATAGAGGATTTATTCAAGGTGGAAAGGAAGAAGATAGAGGCTCTTAATCAACAAGAATTAGATGTATTGATTGCCGAAACCGTGAGTAATATTGAAGTAATCGCTAAGTATGGGGAAGAAAAGATAAAAATTCCTCTCGATAATGAAACTAATGCTAAGAAAGTAAGGGTAATACTTTCAAGTATGATTCAAAATGGATATTATAACCAACTAACTAATTATCATGTGGATAAGGAAATAATAAAGAGAGAACAAAAAATTGATACTACGGAATTGAATCCTCAACTTAAAGTGATGTTAGAGATTGCAAAAGATTGGAAAGGATTCGATGTAAATAAGTTTAGAGTCCAAAGTCAAAGAATGAATGGAAGATAAATTTATATATGTGTTTCTTTCATTGTATATTATGAGCGAACCGAGGAAACTTACGGAAGAATCATGGAACGATATTTTGACGATTCAAATTGAAATTGGCCGAAGGGTTGTAAATTTGGGTTCAAAGGAATCAGAACAAACTCTAAACCACTTTTTGAATTATCTATGAGGTGTTAGGGTGCAGATTAAAACCTTTGATAATATCATTCATGATAAAGACGAATTAATTGAAAAAATGTATGACGATGATTTTTATTATGGTTATTTGGGACAGAATGCACTAAGTTCAAGTAGTATAAAGACTATTCTCAAATCTCCAAAACAATACCTTAAGAGTCTGACAGAAGGTCAAAAAGAATCGCAACCTCTAAGAGATGGGAAACTCTTCCATTGGAAAATATTAGAGCCTGAGAAATTCAACTCACTAAATGTAGTTCCTGTGGCTTCTAAGAACACAAAAACATATAAGGAAGCAGTAGCAATACACGGTGAAGTATATACGCAATCTGAAATTGATAATTGTAATTTGTTAGTCGAAGCACTCAGCAAAAATTCTTATTGTATGGATTTAATTAATCAAGGTGAGTATGAAGTTCCTAATATCGCCGTATTTGATGGGATTCCAATTAGGGGCAAGGCAGATTGCATTGTAGGAGATACCATTATAGATTTAAAAACCACTACCGACATATTGAATTTTAGATGGTCGGCAAAGAAGTATAGTTATGATTTACAAGCATATATCTATGTTTCAATGTTTGAGAATGTAAATAATTTTAGATTTATTTGTATTGATAAAAACACTTTAGAATTGGGCGTGTTCGATTGCTCTCCTGAATTTTTAGATAGTGGAAGAGTAAAATTAGAAAAGGGATTAGAAACCTATAAAAAACTATTTACAAATGATGAAAACATTTATGAAAATTTACTCATAAAAGAAATGCTTAATTAACTCCATTGAGTTCATAATCGCCTCGGATAGCAGGACCAATTTTCTTCATCTTTCCATCCTTAGCATAATACACGGCTTTACCAAAACGCCGTGCTTCACCAATCAATTTAGCAACTCCCACTCTTTCAATAGGGGTGTTTTTATTACCCCAAACCCAACCATCCCTTTTATGTTTCTTCATCGTGAATACATAATACATTCCACTATTACCTACCCAATCATCAACTCTCGAACCTTCGGGCTTAAATTTTGCTATTGGTCCCATAATTAAAATAATATCATTCTTAGTTTTTGTATTTCTCATAGCCTTAAACTTCTTAATTTTATTCCTATTAAGAAGGGCGTAACTACGAGGCATAATCAATATAATAAAAAACGACTATTTAAAAATTCGCAGTATTTATATAGGTGTAATCAATATCTAATCCTATGGCTCTCAAGATTGCGATTTGCGGAAAAATGGGGAGTGGAAAAACGACTTTAGCAAATTCAGTTATTGAGAATCATTCAGTATTTCAAAGAAGGTCGTTAGCAGAAGGAGTGAAGAAGTTTGCTCGATTCGTATATGATATTCCTGAAGGAAAAAAAGATAGATTACTATTTCAAAAAATAGGTGACGGTGCAAGAAAGGAATTATATGAAGATGTGTGGATTACTACGATGTTGAATAATTGCAATAATGATGAATATATTGTAGTTGATGATGTGAGATATTACAATGAGGTATTAAAGTTGAAAAAGAAAGGCTGGAAAATAATTAAAATAAATATTGATAATAACCTACAAGAAGAAAGAATAAAAAATACATATCCTGATGATTGGGAAATACACCTTAATTCAAGAGGGCATAATAGTGAAATAGAGGTTGATTTAATTCCTGAAGATTATTTTGATATTATCATTGAGGCTAAAGATGATGAAAATCCTAAACTAATCTTAGATAAATTTGTTAGAGATAATTTAAATGAGTATCATCTATTGTAATATTCGGATAAGTCATCAACGATTTCAATACCTTCTGCATCAAAATTAAATCCTGTATTAGCCTTCTTGATTGCATAAGCCAATCCCAATATCACAAGAACTGTTCCAAAATTAAACGCCTTTAATGTATTTTCACTTTGAAACATCTTAGAACCCTGTTGAGGCCCTTCCAAATCCACGATTCCCATACAACCTAATTTACCCAAAGCCTCTTGGAACGCAAACCAATCCACACCTGCATCATTCTTTAAACGACTCGAACCATCAGACATTTCCACATTTCTGTTCTGCCCTGATTCAACAGTAATAGAATTCACATCCACAGTCGGATTAGACATTTGCATAGCCCTAATTACCGTTTCTCGATTGGGAAACACCAATATTCTCACACGATTATGGAATACCTCTTTATTCGTGCGGGTGTCTTTTTGTTTATGAGGATAAACCAAGAACTGCGAAACGAACTCATCATTATCCCTGCTTCTTACGAATTCTCGGCATATGTCTGTGCTTGAAAAGTATTGACGACCTGTGTATATTTTACCATCTTTCAAAGGGTGTCCGTGTATTGTCCATTTCTTCTGCCCGTTTTTAAAACCGTGCTTGGCTTGGTCTTGCCTTTCTTTTGTTTCAGGATTGACCTCAATTCGGCTTAAACCTCCATAACTAACTGTTCCTAACTCATATCCCTTATCTGTATCATAAACATAACTCATCCATTCTCGTTCTTCATTAGTCTTATCAGATTGAGTTTTCATAACTCCGATAGCCTCATCGGTGAATTTATCCCATTCTTTTTTCCATAAGGCCATATATTTCAATTTTGTTTTTGTTATTTAAAGATTGCTTAATCTTTATATAGTTGTGTAGGAACTTTAAAACATGGACACTTCCTTTATGAATTGGGGCAGGGGCAAGGGAGTGGATTATGCCTTTGTAATTTCATCAGGAAGTTATGGTGATGATGGTTTAGATATAGGATATGGAACGGCATTTGAGAATATAGATGAGGTAATTAAATCATTGAAAACAAGTTTTATAGAACACATTTCAGAATTGATAGAATATGCAGATATACAAAATGTTATTGATAATCTTACAGCGAATGGAGATATTCGTAGGAATAAACAAGAGATATTAAATGATTTTGAGGCTATAATTAATAATTTTGATGCGGAGATTGCTGAACATCAAATGGGTTTTTTGATTTTAGACCCTAATTCTGATTCATTATTTGGAGATTCCATAGCATTTATGACTGAAGACCAAAATGAAAATGAAAGAAATATTAATCTATATAATGCTATTGCTAACTACGGAGGAAGAAATGAGGTAATTGAAATTTCCTTTGATTCATTTGTTAATATATACATGGATTACATTGAATTTAAGGTTCTTGAAAAATTAAGAATATTGTATAGTGACCCCAAAGCCATTAATAATGTAAGGAGAGTATTAGAAGATGCGATAGCATCGGGTCGAAGAAGCGGGGCTAAATTTGTTTTTAGGTGGGGTTACTATCAAGAATATCACAACTATTCATGGGAAACAACCGTTGCCTTAAACTTCTTCAACCTCTAAGCAACCTTTTATATAGGTAGTTTAACACATGGAATAATAACCCAATAGGGAGGAAAAAGAAAATGGCAGAAATGAATGAGATTGAAGCGTTTTTGAACGAGATTGCTGAGGATAGCAAGGGCGACACCCCTACTCGATACATTAATCGAGATAGGATGGATGCCTCTATCAACGAGGAAACTGGAACAAGTGAATTGTTCTCAGGATATATCTTCGAGGGCTATACCGAGGGAATTGAAGGAAACTATGGTGAATCCACCGCAGTAAGAGTGATTAGGCCTACTGATGGTCGCCGCCTTACTCTTTGGCTAACCGGATTTGAGAAGGAGCATTTTGCATCCGCCGTGTCTAACTGGACACAGGATGGTGCTTCATTCCCAATGGTAGTTAAGTTCCTTCGCCACAAGCAAATGTCGAAGAACGGTCGTGAATACAACCGATTCTCCGCACAACTGCTAAACTTCGGGGATTCGGTAACAGTTCCACCTGTTCCTGAAGACCAATACGAAGATGTGGAGTGAATTCAAACGCAAAAAAAGCGTTAAATCTCTTATCGCCTTCGGGCGTTAAGAGTGAATCTTTAAGTAGTCATG
>PBPJ01000053.1 GCA_002725495.1 Candidatus Woesearchaeota archaeon | reverse complement strand
TCAGAGTCCGCAAAAATCTTAAATGTATAATTGAAGGTAGTTGTGCTACCATCACCCGAATATGAATTTTTTACTGTAGTCGAAGATATTGTCATATTAATTCTCTATATATTATTCTCCTAAATCATCAACAATCATATTGTTAATATTTTTTATTATTAAAGCATTTTGTAGTGGAATTAAAGAAGTTAATTTTGATATATCACTTTTAGATGCTTGATAGCTACCATCAAAAGCCAATTTAGTTAAAGTTCTCGTAGAATCTAATGTTGTATTTAATAAATTTATAGTAGGAATACCATTAACAAAATTTGAAGCTAACTCTGTATTTCTTCCATAGCTAAATGGTGTTTTTTCCATAAAAGGATGTAAAGCACTATCTATTGCACCGGGTAAAAGAGATGACCAAGATGATCTTAAAAATCCTATCTTAGCTAAATTTTCTACTGATAATCTTTTTTGTAAATATTCTTTTCTATCACTTCTTCCAAAAGAATTTATGTAACTTTGAACTGCGTAGAATTGTGCAGCACCTATCATGGATGCCATAAATGTAGCGTAAGTATGATAATCTTTACCTCTTGTTTCTGCAAGAACATACAATCTATTCATTAATTGTTTTGTATATGAACCAAGAGTAAATGTTCTAAATTGAGTTAATATTCTAGTATAATCTGTAGTAAAAAATCTATTTAAAGATCCAACATCATTTCTTTGCACAACATTATCTATAAATCTTTGCATACCAATATTATAGTTTGCTCTAGCTTCTGGAGACCATTGTTCTAAATTTATACTTTGATATTTTCCATCTTTATAAATAGAATGTTTTTTAATTTCTTTTGCAATTCTATTAAATTGATCTTCGGTCCAACCTAATCTTTTAAATCTTATTTGATCACCTTTAGATAATTTATTATATATTTTTGTAGTATTAAATTTTTTTACATAATCATTTACAATGTCAGATATTTTTAAAGCCATACCTCTACCCATAATAATTTGAGTATACATTGTCATTGGATTTAAAAATGATATATCGGCAACAAATCTTTTAGCTTTACCAGATAATAACTCTACATTATCTAATTTGCCACCAGTTGTTCCTATAGGTAATTCTAATTCATTATCAAATCTTCCAGTAGGTGTATGCATAAATTTATCTAATCCAACTGGTATACCTTGAGATCTTAACTCTTCTAATATTGGATCATCAAATTTTATTTGACCTGCTTTTAATTTATCTAAAATATCTTTAAATGCAGGATTTGCTTTTAAAAATGTTTTTAATCCTATTTCGGATATACCTTGATATAGTTCTGCACCTTGAGCAAATCCAACTTGACCAAATAAACGAAGAAAATTATAATCTTGTACAAGTCTTGCCATTCTTCTTGTAAATCCATTTGGGTCTCCTCCTTTTTCTAATGGAGATTGTCTACCTGTTATTGATGCTACTATTACTTCTATATTTTCTTTATCTCTGTAAAATTTATTATATTTTCTAAAATCTTTAGATCTAACATCTAACTTAGCCATAAAATTTTTAAACTCTTTATTATTTTTAAAATTGCCAAATCTAGCCATAGCAGCAGATCCAAGAACTTGACTATTATACATTCTTAATAATCTTGTTAAATTTCTATCAGTAAAATCTTTTACAGATACTGATTCTATTTTATTTGTTTTTAAATTTTTAACATCGATTCTTGCATTTAAATCAAATGGTAATCTTCTATTTGCATTTCTATCTAAGGTATTACCAGAACCTTTTTGAATTTTAGCAATGATTGCATCTATTTGATCTTTTGTTAATTCTAAATCTTCTAAAAATTCTCTTATTGCAGGTTCATTTGTTCCTTGTAAAATTTTTGCAAGATCAGATTCTTGACCAAAAAAATTAGGAGATGCAATTTTTTTAACCATTTTACTTATTAAAGAATTAAATGTTTTATCCCCAAGATCACCTCTCATGTCTTTTAAAGCATTCGCATAAATTTCTTGTATTTGTTTTTCACCATAAGCATCTAATCCTTGATTTAATTTTGTTGATGAATGAACATGAGGAATATAATTTTTTCTTCTAAAACGAGCTACATCTTCCCAACCTTCTCTTCCTGTTTGAGATACAATATCTAAAGTATCATTAAATGCTTGATCTGCATATTTTGCAAGATTTTTCATCTCTGGAGTTATTTCATTTGAAAATTCATATCTTTCTGGAAATTCTTTTAAATCAGACATTAGTGTTTCAAATCTTTCTTCAACGTCTAATGTGTTTTTAAAAGAAACATCTTTATTTAAAGATTTAAATGATCTTAATGCTATTTCTCTATAATTCATATAAGGATACATTGTTTGAAAAGATGTTCTTTGTTTCCATTCAACAGCAGTATCTCCTCTAGGATTTCCAACAACCGGATCAGATACAAATGTTTCTCTAAATCTTCTAATTAATGGATCTGGCGATCTATTAAGTTGTCCTGCAAGATCAAATCTTAAATGTGTTTTTTTAAAATTTTCTTCCCAATAAGTTCCAACACCGGGTTCATTTCTTATATCATCTACTACTTTTGGATTCATAGAATTAGCTTCATCAGTTAATTTCATTCTTTGATTTTTGATATAATCTGGATTTAAATCAAAATTATTTTCTGCAGCAAATTGTTGTGTTTCTTCAAATTCTAAATTTTGTTTCATTTTTTCTGCAGCAACATCTGTTTTTTTATAGGCAACTACAATATCATTTGGAACTTTATTTTTAGTAGCGTTAACTCTACCTAACCATCCAGCAGGTGAACCTAAACCAAATCCAGCTAAAAATGCATATTTAATATCATCTGGATTTTTCATTGGATCTAATGCAACTAAACCAGATTCTATAGCTAAATTTTCTGCACCTACTATTGCTCCAAATTTTAAAGCTCTTTTTAATCTCATAACTTTTGTTGGTATTGTGGCATATGCTCCATATCCACCAAAAGGAATAGTTGCTATAGACAAACCTATTGCAGCAGGATCTGCAACCGCAGCTATCATTCTTGCTCCAAAACCTTTCCATCCTAATTTTGATATTTCATTTTCTATTTCAATTCTTTCCTCTACTTGTTTTTGAATAGAATAAAAATGATCTTCACTTTTTGCTTCAAAAAAAGCATCTTGCATATAAGATGGATATTTATTTATTATATCAAACATTTTTTTTGTTGGCTCAAAATCAAAATCTATTTGTGGTCCATCTGGTTGCATAAATTTATTAAAACCAGATACAAACAAATTATCTATTTCAAATGATTTTGCTAATGCCTCTGACCAAGTATATTTAGGTTCTATTTCACCACGCTGTTTTCTTACAAAATAATCTACATCTGTTGGAATAACTTTGCCGGGTGTTGCTAAACCCATTTTGTCAACTGTAAATTTTATTTCATTTGATTTTTCTTCTAATGGATTTACTTCATTTATATTTAAATTTTCTTTTGACATATTAATCTATTGGATCACCAAATCCAGAAACAACAACAGGTTCTTTTAAATTCTGTATTTTTTTTCTTTTATCTTTTAATAAATTAAATTTTAAAATCCAAGATCTATATTTTTCATCTTGTATTAAAGGATAAATTATTTTAACAACATCATCTTGAGTCATTCTTGAACTATTATAAGTTCTTTCGTCAAAGTCTCCCAAAGGAGGAGAGGCACTTATAGTTAACGCTTCACCTGTTTTTCTATTTCTTAATACAAAACCTTGTTGATTACTAAAATCTCCATAAGAAAAATAAGCTGGATATATATCATCTAAATTATGTTTTTCCTTATTAATTAAACCTTCATCATATATTTTTTTTATATAAGTTTTTATTGATGCATCATGATATTCTGGCAATGAATTATCATTTGGAACTATTTGATTAAATGAATCAAATCTATAATTTTGTTCAATATATTTTACTGCACCATCTAAAGCATCATCTTCTGTTCCTCCAGATTTAAAATAAATATTAGCAATATTTTTTAATAAATATTTTACAGTTTGAACATTTTGAATTTCTGGATCAAATAAACCCGGCATATCTATTTCTGCAAATTTAGAATCAATTTTTTTATCTTGAATAATTCTTGCTCTATAATCTTCTGGTTTATTTTTTATATCTAATTCTGTTTTAAATGCTGAATCAAAAGTTTGTTTTAAAACATTTGTAGCAAAATCTAATCTTGAATAACTTTCTAAAGTTTCTTTATCTAAATTATACGTTGCTCTTAAAGTAGATAATCCATTTTGATTTTTATAAAATCTATAAATTTCTAAACCTTTTTCTGTTAAAGTTTTATCTCCTGTATCAGATATATTAGCAATACCAGACACTAAAATAGATTTGTAAAATGGCACAGCAGCATTATTTGCTATTGATAATTCTACAACTTGAGAAGTTGAATATTTATTATTACCTTGTTCGTTTACTGCCATTGTCATTCTATTCATTCCAGATTCTAAATCTTTTTGTTTTATTTGAGATCCATCTATATTCTTTAATTCACCTCCTACTACATAAACTCCAGATTTTGATAATATTAAATTATCAATATTTGCATCTGCTAAAACTTTTTCATATTCATCATTAATTTTGCTTAATAGAGAAGTTCTTTTATCAGAATCTAAATAAGGTGTATTATCTACATTTTCTAAAATATTTTTAGCTTTATCATATTGTTTTTTTTCTATTAATTGTTCTACATCAGAAACCAATAAATCTTTATTAATAGAATCCATTGCTATATTTTTTGTAGATTCACTATCATTAAAATATAATGATCTACTTTCTTGATTTGAAAATATTTGATTTTTATAAAAATCTTTTTCTGTTTGATTAGTTGCTAATTTATATTTACTTAAATTAATTTCATATTTAGTATTAAAATTATATTCTTCTTGTTTATCTAATTCTTTTCTTGCAAGTTTTTTAACATTATTATTTCTTATTATAACATCTTGATCAAACAAATCAGACATCATTTTTTTTACTCTTTTATTTTTATTTTGACCTAATTTTTCTTTTATTAAAAAATTTGCTTGTGTATTAAAAATTTTAGATGCTTCTAATGGATCAAATAATTTTCCTGCATTATTTTCTATTTCATCAAGTTCTGTTGATAATTCTAAATATTGTTTTTCAGCATCTGCTTTTTCAGCAATCATTCTTTCTCTTTCATAATACTCAGCAACTTGTGTAAGCGGTTTTATTAATTTTGCAGCTGCTGTAGCTGTTGGAGATATTTGTAAACCTGTTTGGATTGAAGGAGCTTGAGTAGTAATTTGACCTCTAGCTTTATATGTAGGAATTTTTGGCATTATGTTGATCCTTGTATTGATGATAAATCAGTTGTAGCTTCATCAGATCCACTTAAAAGAGACTCTCCGTAAGGAGCTAAAGCTGCTGCAGCTTGACCATAATAACCTATTGCTGCTGCTCTACCTTCTTGTCTTGCAAGATCGCTTTTCATTCTTGCAAAATTAGCTTGTTCATAAGCTCTTGATTGACCTATTTTTAAATTATATTCAATCATATCTTTTTCAAATTCTGCTTCTTGTGCATTTGATCTTAAAATTTTTAATGCTGTTCCAGATAATTCAACACCAGATTTTAATATAGATACTTTTGTTTCTGATTGTAATTGTTGAAAATCTCTATCAAATCTAGCAAGATCTAATTCTTTTTTTTCTTCTAATCTCTTAGCTTCTTGTTCTGCAACTTGAGCATTTCTTTGTTGAATAGCTGCATTATATTTACCTGCAGCTGATGCTTGTTGTGCCGCTGCAACTGAAGCTACTGCTGTTATCCAACTCATTTAAAATATCCTCGCATATCTGTATTGATGTGAACCATCAAATCCGTAGTGTTTCATTAATCCTTCGTTCTCCAATCCTAACCACTTAGCAAATCTTATACCTTTAATAAAATCTTCTCTTACAGCAGTTTGAACTCTTTTAATATTATTTTCTTTTGCTAGTCTTGCAAAATTTTTTTTAATAGCTTTAGCAACAAGTAAAGGATGATCCCAAACTTTGTTCGTTGCAATAACCCAACCTTCTGCTACACCTTTCCAAATAATTTTCATACCAGCTGCCGCAACAGGTTCATTATTAATCATACAAGTATAAGCCAATCCTTTTTCCTCCAGTTGCATAGCATCTCCATCAAACTCTGCATCCTTATCCATTAAAGGATGGTTCATTTGATTTGATAATATATATCTGCCGTGTTCTTTTGTATACGGCACTACATATAGTATATTATCCATCATTTGTCTGAAGTCTAGGGTATAACGATAAAATCGTCAAAGGTA
>PBPJ01000013.1 GCA_002725495.1 Candidatus Woesearchaeota archaeon | reverse complement strand
TACAAAAAGTTCTTGAAGAAAAATATGGCAAAGTTACTGTAAATTTAAATGACGGTACTTTAAAAGAAATTGAAGAAGATGGGCCTAGTAAGAAAAATTAGTATTGGCAGAGATTATAAAAATGATGCAATGCATTATTCTGTAGGGCAAGAAGTATATGGTGGCCATATTATAGATTCTATTATAGAAGAAGATAATAAATTTTCTATTTTTATTAAAAAAGGTAAAGAAGTTTTACCATGGAAAGATTTTAATAAGAATATGGCGATTGCAGTTGAATATAATTTAGAATATTAATGCAAAGTTTATTTGATTTTATAATCAAACCAAAAAAAGAACGATACGACAATATAAAACAAATTGGTGACCAAGAGCTGATATTAAATTCAGAAATATCTAGTCACCAATATGTTAGTCGTATTGGTATTGTTCTAGCTATTCCAAAAGCTGAACCTACAGATATTAAAGTTGGGGATGAAGTTATTATACATCATAATGTTTTTAGAAGATGGTACGATGTTAGAGGTATAGAAAAAAATAGTAGAAGCTATTGGAAAGAAGATAAATATTTTGTTAAACCAGACCAAATATTTTTATATAAAAGAAATAATAAATGGCATGCACCTAAAGGTTATTGTTTTGTAAAACCAATTCAATCAAATAATATATTATTAGAAAAAGAAGTTCCATTAAGAGGTATTATAAAATACGTAGATAAAGAACTTAAAAATATAGATAAAGAAGATTTAGTTGGATTTACACCTAGTAGCGAATATGAATTTGTTATTGATGGTGAAAGATTATATAGAGTATTAACTAATTCAATATCTATTAAATATGAACGTCAAAGAAACGAAAAAGAATATAATCCAAGCTGGGCATAGCGCAGTTAAGGAATTAATAAAAGTTGCAAAAGAGCCTATAGTTGAAACAGAAGATGATGTTTCTGCAGATAGATTAAAAAATGCCGCCGCAACTAAAAAGTTAGCTATATTTGATGCGTTTGAAATATTAAATCGTATTGAAGAAGAAAAAGCATTATTAGAAAATAAACCTTTGGAAAATAAAGATGATACTTTTAAAGGTTTTGCAGAAAGGAGATCTAAATAATGTATAAACAAAATTTATATAAGATAATACAACCAGTTAGATTAAATACTGTTAAAAGATTAAATAAATCTAAGAAGTGGCAATATGGATATAATAAAGAACACGATATTGTTGTTATATCTAAAACAGGAATGATTGGTGATATTTATGAAATACAAAATTTAAAAATAGCATTGCCTAAACAACCTAATAAAGTTTTTAAAGGTAATGATAAATGGGAGGTTCAAGAATATCCTAAAGAGCTAAATAAAATAAAAACAATATTTGATTGGCGTAGCTTGCCTTCAGATTTTAAAAATAATTGGTATGCATACATTGACTCAGAATTTACTAAGCGGGAGCAAGGCTTTTGGTTTTATAACAAAGGCACTCCTACTTATATTACTGGGACTCATTATATGTACTTGCAGTGGACCAAAATTGATATTGGGAAACCAGAATTTAGAGAAGCAAATAGATTATTCTTTATTTTCTGGGAAGCTTGTAAAGCAGATTCACGATCCTATGGGATGTGTTATCTTAAGAACAGGCGTTCCGGGTTTTCTTTCATGGCCTCAGGAGAGGTGGTTAACTTGGCAACCATATCAAGTGACTCCAGGTATGGTATATTATCTAAGTCCGGTGCTGACGCCAAAAAAATGTTTACAGATAAGGTGGTTCCCATCTCTGTCAATTACCCATTCTTTTTCAAGCCGATACAGGACGGAATGGACAGGCCCAAGACTGAACTTGCATACCGTGTACCAGCCAGTAAATTTACCAGAAGAAAACTCACAGCCAACGAAGCCGTGGAAGACATACAGGGATTGGACACCACCATCGACTGGAAGAACACCGGTGATAATTCCTACGATGGGGAGAAGCTTGCCCTCCTCATACATGACGAAGCCGGTAAATGGGAGAGGCCAGAAAACATTCTCAACAACTGGAGGGTCACGAAAACCACATTAAGATTAGGTAGTAGAATTATAGGTAAGTGTATGATGGGTTCTACTAGCAACTCAGCAGATAAAGGAGGTGATAATTTTAAAAAATTATATAACGATTCAGATGTTACAAAAAGAAACCGCAATGGACAGACTCGCTCGGGATTATATAGTTTGTTCATACCTATGGAATGGAACTTCGAGGGATTCATTGATTCTTATGGCCTACCTGTATTCGATACACCCGAAGCAATTATTAAAGACGCATACGGCGAAGATATTGACACCGGGGTTATTGAGCATTGGGAAAATGAAGTCGAAGGCTTAAAGTCCGACCAAGACGCTTTAAATGAGTTTTATAGACAATTTCCAAGAACAGAAGAACATGCGTTTAGAGACGAAACAAAAAATAGTATATTTAATCTAGCAAAAATTTACGAACAAATTGATTACAATGATGAAGTCGCAAATCTGTCACAAGTTACCGTTGGCAGTTTTACGTGGCAAAATGGAATTAAAGACACGAAAGTCCAGTTTACGCCAAATCCTAACGGAAGGTTTAAAGTCAGCTGGGTTCCGAATGTAAGATTACAAAATAATATTATAACTAAAAATGGTATTAAATATCCAGGTAATGAGCATATGGGTGCTTTTGGCTGTGATAGTTATGATATATCTGGAACTACAGATGGGCAAGGATCTAAAGGCTCGTTGCATGGTTTAACTAAATTTAGCATGGAAGAAGCTCCAGCAAATATGTTTTTTTTAGAATATATAGCTAGACCGCAAACTGCAGAAATGTTTTTTGAAGATGTGTTAATGGCATTAGTATTTTATGGTATGCCATTACTTGCAGAAAATAATAAACCTAGATTATTATATTATTTAAAACGTAGAGGTTATAGAGGTTATTCAATGAATAGACCTGATAAAGCTAGAAATAAATTATCTGTTACAGAAAAAGAGATAGGTGGTATACCTAATTCAAGTGAAGATATAAGACAAGCTCACGCCGCTGCAATTGAAACATATATAAATGATTATGTTGGTATTATAGGAGATGGGCAATATGGAAATTTATATTTTAATAGAACATTAAATGATTGGGCTAAATTTGACATAAATAAAAGAACAAAATTTGATGCTGCTATAAGCTCAGGGTTAGCAATAATGGGATGTAATAAAAATAAATACAGACCAAATGCTGAAAGAATAAAATCAAAAGTTAATATCAATTTTTCAAAATACGAAAATAAAGGAACTATATCAAAAATAATAAAAAATTATGGCTGAATCAGTTATGAAAAACTACTTTCCAAGTCAAGCTGTTAGTGACGATGAGAAATTATCAATGCAGTATGGCTTAGAAGTTGCTAAAGCTATAGAAAATGAATGGTTTAAAAAATCTTCTGGTATAAACAGATATTTACAAAATCAAAATCGTTTTCATAAATTAAGATTGTATGCTAGAGGCGAACAGTCAACACAAAAATATAAAGACGAATTATCTATTAATGGTGATTTATCATATTTAAATTTAGATTGGAAGCCTGTACCTATTATACCAAAATTTGTTGATATAGTTGTAAATGGTATTGCTGAAAGAACATATGATATTAAGGCATTTTCCCAAGATCCTCATGGTGTAAATCAGAGAACTGAGTATATGAAAAGAATGTTAGTTGATATGCAAACGCAAGATACAACACAATATATACAAGAAAATTTTGGAATTAATTTACAAAGCACACCACAAGATCAACTTCCAGCAAATAATGAAGAATTGCAGCTTGATATGCAATTAAATTATAAGCAAGCAATTGAAATTGCAGAAGAGCAAGCAATTGAAACAGTGTTTAATTTAAACAACTATGAATTAATAAAGAAAAGATTTTATTATGATTTAGCTGTATTAGGAATGGGCTGTGTTAAAAATACATTTAATTTATCAGAAGGAATAAAAATAGAATATGTTGACCCTGCTAATATAGTGTATTCACATTCAGATTCGCCATACTTTGATGATATATATTATGTTGGTGAAATGAAAACTATAAACTTAGTAGACCTTAAAAAAGAATTTCCAAACTTAACTGACGAAGATTTAAAATCAATAACTAAAAATGGAGGTTCTAGTTATAATTTGTTTAATAGATATACATCTAGGCATGATAAAACAGATAATAACGCAATAGAAGTTTTATATTTTAATTATAAAACATATATGAATGAGGTTTATAAAGTTAAAGAAACTGCAACAGGCGCTGAAAAAATTATTAGAAAAACAGACGCTTTTAATCCTCCACCTGATTCTAAAGGTTTAAGATTTGAAAGAATAGCTAGAAATGTGGAGGTGCTTTATGAAGGTGTATATATACCAGGCTCAAAACAACTTTTAAAATGGAATCTTTGCGAAAACATGTTAAGAGAAAAAAGCGATTCTAGCAAAGTAAAAATGAATTATTCTATAGTTGCGCCTAGAATATATAATGGATCTGTTGAATCTTTAGTTAGCAGAATAACTAGTTTTGCGGACATGATTCAATTAACGCATTTAAAAATACAGCAGATTCTTTCAAGAATGGTTCCTGATGGTGTTTATGTAGATGCCGATGGTTTAGCTGAAATAGACTTAGGAAATGGTAGTAATTATAATCCACAAGAAGCATTAAATATGTTTTTCCAAACTGGTAGTATAATTGGTAGATCATTTACTTCAGATGGAGAACTAAATCCGGGAAAAATTCCTATTCAAGAAATAAATAATTCCGCTGGCACAAATAAATTAGCTGCATTAATAAGTACTTATAACTATTATATGCAAATGATTAGAGATGCTACTGGTTTAAATGAAGCAAGAGACGCAAGTACACCAGATAAAAATGCCTTAGTTGGAATTCAAAAATTAGCAGCCGCAAATAGTAACACTGCTACAAGACACATATTACAAAGTGGATTATTTTTAACTGCAGAAACTGCTGAAAAAATATCATTAAGAATATCAGATGTTTTAGAATATTCTCCTACGGCAACTGCTTTTATACAATCTATAGGTTCTCATAATGTGGCAACTTTAGATGAATTATCAGAATTGCATCTGCATGATTTTGGTATATTTTTAGAATTAGAGCCAGATGAAGAAGAAAAACAAATGTTAGAAAATAATATCCAAGTAGCTATTGCACAAAATAATATTGAACTAGAAGACGCTATTGATTTAAGACAAATTAAAAATGTTAAATTAGCTAATCAACTTTTAAAATTAAGAAGAAAGAAAAAGCAGCAACAAGATCAATTAATGCAACAGCAAAATATACAGGCACAAGCACAAGCTAATGCGCAAGCACAACAAGTTGCTGCTGCTGCTGAGGTTCAAAAGCAACAATCACTTACTCAAAGTAAAATACAATTAGAATCAGCTAAAAGTAATTTAGAAATGCAAAAATTAATGGCTGAAGCTAATTTGAAAAAAGAATTAATGACTTTAGAATTTCAAATGAATATGCAGCTGCATAGTGCTAAAAATAATATTGAAAAAGAAAAAATTAAAGAAAAAGAAGATAGAAAAGACGAGCGAACAAAAATTCAAGCAAGTCAACAAAGTGAACTTATAAATCAACGTAAAAATAACTTACCTCCAAAATCTTTTGAATCTGCAGGTAATGATATTTTAAGCGGTGATTTTAACTTAGGTGTTTTTGAACCTAGGTAATATATAAATTGTATAATCATATAATATTTTATTATGGCAGAAGAAATTAAAGCAAAAGCCGTAGAGACCGAAGAAAAGTCTTTACAAGAAAAAGAACAAGAAGTACAAAAAAATGCTGGGTTCGACGAGGAGTCTGGTATGTACAAGGTAGATTTAACACAACCCCCAAAACAAGAACAAGATGCCGTTACAGAGCAAGTCGCAGATGAGGTACCTGTTCGCGACGAATCCGGAACTAGCGGAGAAATTTCTGAAGAAAACGTCGAAGAGCAAGTTGAAGAATCTGCCGGAGAAAAAGAAGAAACAGAAGAAGTAATACTTGAAGAAATAACAGATGAAGAAGATACAGTTGACGATACAGGAGTGGAAGCAAGCCCTGAGATTGCCGACACCGCACCGGAACAAAAAGAAGTATTACCGGAAACAAAAACACAAGAATCAATAGAATATCCTCAAAACATTCAAGATTTAGTAAAATTTATGAATGAAACAGGAGGCACATTAGAAGATTATGTTGAGCTAAATAAAGATTATGAGAAATTTGATAATATGGAATTATTAAATGAATATTATTCTCAAACTAAACCTCACTTATCACCAGATGAAATTGTATTTTTAATTGATGATAAATTTTCTTATGATGAAGAAGTTGATGATGTAAAAACTATTAAAAGAAAAAAATTACTTTTTAAAGAAGAAGTTGCACAAGCAAAAAAACAACTTCAATTAAAAAAAGATAATTATTATAAAGAAATTAAAGCTGGTAACAGATTAACTCCTGAAGCTAAAGAAGCATTAGACTTTTTTAATAGATATAATAAGGAGTCTGAACAGCAAGAACAAATAACGCAAATTCAAAGAGATGCGTTTAACAATAAAACCAATTCGCTTTTTAACGATAAGTTCAAAGGTTTTGAATATAATGTCGGAGATAAGAGATTTAGGTTTAATGTG
>PBPJ01000012.1 GCA_002725495.1 Candidatus Woesearchaeota archaeon | reverse complement strand
TTTCATGTTTTGTTAAGTTTATATAATATATGTAATTACTTATTTTTTACGTCTTTTAACGCTTTTTACTCTTCTTGGCTTACCTGCTGGCTGTCCTAACCTTTTTTTCTCAGCTATTTTAGCTCTTTTCTCTGCCGCAGTCATTTCGCCAGAAGTTTTAGGTGTTTTGCTTGATACTCTTTTACTTGGTCTACAATAAGGTGTACCACGCTTTTCGCCTTTACGTCTACCGCAAGGTTTTCCTGTACGGACATCAATCCATTTTTCTTTAAACCATCGTTTAAGCGCTAATCCTTTTTTAGTTTTTCTTACTGCCATCTAATATTTTTTTAGCTTTATTTCTTGCACATACCATTTTTTTAGCATAGCTAGGATTCTTTTTTCTATTAAATACATATTGTTGATTTAAACTACCAACAATTTTTTTAATATTACCTTTTCTTGTTTTTATCATCCATTTAGCTAAAGCATCGCAAGATAATTCTTTAAATTTACCTTCCGCGTCGGGAGCGTCAGAGTCTTTCCATGTAGGTCTTTTACTTTTTGCCATGTCTCCTTTTTAATGCCATTTTGCACCTTTTAGCTATAGCTGCTTGTTGTGGTTTTTTACCATATTTAGCTCTTTGCTCCATAACAGTTAATATCTGTATTTTACGCGCATAAGGCTTATTAATTTTTTTTACTTTAGCGCAGGTTGCTCTAGCATCTGCAACGGTTGCATATTTAATACTTACAGTATCTTTTGGATTTTCATCCGTATACAACCGTCTTCCAGATCCTTTAGGTTTTTTACCTGTACCTTTTTTTGGGTCAGCCACTATTTTTTCTTTTTCTTTTTGCCGCCATGCTCCATAGCCATAGCTTCTTTTTTAGTGTGCCCACATCCCATTTTTTTAAATTTTAAATGGTCTTTAAATGTTTTTGCATCTTTTACACTTCCGTCCTTACAATACATTTTGTGAGGCTTAAAGTTTTGTGCATCCATTTTCATACCTGCTCTATAATCTGTTCCTGGCATAATTTCTAATTTTTAATTGTTTAACTTATTTTTTTGATTTGTTTCCCCAGTTTTTAGCACCCACTTTTCTACATTTTGCTAGCGCCCCGCTGGCATATGCAGAAGGAAAAACTTTGTACCTTGCCTTTACTTTGTGATAACATGCGTCTTTTTTACTCATAGTTATTTTAATTTAATCTTTTTAAGTTTTAATGGTTTAAGCTTTTTAGTTTTTAATTTACCACCTTTATCGTCGCCTAATATATCTCTATCTTCTTCAATATTTAAAGTCCAGCCGTCCCAACCTAATATTAATGCAACTTTTTGCCAAGTTTCTGTTTCGTCATCGGAAACAGCTTTGACTTGCTCATATAGCCTCATAGCTTGATCAACTGGTATATTTGCTGTTGCTGAAATTAATCTTGCAGCAGACATTGCGGCTGGATTATCTAAACTTATTCCAGCGTCTTTAACTTCATCCATTTCATAATCAAATACATAAAGTGCTTGTCTTATTTGAGTTACTTTACGATCTAATGGCGGTGCAACATCAAATAATTTCCATGCGGCTTCTCCAAATTTAGGCACTGGTTTATTTGCTCTTCTTGCAACATCAACTGCAACATTTTTACCCATCATAACTATATTGCCATAAATACCAGTACCTCTTAATACAGAATCAAACATACCTTCTGCTGTTTTTGCGAGTCTTTCTTGTGACTTTTCATCATCTTCGTCGTCGAATCCCATTGCAAATAAAGCTTGCTGCATAGCGTTAAATAAGAAGTTTTGAACAAAACTATAATATATTAATTTAGACCAATTAGTTTTCCAATCACCACGTTTATTTATTATATCTTGCGCTGCTCTTTTCATTAATCTAGCATACTGCATAGGTGTATTAGCAAACGCTAATATTACACGGCCTAAAGCAGATGCTTGTTGTTGAGATATTCTATCAGGCCTACTAGACTGGTGTGTTTCTTCTGATATTTCTCTAAAATCTTGGAAAGCATTTGCCTCGGCTTCTTCTAAAGTTTGTCCTCTATTTAAATAAGTTTGAGTTCTATTTCTAAAAAATGTTGATCCTCCAATTGCAATAGCAAAACTATCAGCATATCTGGTTAAAACAAAACCTTTATTAAGCAAAAGACTTATTACACCTCTAACACCACCTCTTTCTGCTTGTTCTACAAGCTCTGATTCATTTATATTTAGCTTTAATCCACCTCGTCTTTGCATTAAATAATCAGAATTAAATAAACGTATAAAATCTTTCCAAAATTGTGGTTGATTAGCCCAAGCTTGACCAGCTTTCAATAAATTATTATCGCTCCAGTTTATAAAATTTACTGAAGAAATGGTTTGTAGTAAAGCAGATTTTCTATTTAAAAACATAATTGTACCAACTGCATTATTAAGCCAGTCCAACATGTCATTAACTATTTTATTTCCTCCAGGGTTTCTATTAACACCCGTTTTCATTCTTCTTAAAATATCTTCTAAAGCACTTCTAAATCCTCTTCCAAATAAACCTTCTAATTTGTTTAAATTTTCTTCTGTAAAAATTTCATCAACATTTTTTTGCCACTCTTGTAAATGTTTAGCCCTTTTCGATGTATTTATATTTTGCTTTAAATCTGTACTAATATTTCCTGATTCCCAATTATTATCAGGTTTTACATACCCATCAGATTTATTAATTAATATTAAATTATCTGCAAAATCTTTAAATATTTTATCTTTTTTAATAATATTTACTAAAGCATCTTTTTCAGATTTATCTAAATTAGGTATTTTCATACCCTGTTTATCCCATATATAAACCCTCACGGCGTCTTGCATTGTAAAATCACCATCTAATATTTTTTTATCTAATGGCGATCTGCTAAGTATACCAGCTTTTTTAGGTAGTTTAGGCAGTCTTTTTTTCAATTCTTGAAAGTCAGCCATAATAGCTGCTCTTTCTTTTTCTATATTTTGCATCGCAACACCAAATGGTTTAAATAAATTTTTTCTAAACCATTCTATAGCCTGTTCACCTTCTTTGCTTTTTGGTAATAAAGTATACATTAATCCTTGAAAGTCTTCCGCGCTTGGTGGTATAAAAAAGTTAAACATACCTTTTCTTTTACCCCTTCTTCTTGCTCTTACTGCAGAATATGTATCTGTAGCTAATACACCTGTTTTTTGCTCTATAATACTATTAAATTCAGCACTTAAATCAATATCTTTAGCTGCTTTTGCTTGTTCAACTCTTGATTTAACATCAACTTGATCTAATACATTTTTTACCGCTTGTACATTAGGTAAAGCATCATCAGCAAAATAAAAATCATTATAACCTTCTTGTGCCTTTCCTAACATCCATAATGATTTTGCTTCAGGGCTCCCGTTTGATAACCCTGTAATATTTTCTAAAGGTATATTTAATCCTATACTATCTAAAAATAATTTAATAGCCCCTGCAGCCTCCTGAGGTCTTGCTGTTAAAACAAATATATCTCCACTGCCAAATTTATTTTGTCTTTTTAATGCTAAATCTGCTAAAGGGCCTTTTCTGCCTTTTATAACCTTATTAAATTGTTCAAAATTAAATGTAGCGCCTTGTTCTTGTAACGATTCAGATTCAGAAGCAAATTGAGCTGGTGTTATTTCTCTTGTTGTGCCGTCTGGTAAATTAACAATAACTTTGCTATCACTAAAAGCTAAAGTATCATCAAAATCAAAAACACTAATACCTTTTCTTTCAATATTAATATCAACTTCTCTACTAGGTTTAGTAAGAGGCGAGCCATCTTTATTAATATCATATTGTTTTTCAAATGTAACACCTTCTAACGTTTTAATTCTTTTAAGGTTTATACCGCCATTATTAGCTACATCTTGATTTGCAAATCTTTCTATCCATCTATTATTAAATATATTCCAATTACGGCCCATCCCAAATTTATAAGATTTTCTTTTGCCATTATTATCTATATAAAATGCTGTGTCAACTTTATCCGCGTCTTTTTTTGATAAGCCTACTAACGCATAGTTTTGTACAACCTTATCTAATAATTGTATAAATGGTATTTCTTTTTTTACGCTGCCACGTATTAATTCTTTCCAAGCGGTAGAACTTTGCATTGCATGCTCCATTATTATTGGCTCATTATTTGCTACTGCAACTACATCATAGCCTGCTAGCCCAGCCATTCTTCTATGTAAATGCGATTTATCTTTAAAAGAATTAACCATAAAATGTATCATAGTTAAAATTCTTTCATTTCTTTGCTTTTTTGTAATATTAGGCTCGTTTATAAATTCATTAATAGCTAACCATAAATGCATACCAGCATTAACATACCTTTTACTTCTGTCTTTATTTTGTGAATTGGTATTTTTTTGCAGCATAGATCTTGTAAAAGGCGCACCTTTATAATAATTTTTCTCAGTATCAGTAAGTGCTTGTTTTCTTGTTGCTGATTTGCCATAAGAAAAATTCTTTTTACCAACCCAATTATTAGAAGCTTTTAATAAGTTTTGTTTAATTTCTTGAATTTGTTCTTTGCTAATATAGCCGCCCATTTCTAAACCGCTAGTAACAATACCAATATTTAATAATCCTGGATATTTATCAAGATATGGTAAAAATTCAATCATACCATTTGAATATCTTGTAACGTCATTGCCAACATTGTAATAAATACCCTCTAGACCCATTTCAAAAGCAAACTCTTTACTAGCTAAACCTCTTTCTATTTTTCTAGCGGCAGTAGCCTGCTCTTCAGTTGATAATGGTGATTTTTTTATTGCAGACGGAGCTAAATTAAATAAAAGCTCTTTACCAATTTCAGCAAAAAGTTTATTTCTTCTTGCTCTTATTGTAGAGTTTGGCTTAGTATTATTAGGCTCATAATAGCTATCTGTTGCTTCTTTATTAAATTCTAGTCTATCATATAAACTAACACCTTGCGCTTCATTTTCTACAAAAGCTCTTTTTTCGTCTCTTGCTTTCCTAATTTCTTTTTGCGTAGTTAAAGTTTTGTTAAATTTAGCAAAATTTTTATCTTCTAAGCTTCTTTCTGCTTGATATAAATACTGTATTGATAATAATTTTTTATCTGGATCAAATAATTTTTCAATATAATTATCATAAAAAGTTTTAAAATTACCAGCCGCTTTTCTTATTTTAGGCATTACTGCACTTTCAAATAAGGTTTTAATATTTTTTCTAAAATCAGGGTCGCTTGGGTCAAAAGCTTGGTCCTCTCCAAATATTTCATTAACAAATTCTTCTAAATCTTTTATATCATCTTCTGTAAGTATATCAATTTCATCTTCTATTTTAGGATTAGAAGTATTTTCTATGTTTTCGCTTAATATTTTGCTATCAATAGCGCTTTCTATGTCTGTTGCAGTTTCATCTACAATATCAATTGTAACACCAGCGTCAGTTTCAATAGACTGCCCTTGTGGTTTTTTTACATATTCTAATTTAACATCTTGAAAAGCTCTAAATGCAATACCGCCAGTACCTTTAGTTTCTTTTTTACCATAAATATAACTAAATACACTTCTTTTATTTCCGTCTAATACTGGGTTAAAGTTTTTAAATCCTCTTTCTGTAATTCTTTCTCTTACTTTTCTTTTAATATCTTCCTGTATTTCAGGTGCTAGACCACTGGTATTTTCGTCTCTTTGTATTATACTATTAATAACTGGGTCTATAACAAGATTTACTTCTATTTCTGTATATATACCAGCTCTTGCTGTATCATTATTTTTAAAATCATCTTGCGTTTTTATATCTTCAGTTATATATTTGTCTAAAGCATTTTGACTGTTTTGTATTTCTTCAGATGATAATTCAACTTCAATAGAAGGTTTAGTTTCTTCGTCAATATCTGTTTTACCTGTTGTAACCGCTGTTTGTACAACATCAGCAACAGCCTCTATTGTTGGTCGAACTGAAGCGGGCTTAATTCCAGCAAAACTATTATATCTTAAAATTAATTCTAATGCGTTTTCGCCGTCAATTTCAAAAGGTATATCTTTTAATGTTTTTGAAAATGCTTTAGCAAAAGCGTTTCCCATTTGATTAAACATATCGCCTTGCTGTATATTTTCTAATGCTGTTTGTTGACTTAAAACATCTGATAACCCTGACAAATACTCATTAACTATTGTCATGTTATTTAAATCAAATTTACCATATACGCTTAATCTTTTTAGTAATTGATTATAAGCGTTTATCATTTTAGTGTCTTTTGAATTGGCAAATGCTGTATTTAATTCTTTTACAACTTGTGCTTTATCTTTATTACTTAAAGAATCAAATATAAAGTGCATAACCTCATGATGAACTACATTTGCGGAAGTACTAAATACACCTTTATTTTTAAATATGTTATTTTCAACATTTTCTTCAACAAACAAAGCTAAATCGCCTTTCATAATACCAGGATTATATACACGCATACCAGCTTCATTAACAGTGCCCTCTAGCATATTTATAACCTCGGGATCATTTAGCAAATCCGGTCTATTATTTTCTAGCCAAGTTTTTAATTCAGCCCTGGTAGCTCTCATTATGCCTTTTTTATTAGCAAAAAATCCAGTTTTATCTGCATTTATATAAGATAATAAATTTTTACCAGATGTATTAAAATATTCAAAATATATAGTTTTTGCTAGCTGATTATTATAGCTTTCAATTCTATTTTTTTCATTTTGAATTTGCGCTTCAATTGAAATACTTTTATTTGTTTTAAATTCGTTTTCTAAACCTGTAAGCTTTTCTTGAGCATTAACTTTTTCAATTTCAAGTTGAAACATAGCTTTTTTAGCTTCATAAGACAAATATTTGTTTTTTGAATTATTTACAATATTTTCTGCAATATCTATTTCTCTAAGCATAGAATTTTTTTCGTCGTTTGTTCTATTGCTATTTTTAATTTGTCTTTTTAATTCATTAGCTATTGCTCTTAAACTTGTAGGATCATTTAAAGCTGTTAATTCAGCAATACCTTCTGAAATAGTAAATTTCGTTGTACCAATAGCTACCTGAGTTGTACCAGCGCCTAATATAGTTTGCGCAGTAGTTTCTGCAATAAGATTAGCTGTTATAGGATTATCAGTAGCTAATGCGGAGTTTATTTCTTGTGCATTTTCAGTAACTACTTCTGCTAATTGTGAATAACCTAAGCCTTTTAAATAATTTCCTGCGTCTTTATTAATCTTGCCTCTTAAAAAGCCTCTAAACGCGCTCTTAGGCACAAATTTTGTAGCTTTACCAACTAAAAAAAGATTGCTAGCATAATCAAAAGCAGCATTTTGCAATCCTACCCTGTGGGCTTTTTGTAAAGCTTCTACAGCATCGCCATCTTGTATTACATTAAGAACTTCTTTTGCTCTTGTAGTTTCATCTAGCGTTAAAAACTCTTCATAGCTTACATTTAAATTTTGCGCGGCAAGTTTATCTATTAATTCAGAAGCAACAGACCCTCCTTCCTGCGCATATGTTGTATATCCAAAACTAATAAAAGCACCAAGCATTTGTGGTAATTGCTCAACAGCCACACCTGCTGCTTTATCAAAAGTTAAATGAAAATCATCCCATAATTCACTATCTCCATCATCTTCAAATATATGTATTTTTTTATATTGATTTAAATAGTTTTGTACTTCAGCAGATTCAATATAATTTTCCATATAAATCTGCTCATTTTTTGCTATTATGTCTTTATAATACTGTATTGCCTCATCCCTTGGTAAAGATTTATATGAAGGTACAGATGAAGAAATATTAGTTGTAGGTGATGCAATTGGCATAAAACTACTACCTACTTTAAATTCTGTTAAATCAGGATTATTATAAATTCTATCTAAATTAGCATTTGCTCTTTGTATTTGTCTAGCGGCATTATCTCTTGGAACATCGTCAACAACACTAGAAAATATTCTTTTCATTGAATTTGTAAATCTTTTCCAATATCCCGCGTCAAGTTTTTCTTGAGGTTGATTTGGTTCAGGTATTGAATCAGCCATTCTTGAAAAAATATAGCCCTTTTGTTCAACAGTTGGCAAATTTCCTACATATTTTTCATAAAAAGAATCAACAGCTTGGCTGGGACTTTGAGTTAATAAATAAGCCACACCAGAATTTATCTCCTCATCAGTTAAATTAGGAGCATATTTACTGTATAATGATTTATATATTTTTTCCATTAATTAAAATTTAGTAAAATCTAAACCACCTTCAAATTCCTCTTCGGTTAGCGGATTCTGGTTATTTAAACTTCTTTTCCAATTTTCAATTTTTAACATAAAACCATCATCAACTATATTGCCAGTTGCGTCTCTTGCGGGTGGCATATTTTGGTTCATTGGATCATAATATTGATAACCTTGTGGGGTTTGAATATTTCCAAAACTAATTCCTTCATAAAACCCTCCTCTTACTTGTCCTGTATAAAAGTTAATTACATTATCTTTTACACCTATTGACTTTAAATAAAACCTAAATAAATCTTCTTGATCTTTAAATATCATTGGATTTTGACCAATAAATATCCCGAATGGATCATTTCCGTATGCTTCATTAAATAATTTAACCTTATCAGCTTCGCTTAATTCATTAAATTCGTCTTTACTTATAGCAACAGTTCTATCATCATTATCACCTGAAGAATTTAAAGCATTCCATGCGCTATATATTTCACCTCTAGTATTAACATCTAAACTAGGATTAGCTAATCTTAATTTATTAACCATTTCCGAAGTAGATAAATTATTAAAAGTAAATTCAAAAGCATCATTTATAAAAGGGCCAGCTAATTTTATATCTTGTTGTAAACTCGCTGTAAAATCATTAGGATCAATAATATTATTATTATTGTTATTTCCGCCAGAACCTGAGCCTGAACCTGAACCTGAGCCAGAACTGGAGCTTGGTTCAATTACCGCAGGAGCCTCCGCCTTAACTAATCCAATAATTTTATCAATAGTCATTGTTTTCATAGCTTCAAAATCTAAATCTTCTGGTGCCTCTGCATACCCCAATTCTTCATTATATTCAAACATGTTAAGTATTTCTTGTTCTGAAAATAATGGTATTTTTGTTTTTTCATTCAAACGCAGTGGGTCAAACATAAAAGTATCTAATTCGCTTTGTGTAGTTATACTATCTTCTAAATATTTTCTAAGCGTGTACAACTCTGATTCTGGAATTTCAAGCTTCTTTTGTTTATATACGCTTGCTCTTGTTAGATAATTATTTATTTCTTGTAATTCAACGCTAGGCACTTCTTCCCATTTTAAATCATCAATAGTGTATTCGCCTCCAAAACCAGTATCAGTTTTAATAACTAATTTACCATCTTCGTTTCTAGTAGTTTTATAATTAGGATTTTTTATATTAAATATTCTTTCATTAAAATCTTCAAATTTACCTCTATTATTAAGTTTCCAGCTTTCAGATATATTATTAAAATTATCAATATAATCCGCGGTTTTTTGTTGTAAATCACCGTATTCGTCTCTGTATTGAACTAAAAGATTATTTTGTCTTGCAATTTCTGCATTTAGTGTTGCAAATTCAGGACTATCAACAGGTAATCTTGCTGCGTTTGTCATCATAAAAGTTCTTAAATTTGCAATATTTTGTCTTATTTGAGCTAATTCGCTATAAGCTTGTTCTTGAACGGGTTGTGGCAATAAAGGAATTAACGGGTTTTCTGGTAATTCGTTAAATATTTTTTGGCCTAAAAGATTTGATGCCATAAGCATTTTTTGCTCTTTTTCAAACATCTTAACCAGTTCGTTAGTGCTTTTTTGAATAGCTTTATTAGCTTCTTTACCTGCAACTAAACCTAAATTATAAGGTTGATTTCTATATGCTAATGCAGCACCTAATATTAATGTTTTATTTGCCATAATTTTAAAATATTTTTTGGAATCCTTTTCCAAGTTCGCCAAATCCACCTGCTCCTCCAACAGCACCCGCTATTTGCCCTAATCCCCCTACCAATTGTTGAGTTGCTTGTGCTCTTGCTTCATTTGCAGCCGCTAATCTTTGCTGAGCCATTCCAAATAAAGTTCCTTGTTTTTCCATTTCCATTTGTTGTGATTGTCTTTCGCCAGCAGCAACTGCTCTTTGCCTAGTAGCTTCACCTTGGGCACCTAACATTGCATTTCTTTGTTCTTGTTGAGCAATACTTGCTGAAGCTTGTTGAGCAGCCTGTACTTGTGAATTAGCTAATGATTGAGCTAATGCGGCTATACCGCCCCCACCTGCAGCAGCTGCTAAATTATTCATAATATTAGCAGCCCCTTGGGCGCTTTGTTGTGCGGCAAAATCAGCTGCCTGTGTATTTACAGTTAAATTTTCAAATGTATTTGTAATATTTTTGTATGGATTTGAAGTGTCTAAAGCTTCGTAATCAGCTTTTCTTTGCTCCATTTCTTGCCTAGCTCGTCTTTGTTCACGCCTTCTAGCGCCGCCACCAATTAAACTACCTGCAACCTGCGCTATACCACCTAAAGCTTGACCACCGGCGGCAACAGGGTTTAATTGTCCCATAAGCCCACCAGCAAGATTTTTCATAATATCTTGTGTCTGTTGTGAAAGATTTATTGTTTGCGTTGTTCCGGTTGTTGTTGTATGACTTGACATATTATAATTTTTTTATATATTTATTATTACGTATTAACTACTTATACTAATTTCGCTACCTACTGAATAAATTTCTTTAGAATCTGTTGATGTGTTTTGCATTTTAACTGTTGCAAAATAACCTAATAACCCGCTTGTTTGCCATTCTGCATTTTTAACATAAAATATAAAATACGCAGGTGATGATGGTGGTGAAGATGTTGATGTAAAATCAACAGTAATTGTTGTTGATGTAATAGCTGTTACAGGGCCTATTCTAGTATTAGCGCTGCTGCTTGGGTGTACATAATATAAATCATCTCCAATTTGTAAATCTTGTGGAACCGCATTTGCAAAAGTATATACTCTTAAATTACCGCCACCACTAGCATTGCTTGCCCAGTCACCAACGCCTTGTATATTATAAGCTTTTGTATCTATTGTACTTTGTGTTTCAGCAACACCTTTTATATAGTTAAAATATTTATTTTCTTTTTCAATAAACGAGGACACAACACCGTCTTGTTGGTCGGTAACTATACTAGCACATGTCCATCCGCTATCTCCTTCATAATTTAATGTTCTAAAGTTTTTCATATTAGCCGGCGCTGTATTTAATAAAAATTCTACAAATGGTGTTGTTGCGCTGCCATAAAAAGTATTTCTTGTGCCAACATGATGTTCAAATATATGGCCATTTTTAAATGTAAAATACTTATTTTCTAAACTAAAACCAGCTTCTGGTATAAATGATTTTTTACTTACCCAACCGTTTATAGATTCTGAAAATGAAACTGTACTATTAGCATTACTTTCATGTGTGCTAATATTATATTGATGCTTTCTAACATCGTATGATCCAACCATTAATCCATTGTTAGCAGCTAAAGCGTCTCTAAAAAAGTCCTTCATTCCATAACCAGATATTTCTTCCATACCATCCATAGAATGTCTTACAACTACACCTCTTTTTTTATCAGTAAAATAAGATCTATGTGTATATGCCGCAAAGCTTTCTGGATTAGTAGATATGCCATAGTTTGAATTATAAGGCATGGCTTGCCCTAATACAGCTTTATTAGATGTTATATTAACATTTCCGTCAGCATTAAATAATGCGTCTTTATTTGTTAATATTTTTACAACTTTATTTTCGCAATAAGCTATTACATCATTATATCTTGTATGTAATAATTGAATACTTCCATAATCTGGATTTATTTCTTTTGTAATATCTTCAGCAATAATAAATTGATTTAATCTATTTATTGCGTTTTTACCATTATATATTTGAGAAAATATTAAATTATTTTTTAATGTTTCTTCAATATATGGTTTATCTTCAAACACTGTAGATACTCTTACTCCTTTGCCAATTGCAGGTGTATTAAAATCGTCTCTAATAGTTAATGATTCAACACCATTTTCAAAAGTAAAACAATTATAATAAGAAAGCACATTGTCATTACCGTGATTACTAGATACTGTAAATACTTCTTGTGTTTCAAAATATATATCAATATCAGTATCATCTTTTGGTAATACTTCAAATATAGGTGGTTCAGGTATACCTATTAGCTCATCTTCTTTTCTAAACTTTAATACTGATATTTGCATTACATTATCGGCATTCCCAGGGTTACCTGCAGTTTCTTTATCACCATTAAAAATTAAATTTTGCGCTAATTGTTTATCTAGCTTTATTAAATATACAGCCTGTCCGTCATTAAAATCTTGTTGGCTTCCAACTTTTGCGCTGCCATCTAATTGAGCACTAACTGTAACGCCTCTTTCAAGATATTTATATACTCTTATTATCTTATAAAGTTGATTATCTATTGCATTACCAGCGGCAACTTGAGCACGTGATCTATCAAATCTTAAATACACATCATCATTATCTGTATTATAAAGATTTTTATTTGAAGGTGATTCTTCAAGACCTGTAATAAGAGGCAATGTTGCATAATTTGCTGTTACGTTTGCAAATGCTAAATCAGTTCTTATAGCAAAGTGATAGCCATTATCTAATTCATCGTTTGTAATAAAACCTCTTGCCGCTAAATACGATTGCCCTTCTCCATAATTATTTTGATTTGACGCTAAATGATTTGTGCTACCATCAAATCCACCATCATCTGGGCTTGTTGCGCCAACAACCCCATTTCTTGTTATAGATGAATCACTATTTGCTAAACCACCACCATACATATGAAATTGCCTTGGGTCATTGTCAGTTTGATCACCATCTAAAGATATTGTGCTTAAAACTTGTAAATTATTTAAATCTTCTTCACCTTTTAATTCTTGTAATAATGTAGAATTATTTTTTATCTTTATAAAAAATTTACCTTGGTATTCTTCTTTACCGCTTTCATCTACGGTATCTACTATAACCATTTTAACTCCACCTCCATAAGAATTATCTGTTCCGTCTAAAGTGTCATCTCCACCAACTAATGTAGCGCCTGCATTAACGGTGCCATCAGTCATATCAAACAGTTTATCTTGTTCAAAATTTTCATAAAGAACTTTTACATCGTCACCAAACTCTTCGGTAAAATGTAATTCAAAATCATTATCATCTGCTAAATCTATTTCTTTATTAGCAACAGTGTAAATATCTGTTTCACCAGCACCTGTAACAAACTTTACTTTAGCGCCTGGATTTAAAAGATTATACGCCTGTGTGCTAACACCATCTGTAGTATCACTATTTATAACACTACCGCCCTGTACTTTATTCTCCCGAAACTGAAACATTGCACTAATAGTTACTCTATTTCTTCCAGGTACAGGTGTTGATCCTGGTTTTAATAAATGCTGGTCTCTATCTTGCTCTAGATTTTTACTAAAAACAAATATATCTGGTACATAAATTTCTTTCAAAGGTTTTGCTAAAAAAGGTGGCGGGCCTGTTGTAAATTTATCTAATACTTTAAATTCTTCCGTAATATCAGAAACATTATTTCCTCTTTTCTTTTTTAATACTATAGTGTCATTAACATCAACTTTATTAACATCTGCAGATGGTACAGCTATATATATAAAACCTTCTTTATCTTGATAAAAGCTATCACCAATAAAATTATGAGTTGTAGATGAAATTTCTTTTATAAAATATTTATATGAATTAGCAAAAGCGGGTGCATCAGAAGTTGTTTTAACTGTAAATTGCGTCATAAATGAAGCGCTTTCTTGATCAACTTTTATTATACCGCTGTCATCAGTTAATACCGGTGTTTGTCTACCAAACTCATCCATATATACAATACCAAACTGATATGTTCTTTTTGATTTTATAGATTGTCTTTCATCTCTATTTGAAGAGCCTGGGTTATATCTATTTTTTAATTCTATTTCAAAAACAGGTTTTACATCTGCGCCGTTAGAATCTATTAAATTAAAATTTTCTGTATAATTACCATATATTAATCTATTGGCAGTAATTTCTTGTGCTAATGCTTTTTTAGGCACATTATCAAATAATCTTAATAATTGATTTGATGGTAATGTTTTAAATATTTGATCATCTTTTACAGTAAATGTGCTAGCAATAGTTCCATTACTAGCTCTTTTAATTGT
>PBPJ01000004.1 GCA_002725495.1 Candidatus Woesearchaeota archaeon | reverse complement strand
GATGAGAGCCTTAGCAGGATTTTTGATAACGGGAACTCAGATGAAATATGAGCGACCCGGTAAGGCAACTGTTGTAACTCCTTGTGAAACAATTGATGGCCCTTATATTCAGTTCAAAGACGGAACTGCAAGAAGAATTTTACATGAGGATGAAATACCGATAGGATTACCTATTGATGCCGACTGGCCTATTCAAAAAGTATGGGATTTGGGAGAATTGCTCGTTCCTGTTGGAGAGTTTATCGAAAACAATCATCCGATTATACCATCTCCTTATGTTCCTGAGTGGCATCAGAAGGTTGTTGCGGAATATCCGACTTCTTTTATTGATGCACTAAACCAATCTCGAACAATGAATCTTCCTATGGCTCCTGAATATGTCGCTCATTTTAGTATGGCTCAGGCTGAAGAAGTAAAAACTCTTCTCGACAATCTCAAACTTGACTTATGCAAGGGAATAGCATATATTTCGGAAGACCACCTTGAAATTGCTTATAAAATAAACATAAATGTGGGCTTAGAAGGAAATCAATATTATATTTATGGAGATAACATAAGTGTTCTGTTGAATGTATATTCTAAAAATAAGTTATTTAGAAAGGATATAAATTCCTTTTCAAATGGTTTGGAATATATTGAACACCTATCAGATTATGAGATAAAGAATAATATTACTTCTTTCATTGGGGCAAGAATGGGTAAGCCCGAAGGAGCGAAGTTGAGAGAGATGAGGCCTGTTATCCATTCATTGTTTCCAGTAGGTCATGATGTGGGAAATCAAAGAAAAATTTATGATGCAATAGTAAAAGAATCAAAAATAGAAATTGGACTTCGCCATTGTAATGTATGTGATTCTCCTACACATACAGGAGTTTGTTGTGGAGAAAATACTGAATTCGTGGAAACTAAATTTAAGAAACACGATATTAAAAAGATTTGGGATGAGGCCAAGGAAAGTTTAGATACATATATTAATGAACCTATTAAGGGTGTTAAAGGAATGATTTCTTCCGAATTGATACCTGAAAATCTTACTAAGGGATTTATTAGATATAAAAATAACTTGAGTGTTTTTAGAGATGGAACAACTCGTTTTGATATGGTGGATATTTCGATGACTCATTTTAAACCTAAAGAAATAGGACTAAGTTTAGAAAAGGCTCAAGAATTAGGATATGATGTAAAAAGCGAGGATGATATAGTTGAACTTAAAATTCAAGATATTGTTCTTTCATCACTTTTAGCAGAAAAACTATTAGAAACTACTCACTATATTGATGAGTTGTTGGTAAAACTATATGGATTAGAACCATTCTATAATTGTAAAAGCACTCAAGATTTATTTGGGCATTTGATGATGGGATTGGCTCCACACACATCAGGAGCAATTCTATGCAGAATTATCGGATTAGCCGATGTAAAAGGTCACTACGGGCATCCATTTTTCCATGCCGCAAAAAGACGCAATTGTGATGGGGATATTGACTGTGTTATGTTTTTGTTGGATGGATTAATTAATTTTAGTAAAGAATTTCTTGCTACTACAAGAGGTGGGCAAATGGATGCTCCATTAATTCTAACCACCAGTATTAATCCTTCTGAGATTGATAAAGAGGCTCTCAATCTCGATATTGGGTGGGAATACCCTCTTGAGTTTTATGAATGGAGTCAAGAAACTCCTTTGGCTAAAGAGGCTTCAAAAAATGGTGTATTAACTGTTGAGGATGTATTAGGTAGTGATAAGCAGTTTGAAGGATTTGGTTTTACCCACCTTACTCATGATTGTAATTCAGGACCTCCAAATAATCCATATAACACTCTCGATTCTATGAGGATGAAGACGATGGTTCAATTTGCTTTAGGAACTACTCTCTCTTCGGTTGATAACAACGACCAATCAAGCAGATTAATTGATAGGCATCTCATACGAGATATGAGAGGAAATCTGAGAGCCTTTGGACAACAAAAGGTAAGATGCACTAAATGTGGGGAATCTTATAGAAGGCCACCCCTGAGTGGTAAATGCACAACAATAATTGATAAAAAAACAGACCCATTTTCTAAGGAGGAAGTTGAAATAACTTGCCCCGGTAATATTATTCTCACAGTTTCCGAAGGTGCGGTTAATAAATACGACTCGCTGATGGAAGAATTAATACAAAAATATGGGTGCAATGAATACACTAATGAACTATACCATCTTATATCATCTTGGGTTTCTGAAACCTTTAGAGTCCCTAACACTAAGAAACAAGAAAGATTGTGGGACAATCAATAACCCAAATTATAATAATCAATAATATCGGGGTGTTCGTTGAGGGCAGGTAAATATTCTATATCATTAGGTTTTTCTAATATGTTAAATTTGTATATCTTATTTAAATATTCAAATGCTTCAGGATGTTTATCATCAGTTTCAAATTGATATATTCCTTCAAAGTGTTTTAGGAAAAAGGTAACATTTTCATGTTTGATAATTTCAGGAGGGGTATTAGTAGGGGCAAGAATAATATAGAACAAATCACTTTTCAAATCAGATTGGTGATAACTTCTTGTAATATTCCGTATTTCATAATAAGCATCTTGTATAGTTTCAAATTTATTAAATCCTATAAATAATATATTATCTTTATTATCTCCATAAACCTTATTGAAAACATTAATCTTATTTTTTAGAACATTATTTTTATCCTTATCCTTAAAATCATGGTGTGGAAACCAACATGATTTATTCCATTGAACCAAATTAGGAGTTATTTCATCAGGTAAAAAATGTTGATTGATATAAAAATCCTTTACATAACTCTTATTAGGATGCAACTCAAATTCAATATCAGAAATATTTTCTAATCTGTAATCCACCTGATTGTGATATTCTTTATTAATCAAATGTAATTTTAATTCTTCGATGCTCATGTTATTATAATTAACATCGGGATTATAGTAAAAAAGGTCTTTAGTATATCTTTCAAATTTTTGCTCGATATTTTTCAAAGCACTATTAAAATCCACATATACCCAATCAAAGGGACCTGAGAATTTACTTAGTTTATAATGTCTAATAAAGAAGGTTGAATCACAATTACTCCCTATTGAATAGGCGTAATTGATTTCTTTCATATCATTTATAAAAAAACGCTTTACTATTTATATCTTACTCTAATAATCCCTTATTTGATGAATTATCTCATGCCCTACTACCAATACAAATCCTATGATTAATTCCTTCCTAAATTCATTAAAATGCCTACCTATATCGGGTCTTTTTAATCTCTTAAACAATCTGTATTTAATTTCCTTAGTATCTTTATAGCGACCTACGGGGAATAGGGAATACCCTAATTTTCTATACAATCTTTGAGCAGATTTATTACTGAATCTCACATGACCGAAGATATATTCAAATTGATTCATCTCTTTGACTCTTTCCTCCATAAGACCAATTAATTTTTGAGCGACTCCTTTACCCCTCATCTTAGGAGAAACTACAATACCAACAAAATTCATAGTATTATATAATCCCTTAGAATTACGCAAAAGAGGAGAATATTCGGGGCGAGTAAGAATATAACCCACTATTTCTCCCTTATCATCCTTTACAATCAAAATAATAGATTTGGATTTATTGAGAATTTTTCTAAAGTATTCCTCATTCCTTTGTTTAGTCATGTTATCATTATGTAACTTCACAAGTTCAGATACACCCGCATAATTGAGGGTATCATATATCTTATAACCATCTCCTTCAAATATAGGTTTTGTTACCATTGTCGTGTAAGCGGTGCGTATTGGAGTAGTTTTAATCAGTTTGGAAAAATCAGCCGCTTTCTCTATCTCATCGAAGATTTTAAACTTCTTTTTGCCCTTGAACCTCATTAGAACTAATATCTTAGTTTCACCATCCTTATAAGTTCCATTTTCAACCATTTTCACAATAAGATTTTCCTTCTCAGAATCAGTTTCCATATCATCATAAACTTTATAAAGCACATTACTCTCTCTTATATTCTCATAGAATATAATTCTCTTTTTGGAACTTTCCTTTATTTCCAACATAGAAGAAAGAATTGCTTGTTGTATCTTTTCCAAAAACTTATTTAAAGCCTTATCACTATCTGATTTTGGTGCAACCGTTCCTATTTGATATATGTTGTATATCTGATAGCCCTTTTCCGAGGATATTAATTTATAGATAACTACGGATTGAGTCACGATTCCTTTATCACCCTTTTTATTCTCGATTGCCTTGGCGAAGGCATAAACCTTCCATAATTTACCGTCATCTTTTAGAATCTCTCTTATTTTATAATCAGTCATCTCAAACGAGTAAATATTTCCAGTAAGGGTTTTTATTAGTTCGACCCAATTATTCAAGTCCTTATCATCTTTGTATATATCTCCATCGAAATCAATCTTACCTGTATTGATAAAATTGACATTCAGCATGATTAAACATAACCGTTTTGATATTTAATGATTTCTAATTATAGACGGCATTAAAATCTTCATCGCCTAAGAGAGCCTTTATAGCACAATACAGACACTCACTCCCTGTTCCCATAATATCACTATCATAGGTCTGATTACACTCACTACAAGTATGTGAAGTAGCCATAATCAAGATAGAATCGTTTTACTATTTAATTATTCTCTTTCTAATAGCAGAATATCGTTCTCGACCATTATCTTTACCATTGACTCGAATGAGGTCTTAGGCTTCCAACCCAATTGCTCTTGAGCCTTAGACGCATCCCCTTTTAGATAGGGAACTTCGGCAGGGCGCATATAACGCTCGTCTTGCTCAATATAATCACGCCAATCCAATCCTACGACCTTGAAAGCACAATCTAAGAACTCTTCTAAACTATGTGCGTGATTGGTCGCTAAAACATAATCATCGGGGGTGTCTTGTTGAAGCATCAGCCACATACCTTCAACATAATCAGGAGCATATCCCCAATCTCTCCAAACCTCTAAATTACCCAATGAAATTTTATCTTGTAGCCCTAAGTGAATTCTTGCTACCCCATCAGTAATCTTACGAGTAACAAATTCGATTCCTCTTCTCTCCGACTCATGGTTAAAAAGAATGCCATTACAAGCAAACATTCCATAGGACTCTCTATAATTCTTCACCATCCAATAAGCATATAACTTAGCGATACCATAAGGAGAACGAGGGTAAAAAGGAGTATTCTCATTAGCAGGATTTTCCACCATCTTACCAAACATCTCACTTGTTGAGGCTTGATAAAATTTAACTTCTTGTCCCGTATTATCTTGATATTGTTTAGTAGCATTAAGAAGCCTAAGAACTCCTAACCCATTGGTATCTGAAGTTTCAAGAGGAATCTTCCAAGACGAACCTACAAAAGACTGTGCGGCTAAGTTATAGATTTCATCAGGCTTACATTCAAAAAGAATGGTTCTCAAAGATTCCGAATCACTCATATCACCTATCACGAAATGGAAAT
>PBPJ01000022.1 GCA_002725495.1 Candidatus Woesearchaeota archaeon | reverse complement strand
GAGAATTTTCTTCTTCTAAAAGAAGAGCAAATCGAGTTGCATCATCTTCTTCTTTGAAGAGATAAATTACCGTATTTCCTCTTTTGTCAACAACGGAATAAGCACCTTCGTTTTGTTTTCCTTCTACTGTGATGATGAACATGTCTTTAAATCATTTCGCAGGCCTCTTTGTAAGTGAGATCCATAATTTTTTGAACAACTGACTTGTCCATTTGAAATTCAGATTCCCCAATGTATCTATTCAAAATAGACAGAGTATCTTCAGATTCATTGGCTTCAAAATCTTTATTATTGTACCATGTTTCTGAAGTGTTATCATAACTCTCAACAACTTTTAAATCACTTACTCCACTTTCATAAAGTTTGTCAATAAATTTTTCAAACTTTTTAGAATCTGTTTTTTTGCGTACAATAACTTTTACAATTTTATTTTTATAATTAGACGATTTCAATAATTGATGATCACTATCTTCATAGTAAATATTATAAAACATCCTATATGGATTATTAATAGGAATATGTTTTAGAGTTTTGGTATCAAATATGTGAAATCCTCTATCATCTCTATCATCATACTTCACGTCATTCCAATAAATTTCATATGGGTTACCAAGGTAAAAAATATTATCCTGAGAACTTCTATGATGATAATGCCCAGAAAAAACTTTATCAAATTTTGAGAACATAGATTTGCAATATCCATGTTCCATTACAGTAAATCGGTTAATAGAGAATCCTTGAAGTTCAAGGTGTCCCATAGCAATAGAAGATTTTGATCGATCAATATTGGACTTAGTTGTCATATAATTGTCACTATTAATCCAAGGGATCATAGCAATACTAGTGTCATCAAATTCAAATTCCTTGTATTCAGACACTGCGTGAACGTTCTTATATTCTTTCAAAAGAAGTTCAATTGCATTTACTTTGTTGGTGTTTTTATAATAAGCAGTATGATTACCAACAATAGTGTAAACATTCACACCCATTTTTTCCAGTCGATCATAGTAATTTTTCTTTGCCCAATCCAAGGCAGAGAAATTGATGCCAGTTCTATTATCAAAAGTATCACCCATATCAACAACTGTTGTGATACCTTCTTTTTCTAATGTAGGAAAGAAAACTTTATTATAAAACTCCAAAAAATAATCATGAAATAATTTGGAGTTTTTACGGCACCCAAAATGTTGATCTGTAATAATGGCTATCTTCAAGACTAAGACCTCGATCTGGTATAAACGGCATCCTTGATCGAATTATACTCAGCTCTCATGGAACTGTCAATGTCTCCATCATCAGAAAAGACTTCGGAGAAAGAACTTCTTTCAATAATTTTATTTTTAATTTCAAGTTGTTTCTTCTCTTTCTGAATACGTCTCAGAAATGCATAGTGGATAATCTGAGTAAAGTAAGCGAAAGGATTAGAAGATTTTTCTGGATTAAAATTATGGACATATTGAATACAATTTTCAATTCCATCTCCTACCATGTCATCTTTAAACATGTAGTTGACAAAATTTGGTTTATAAGATAGATGTGTTGCAATCTTATAAAAACATTCGCCAATATATCTTGGGATACGTGGTCTTGGTTCTCCAGCTTCCTTAGCGGCATCACAGAGTTTTTTGTACTCGACGATAGCATCAAGAAACTCTTTGTTATTAACGTAGTGTTCTGATCTTGCTCTTCTTCTCATTTTAATAAAAGTTTCTTTTATGTATCAATAGACCTATTATAACACCTACTAAAAGTGTTGACAAGAACATCAAACATAAGTAGAATATCTTTGCTAAGGATGAAAGGATCAATATAGCTATTATTCAGAAGCTGATGCTTTATTGTAAATATTTTCTAATGTTTTTCTAGCTTGATCTACGGAACTTATATATCCCATCTTTGAATCTAATTTCAAATTACCTTTACCATCTCCTCCACCGATAGTATTCATTACGGAATATTCTTCATATGCTTGAATCATGTCTATATTTTCTGATTCAGATACTAATAATATTTCATCCATATTGACAATGAACATATCATCATGAGATGTTTTCAACCATGGTTCTACTTTATATCCAAGAGTATTGCCATTTCTCATTTTAATTTCTTCAATCTCTATTGGATTAAAAAGAATTAAATAAATTCCACTATTTTCTTCTGTAGCAGAAACTCTTGAAAATATCTCTTCACCTGTTTTAAGTTTTACTGTTGCATAGAAGTCGTCGTGTATCATGATCGTAAATTAATAGTGAGTATTTCGTAGTTAAAATTCTCCTCATTGTATGTTTTGATCCTTTCGATAAAATGATTTAATGTATAATTTTTTCTGGACTTGTAATTGCAGTCATCAGCAATATCATACAAAACTGCTTTAGTTTTGTTTTTACCTTTTCTTAGAACTCGTCCAATTGATTGAAGATTACGAATTCTAGATTTACTTGGAGAAGCAAAAACTACATTATGAAGATTTTTAATATTGATACCAGTAGAGAATGTTCCATATGATGCAACAATAATAGCATCACTTTCTCTTTCTGTAATGGACCTTACATTCTCTCTTTCTTCAGCACCAACACCGCCATGAATGAAAAATGTTTTTCTGTCATTCACCTTACGATTATTTATCATGTTAAAAATTATCTCTCCATGACTTTCAACACGACTGTATAAAACTAGAGTATTTCCTTTCAAATCAAGTGATAAGTTAGTTATAAAGTTATTACGTTGTTCATGTCCAATAAGATATTGAATTTCATCTTCATAAGTTTCAAATCTTTGTGAATTATGTTTGAGAACAAGACATTGAATATCGAGTTGAGAAAGATGTCCTTGTCTCATTAACTCATCTGTTCTTGTGACTTTATATGATGGACCAAACAATCCCTCTAAGACCCATTTATGGGTCTGTGTGCCGTCTAATGTTCCAGTAAATCCAAAACGGTACTTTGCATGGTGAAGTTTAGTCATGATCGATATTAGAGACTTGCTCTTGAATAAATGAGCTTCGTCTCCAATCACTACATTAAATTTTTCAAAATATTTTCTATCTAATTTATATACTGACTGCCATGTAGTAATAGTTACTACTTTGTCTGTTTCTAATTCTTTTCCACCATAAATTTTGTGGCAATAAGTATCACTGTCCCATCCATAGTCAGCAAAGTCCTTATGCATTTGTTCCACAAGAGATGTTGTGGGAACAACAATTAAAATATTTTGTTTCTTTGCTACATAATATCTCACCAAAGAATAAATCATCATAGATTTACCAGATGCAGTTGGTGATATCAGAAGTCTTCTATTGCACTTCAGAGCGTCATGAACACCCTCTATTTGATAGTCTCTAGGTTCATACCTAGAAATTGATCTCATATAGTCTCTAACTCCTTCTTTGGAAACCATTTGATTTTCTTCAAATGGCAAACCATAATACTTATTATCTTCAAATGAATAACTGTAATTATAATTCTTACAAAAACCTATAACTTTATCTAAAAGACCGGCGTATATTGTTCCTTTATTTACATCATATAATCGAATAAATCCATCCCAATGTTTGTTGCGATATTGGGGCATAAATTTTTTGTTTGGTATTTCAAAAGAGAAGTGATCTCTTAGTTCGTACTTAATGTGAGGTTCACAATCAACCTTAAGAAATACTTCGTTTGACTTTTGTATTACTAAATCCGACATACTACAGGTATTCACCTGTAGTATTTATTTACGAATATCCAGATACAAATTTGGACCATTCAATTGCATTTTTAATTTGATAAGTTCTATTTGATATTTGTTTAAGAATACTTTCCAAATAACTCATAATTGTTTCGTAGTAATCAATTTTGAGATTTATTTGTTGAAGTCTCTCATCAGCATCAAGATACTTTTGCATAGTATCTTTATCTCTAATTTTTTTGGGAAATGGATTTTCTATGTATACATCAGGATCTGCTTTCCCAGAGTAATATTCATACCTTTCATGTCTAATATTTTTTCTCTGTTGTTCTGCTCTCTTTCTTAAGAGATATAGATTGTTAAAAATATCATGATATTTTGCATGAAGACTTGGGATGTTTAAAGATTCTGTATGTAAATTATCTGGATCAATTTTTGAATCTTTTTCCCACATCTCCTGAATTTTTTCAAGATCAAATGTCATAAAGGATTGCCATTAATATCAATAATATTATACATGGTATATTTAAATCTTACAGTAGCACTCATATAATTATAATCTGATTCTGTCGCATCAAAGTTAAGAGTTGACAATGAATAAGGCCATAAATCAGTAAACTTGATTTGAAAATTATTTGTATTATTACTTGTTAAAACAATTAGTGAACCATCAGAAACTAGATGTCTTTCTAAATCACGAACTCTATCTGGATTTTTATTCGTTTCACTAATTTGCCAATTGTATATTTCAGATAGACTTTCTGGATACGAAATACCTCTCATCCAACGTTGTAACTCTCTATAGTTTTCTAGATTTTCATCAACCATGAACTGGAAGGTGAAATCTTCAAACTCCATTTTATCACCAGGAATAGGAATATCCCTTAAATAATTTGATTGAACAGAAACACCAACATCAATAGAAGGGATATTAGCCTGATTGCTGAAATATACAGACTTTGGCGCTTTATCAATAGTTAATTTAAATCCAATTGGACTTAGATAATTTCTATTGGATATTTCACTGCAAAGTGCCATGGGTTCTCCTATAAAAAAAGAGGGTTATACCCTCTTTGTATATTTATTCTTTTTTTGTATTATTAACCAATTGGGTTATTTACGGGAATCATCATTCCACCACCCATATTGTCGTCATCATCAACATCTCCATCGGTCAACAGGGCGGCAAAAATAAACCCTCCTATCATGGAAGCTGCTATGAGTAACATGTCGCTCACCATACGCCTGGAATTACTTGACCAGTTGCGAGGTAAGAACCTACTGCTGCAATGAATCCAACCATTGCTGCACGACCATTCAGTTTTTCTGCTTTTTCATTAAACATTTTTTTTATCCTCTAGT
>PBPJ01000011.1 GCA_002725495.1 Candidatus Woesearchaeota archaeon | reverse complement strand
CCGCTAGGGTTGCGTAGCAAGGGTCAAATCTGTCAAGTCAAATTCCAAAAATAAAATAAAAGAGCTTGACACAACATCTCAAAACTGCTAACTCAAAACACCATTTGAAAAATATTTATATAGCAGAATTGAAAATGATATGCAACTTAAATCTAAAATAATTAATATATATATTTGCATATAAAAATAATACGGGTATCCTGCATAGTATGAAATTAAATACTACTAAGCGATTTGACACTAAGGAGGTGAAAAATATGAAGACTAAAGTTCTTAGCTCTAACTCTAGGAATATGTTAGCTATCGGTATCAACGATGACACCGATTCTACAAAAATATACCTTAAGGGTCAAGCTAAAGACGGGTCTGCTCAATGGTATGAGTCAAAAGGGATTTTTACAAAATCTACTGCTCTTAAATACTTTTACGCAGGCCAATATTCAGTAGTTTTTGCTCAAGGTATAACCAAAAGCGGAAACACCGATTGGATATAGTCTTTAGGTAGATAGATTGAATAAGATTCGGGGTCAAGCTCTAACCCGTCAACAGGAGGAGGAAAAAAACTAAACAACCCCGTGAAAGGCGGGGTTTTTTTTATGCTCTTTTTCCAAAAAGGACCACGCAGTGGACCCTATGGGATGCCTCCCGGCGGGTGCAATTTATATTTATACATTCAATGTATAAAAAATAGCATAAATCAGTTGCATAGTATCTGCATATATGTATTATTAATAATGAAAGGAAAACATGAACAAATACGAAAGAACTTATAATTGGACAATTAACGAGATAACTAACACTATCGAGAATTATCCAATCGACCAAAACATAAAAGATTGGTTGGGAATGCTTAAAGAAAGCATGGAATACAATTTAAATAAAACTATTTAGTAACGAGGAGGTTACACGAGCAGGAGGTTTCCTATGACCTCCTGTTTGTGGTATCCAACCCCGAGGGTTCCTTTCGGGATGGAACGACTGCGTCGGTCTGACTAGCAAGGAAGTTATCAAAGTCTTACCCCCGCGGAGCGGGCCTATCCGGAGGATTCTCCATGAAATGGTCGAAAATGTATAATTATAAGCCAATATGTATATTTATACATCGCCACAATCGTAGTTAATTTCTTTATTTGATACTTGCATATATGTATAAAAGTATTATTCTATTTATTAGAAACCTACTAAGGAGAGATATGAAAGAACTAAAGGTCAAAAAATTGACCGACAATAAAAGGGGCTTTACTCACATGGCTATAGATGTAAGCGAAGCCAAAACTGTAATCTATCTTCACGGATTAAGTAAAGATAGTTTAGACCAATGGTATGAAAGTAAAGGGGAGTTCACAAAAAAAACTGCTCTCAATTATTTTTATGCAGGTCAATATAAAGTGGTCTTTGCACAAGGCATGACCAAGAGTAATGTAAAAGATTGGATATAAAATGGAAAATCTAAAAAAAGGATCAGCCGTAGTATCTGAAAGGGGAAATCTAAAAATGGAAACAATGACAATAAGCCTACAAGCTAAAATTGACATGGTTAACAATGACATAGAGGAAACACGAAGTCAGTTAGAGGACTTAGAGTGGAAACTCCAAGAAGTTGAAAGCCTAGCAAATGAACTAGAGGAAATTAAAGACCTCTTAGAGAAACTAGGTAAAGCTCTAGGAGTTGAACTTGTCTAAGTTCGCTCCGTGTATTCGTTCGGGTTGGTGCTGTCAACAAGCACCATGCCCGTTCGGGGAAGCTACGAGTGTGGACAATAACGCTTGTAAGTTCTTAGGTGGTGTAGAAGCAGGGCAACACTATTGCATGAAATATGATGAGATAAAAAATAAAATAGGTGCCGACATCTCCCCAGCTTTTGGTGCAGGGTGTGGCTCTAACCTTAACCCAATAAGAATTAAATTATTAAATAAATAATATCCTAACCTAGTCAGACTTAGACCCCCCGTAAGGGGGGTTTTTTTTATACCTATAACCAAAATCCGAAACCTCACCGGCGGTTAGCCTGCGGGATGTACAAGGCCTTATACACCACTAAGTTTTTCACAGTTCGACCGGCGTAGCCGAACCCTCCGGGATGTCCCTTGCGGGTGGCGATTGTATTATCTAAAAGATTTTTTCTAAAATCGTTTGCATAAAAATTACAATCTGCTAAATTAAATATGTAGAGAGAAAGGAAATTATGACTACAGAAAAATTCGCAATCGGAAAACTTTATGAAAAGTTTGCGATGATTAAAAGGTCATCACACGCACTAGATGTGGGTATGGCTTACGATAAACTAACAGGTAGAATGGAAATCATTTTAATGTTAATTAGTGAGGGCGAAGAAGAGGGCGACATCCGTTTTCATCCACTTGCTAAGATTCTACCAACAGAATCAATTCAAGAAGAGTTAGAACCTAACTTCTTAAAATCTACTTTGATTAGTGGATTGTTTGAAGTTTATTCTGAACACGATACTGAGAGATTTACAGTTGATGATTTTGATAACAAGGACCACCCAATAGACCCAACTTATGAGAAGTTAGTTCAACTTTGGGATGAACTTAGCGACACATTGGAAAATGGTAGCGAAGAGTTAGCAAAATTCTTAGCCGAAAAGTTAGAGTTGGATGAATAATCCAACTTTGACCACGGAGTGGTTCCTATCGGGGTAAGCCTCCCGGCGGGTCAGATTTGCATAAAAAAAGAGCAGGTTATCAGTTACCTGCTCTTTTTCATTACCCACTAAACGAAAGGACTGTTTAGAAGAATCTTTCAGAGAATTTCAATCGGTGTTTAGTTGCAACTGCTCTTTTCAGAGCCTACTCTGTGCAGGTAGTTACGATAAGCTTTTATGCAGAATCGGAAGAGAAGAGAAGAAGAAGAGCCACGCGGATTCTTTCTTGTCTTCTAATCGGTTAGACCAAGTAAATTCTTTTCCGGGACTTTGGACACTTTACGAGCCACCTCTTAAAATCCTCTGAAAGATTCTTTTTTATTTATTTATCAAAAAGCCAATAACTAAGTATTGCATACTTGCAAGAATAATCAAAAAAACATTTTGACTTTTTTTAAAAAATACTTGCATATAATACAAATATGCTATAATGACCGACCTTCTAAATATCCAAGCCGGACCTTCGCGGAGCGGGGTTGCCTCCCGGCGGGTGCAAATTGTATAAATATTTTCTAAATATACTTGACAATATAATTAAATCTGCAATACTTAATCTCATGAAGAACACAAAAACAAGAACACAAAAAACAATAGAAAAAATACAGAGCAGGGTATTAAATTTCGTAGACTCTAAGGACTATTTAGGATACTTAAAGTTTATTAAAAAATTTAGGACTCGTAGTTTTTTTAATCAGATGTTGATTTATATCTGTAAAGAAGACGCTCAATTTGTTATGGGTTATAAACAATGGATTGATAAATTTAATAGAATACCTGTTGCATGTTTGATTTGTAGAGCATTAGCAAATAAAGATTGCACTTGCGAAGAGCGAACACCTGCAATAAGGATTCCACAATTAGCACCTATAACTTATACAAAAGAAAACTCTAAAGGGGAAGAAGAAGAAAAAATTTGGTTTAAAGAAGTCTATGTATTTGACATAGAAGACACAGAGCCATTACCCGATTTACCAATTAAAGAAGTTCATCATGAATTTGATTTAGGTATTAAGTCAGTTGATGTTGAGATAGAGTTTGAAAAATGGGAGAAGATATTCAAAAACATTATTTGGAAAAATGATTTTAAGTTTAGATATGAGAGCATTTATCAAGATACACTTGGGGGTTGGACAGACCACCAAGCAAAAGAAATTGTTGTAAAAGAACAAGCTAGTGATTCTGATAAATTTCATACTATCTTACATGAAATAGCCCACATGTTTGCACACTCAAAAGAAGAATTTGAAAAACAGGGGATTAATAGATTTAGACCACTTATTGAAACTGAAGCAGAGACTATCGCCTATGTTGTAGCAGATTATCTCGGAGTAGATACATCATGTTATTCAGTAGGTTATATAACAAGTTGGAGTAAAGGTAATGAAGACTTGTTGGAGGCATCAGTAAAACAAGTATCTAAAATAAGTAATCTTATGATTGATAAGATTGAAGAACAATTAGGAGAAGTGAATAAATGATATTAGCACTAATACGCACTTACAGAGATATTAAAAACAGTAAGTAAACAGAGTGGGGGGCAACACCCCCCATTTTTTTTATCCAAATTTCACCCACCCGGGACGGGGCCCTACGGGATGCCCTGCGGGTCACACTTGAATATGTATAATTATACATTTCTATGTATAAAAAATCTAAGAAATTATTTTGTATATATATGCAAATGTATTATATTAGATAGTAAGAGAAAGGAAATTATGACAAAAAAACATTTTGAAAGAATTGCAAGAATCTTGGGGCAACACAAGAGAGAGCAAGAATTTCACAAATTAGTAAATATGCTAATGAATTTTTTTGATGAAGAAAATTCAAGCTTTGACAGAGCAAGATTCTTAGATGAAATTAAAAAAGCATCTTATAGCAAAGAAATACCAAAGGATATGCAAAGAAAGCTTACCATTCCTAATGAGTAAATACGAAGACCTTGAGCCATTAAGTGATGAAGAGGTTAAAGAATGGAAAGAGGAATTAAGCAAAAATGACCCATTCGGTTTTTCAAAAGCGATTAATTTTGATGTCTTACAGGATAAGGAAAAATTTCAAAAGATAGCCGAAATTTTGGATAAAATAGAATAAAGCGAAAGCCCCGTAAAACTTACAGCCCTGTTTGTTGAAAACGGGGTTTTCGTTTATCCCAATCGGACCCCTCCGGGAGGAGGCCTCCGGGAAGTCCCTGCGGGTCGCGGTGTGATTCTAGTTAAAAAAATAGCATTAATTTTCGGGAGCGAAATATGTCCAAAAATCACTTGCAATTATATACAATATATGCAATAATTAATCATTATGAATAGACACGAAAGAAGAAAATTAAAAAGTAAAAAAGGTGGTAATTATCGTGGGTTAGCAAGACCTACTGATAATGGAATAATGAATGGAGGCAAAAAACGATATGGATAAATTATTAGGTTATACCGAATGGGTATGGGATGAATCTGAAGTTGAAGAAGATGACGATTGGACCTATGAACATTATGCTGATTGGAAGATAGGAGAACTATTACCAGAACTTAGTGCAACTCTTTCAAGTCCGGGAAGTATGGATGAACATTGGGAGTATGGTATTGCAATGGGGTATGTTGGATGGATGAACTCATTTGGACAAACTGAAGTCAAAGAAGTTGATTCTACTTTTTTGAAGTATATGGTATTTGACACAATTAATGATTCACACATAACTGCTAAGTTAGACTTTAGTCATGTTAATAGTGGAGTAATTGTATTGACTAGAAGTCATCACGATAGACCTATGGGAGAAACTATCTATATCTTTAGAGTAGATGATATAGATGAATACATAGATGAAGAAGATTATGAAAGTAAGTATTGGACTAAGTTGTATGACTTAGGATTAGAAGAAAGACCTAAAAGTCATACGATAGTAATAACTAGCGATGACACAACTGTTGGAGAATGGGAAGTGGTTGAATGAAAATCATAGAACATGTTGGACATGACATAAGTGTTCGGACTTATGGAAGTAATAATAAACACACAAGTGTTGAATGTAATGACTGCTATGAAGTATTAGTGTGGGAAGAAAAAGATGAGATATGGTATCTTTAAGAGAAAAGGAGAAGTAATATGCCGATTCAAGTAATAGTCTATATGATACTAATGGGTATTGGACTGCTAACTGTAATGAGTATGTTAGCAATAGGTTGGATTAAGCTAGAAGATAAATTCTTAAAGTAAGTTTAATAATGGGTAGGTTTTTCATAGTTTTCCTACCCATTTTCCAATATGCACCCTCTCGGGAGAGAGCCCTCCGGGAGGAAGTCCGCTACGCGGGTGGGAATTGTATTGTCAAATTAATTTAGATTTGAGTTGCATAAATTTTTATAGATGCTAACATTTATATTATGAATAGAGAAATGGAGATTATGAAAAAAGAAACTATACAAGACAGCGTTGTTATACAGGAAGGACCTTGGGAAGGTATGACCTTAACAATTAGTATGGAAATATTGGAGGAAGAATGAAAGGTAAAAGCCATTCACCAAAAAATGCTAGAGGTTTTCATAACTTAGAGATTGGTAGTTTAATATCATTCTGTTTTGAATACGATAGCGATAATGATGAGTTAGCCGAAGACCCATTATTTATAGAAATAAACGATATTGTAAAAGCTCAATTTAGACAAATGAATCAATATCGTAATAAAACTACAAAACTAATTACTTATGAAAAGGTTTTGCCTAGCATACAAGAATCGGCATACGAAACTAGTTTGCCTGTGCAAATCTATCAAGAGAGGATAAACATTGAAGCAAGATAACTATGATGACATTGAGCCATTAAGTGATGAAGAGGTCATTGAATGGAAACAAGAATTATCTAAAAATGACCCATTTGGTTTTAGTAAAGCGATTAATTGGGATGTTTTACAAGATAAAGAAAAATTTAAGAAAATTGCCGAAATATTGGATAAAATAAAATGAAAAATAGTGATATAGATAAATTAATTGAGTATGTCAATAGTTTAGAAATAGCATACGGGCTTATTGAAAAGAGAGATAATGTTATTGGGCTTGATGAAAATACCATTAAAAAACTTAATGATGTATCTGGAGAGCTAGGTTTCATTATTGAAGATATTGATAAGGAATACCGTAAAGAATTTTATGATGAAATAGAATAAAACGATTGCCCTGTCATAAAACACAGCCCTGTTGCTTGACAGGGCTTTCGTTTATCCAAAATGCACCCGCGTAGCGGGACCCTCTGGGATGTCCCTCCCGGGAAGGGTGTGGATTTGTTTTGCTCATTACGACTGCTGATTGAGTCCTATTTTTTAGTCCTATTTTTTTAGAAATCGGTTGCATAAATTTATAAAGATAGTATATTTGTATTAGTAATAAAATAAGAGAAAGGACAGAAATGTCACATTTTACAGTAACAGTAGTTCTTCCAAAAGAGGGACTAGAAAAATTTGAAGATGCAAATGAAAACACAGGAGATGATGAGTGGCACAATGCTTATAATCATCAATGGTTTCACCCAAAGTTAGAAGAGGCTTTAGAGCCTTATAACGAACAACCCGAAAACGATAGTCCATATTTAGAAAAAAGTGTAGAACTTAATGAAATGGCT
>PBPJ01000052.1 GCA_002725495.1 Candidatus Woesearchaeota archaeon | reverse complement strand
TTCAAAACCAGGATCGACCCAACCTGCATTTTGAATAAATAATCCCATACGACCTATTGAACTTCTACCTTCAACAAAAGCTACAATGTCATCCGGTATTTTTACAGTTTCACGAGTTGTTGCAAGTATAAAAGACTTAGGAGGAATTACAATTGAATTCGACTCTATTTTTCTGTAATTTATTTCTTCATTCATATTTATAGATTCTTTCATGAAGTCGTCTACAACTAAGAAGTTATTATCCAATGTAAGATCAACTGATGCTGGTTGTATTTGATTAGGTTCTATTGGAAGTATTGATAGTTTTCCGTTATCCAAGTAATCTTTTATTGTAGCATCTGACAAAGTCATACAATTAGATTAATACTTTATTTAAAAAATTTTATTTAACTAAGACTGCGTTTACAACATTATCTTTCGATGGTCTCGATGTAATTCTTGCTTTACCCTTTTCTGTTTCAATTATTGCACCTTTTGATAATATATTTTGTCTTACAAAATGTCTTGAAGCAGGATTTTCTAAAACAGTTTTAATTTTTACCTTAACTGTTTTTTTACCGATTGTTAAATTTGCATAATTTGATGATACAAGTGCAATTCTACTTGAACCACCTCTTTTTCTAAAAATTTTTGAAACTACTTTTTCTGAAATTGTAGTTAATACAGGAATTCCCATAGAATCTCTTAACTTCTTTTTTCTATATAGTTTTGAATATCTACCGCCGGTACTTTTTCTCAAAGATTTTAATTTGCTTTTAGCCATGAATTCAATTAAAGAAAAGCATTTATATATATTTCCATTTATACTTCAAAAATGGAAAGACCATTAGATGCATTGAGTAAGTCCAAAGGTAGTGAAATAAAAGTTTTACTAAAAAATGATAAAGAAGTAAAGGGTAAATTAGTTGCTTATGATATCCATACAAATTTGGCTTTAGAAAATGCAGTTATGAACGGTAATGAACACATAAATCTCTTCATCAGAGGGGATATGGTTGTTTATATATCAATGAGTTAGGTTTTTAAAGACAAAACCAATCACTAGAAAATGAAAGGAACACCATCAAAAGGAAAGAGAAGCGGTAAGAAAACACACGTAGTCTGTAGAAGATGCGGTAATCATACTTATCATGCTCAAAAGAAAGAATGTTCATCATGTGGATTCGGGGCTACAAAAGGTATCAGAAGATTTGCATGGCAAGCTAAAAGAAAGTTTGGAGCATTCAAAGGAATCAATTTAGATAAATTATCTCCAAAGGCTAAATCCGGAAGAGGTAATAGAAGTAGATAATGTCTTGCGGGCCTGTAGCTCAGTCTGGTTAGAGCACGAGGCTTTTAACCTCGGTGTCGCGGGTTCAAATCCTGTCAGGCCCGCTTATGTTTTAAATTTTAAATTTTTTTAATTAATATGAAAATAACTTATTCCATTTTAGCTGCCGGAAAAGGCACACGTATGGGTTCGTTAACCAAAGAAACTAACAAGTGTCTTTTGAATTATAAAGGTAAGCCCATTTTAGGTCACATACTTGATTCTCTTATTAGTTACACATCTGAAATATCGGTTGTTGTAAATTATAAAAAAGACGCCATAATCGATTATTGTAAAAAGTCCTATCCAAATATTAAATTTAATTTTATTGAACAAAAAAAACTAAACGGTACTGCTGATGCAATTTCTTATCTACAAAATGATTCTAAATTTTATTTTATCACAATGGGTGACACAATATATTCGGAGGAATCTATTTCTAATTTTATTTCGGAATTTAAGAAAAATAAACAAAATCTAATTTTAGTTGATACTGTTAAAAATCCCGAAAAATATGGAGTAATTTATGAGAAAAATAATATTATTGAAAAAATAATTGAGAAACCTAAAAATCCAAAATCAAAAATAGTAAATCTTGGCACATATATTTTAGAAAAATCAATATTTTCATATATAAAAAATACTAAGAAATCCAAATCTGGAGAGATATATATAACTGATACTTTTCAAAATATGATTGATGACGGAAAGAAATTCTATATACACAAGATCAATAAAGAATACAAGGATTTAACATATGAATCAGACTTAAATCAATAACTTTATAAAACAAACATATAATTTATGATTATGAAAGCAATTGTTAGTGCATATAGAGGATCACACAATACACAACATAATAATCAGATGATTCTTGTATCTGAAGAATTAAAATCTAGAGAAGACGCTGAAAAAGTATCCGGCAAGAAAGCAATTTGGACCTCAACAACAGGTAAAAAAATTGAAGGTATAATTACAAAACCTCATGGTAATAAGGGTGCAGTTAGAGTTAGATTTGATAATGGCGGATTACCGGGTCAAGCGCTAGGTACAGAAATTTCAATAGAATAATTAACAAATTTTAAATAATACCAATTCAATTTAAACCATAGCTCTTTTTTTTAGTTTTCACCAATAAGTGACAAATAAAACAATAAATTTATAAAGAACAATCCGAACTTCATATATGGTAAGGAAGTCTGTAAAATTTGAAGACAAACTAGCAGTTATACGAGTAAAAAAAGCATATGCTGCACCATTTCTTAAGTACAAGTATGTTTATGTTACAAGAAGAGATATTAATGACAAAGATAGATTTAAGAAAAAGATTGATGAAATTGCAACATCTTGGCCACCTAGCGTATATATGCTAAAACACCCCTCAGGTAAGATATTTGCAAGATTTCGAGTTTCAGATGGAAAAATGACCTTATTATACAAAACTTCTCCAGCAACAGGATCATTATATCCAGTTTGGGAATTTTTTAAAGACTTAGCATAATTTCAGTATCATGGATTTAGTTAAGATAACAGAAGGAGCTACAAAATTGTATGTACCCGACAAGAATAAATATAAATTAGATTCATCTATGCCAGTTTTTTTTAATGATGTAATGAAATTAAACAGAGACATTACCGTAGAAATATTAAAAAAATATTTTAATAAGAAAAAATTCAAATTTTTAGATTTATTATCTGCAAGTGGAGCAAAAGGTATCAGAATATCTAATGAAATTAAAACAAGCGAGGGAGTTTTTAATGATGCCAACATAAGTGCAACTAAACTCATTAAAAAAAATGCCAAATTAAATGGACTTAATGTAACAGTATTCAATAATTCTGCAAATAAATTACTTAAATCTGATAAGAGCATGTATGATTTTATAGATATAGATCCATTTGGCACTCCAATTGAATTCTTAGAATCGTCCATAGCAAGGTTAAAGAAAAATGGAATTTTGGGAGTAACTGCAACCGATACATCAGCCCTTGTAGGAACATATCCGAAGGCATGTATGCGTAAATATCAATCAAAGAATATGCGTACTTTTTTCATGTTTGAAGTTGCTATAAGAATATTAATAAAAAAAGTATTAGATGAAGCAAATAAACAAAAAATTTCACTTATACCTATTTTCAGTCATAGTTCAAATCATTATATTCGAGTTTATTTTAAACGTGTTAATTATCTTAATAATTACTCTGATAGAATATGCACTCTAAATTATTGTACCAATTGTTTAAATTATAAACTAACAAAGAAATTTTCAAAAAGTAAAAGACGTTGTTCTTGCGGAAGTTATTTTTTTCAACTTGGTCCAATGTATTCAGAAGAAATTTATGATAAAGATTTTGTAAAAAAACTAGAAGATATAAATAAAACTATCTTATTAATAAAAAAAGAATCACAGATTAATTCATTCGGATATTATGATTATCATAAGATCGCTAAAAAAATACAAAAAAAGGAATTGTCTAAGATTGATGATATAATTGATAATATCATAAAAAAAGGTTATTCTGCAAGTAGAACTCATTTTTCAAATACGGGTATAAAAACAGATATGAAAATTAAATCATTTATGAACATCTTAAAGAGATAAAAATTTATATAGTATTTATACATTTTATCATAATGGTTTATGATATTGGTTTTTACAGATTAAATGGAAATGGAAATGATATTGAATTGGATCTAAGAATATATAACGGTCCAGAATTCTCACCTTCTCAAAGATTAATGCGAAGCGGCATAACAATGATTGAGAATAGTAATCTGACATTTATGGGAGATAATTATGAAGCTCTTTTGGAAATGGGACGTGGAAATTTGAGATATAAGATAATTAATGGAAAAAGTATTTTGAATAAAATATCTGATGTAGAAAATACAGTGGATTTATTTAATCAAAGAATTGAAAGAGATAAGTTATTGTCAAGTTTAGATGATATAGTATCCAAAGATTCAAAATCTCTTTTGATACGCATTGATGAAAATATTAATAGACCTCAGTCTAAATTATAATTATTCTTGAATTCTTAATTCTTCTTCTTCTTCTTCATCAGGGTTTTTACCCATTTTCTTTCTTTCTTCAGCACGTTTTTCTTTTGCAGCTTCAATTAATTTATCTAAATCTAATCTGTCAATCATTTCTTTATATCGGTTTCTAATTGTAACTTCTGTTACGCCAACTACGTCTGCTATTTCTCTTTGAGTTCTTTTCTCACCCGTTATTAGTGATGCTACATAAAGTGACGCTGCTGCTAAACCTGTAGGTCCCCTACCGGATGTTAATTCAGAATCTTTTGCTATTTCTAAAATTTTTTGAGCTTGAGTTTGTGTTTCAGCTGAAAATCCAAGTTTATTTGCAAACTTAGGTATATAATCTCCTGGACCACTAGGTAACATTCTGATTCCTAATTCTCTTGCAATGAATCTATATGTTTTTCCTACATCTCTTTTGTTATTATTTGTTATTTGACATACTTCATTAAGTGATCTTGGTAAATTAAATAATCTAGCTGCAATATAAATTGCTCCTACAACTACACATTCCATTGATCTACCTCTAACTAATCCTCTTTCAACTGCTTGTCTATATATTCTAGCAGCTTCTTCTTCGATTGCAGGAGGTATATTTAATAAAGATGAAATTCGTTTTAGGTCAGCAAGTGCGTATTTTAAATTTCTTTCAAGAGAAGTTGATGAACGATTATGCCATTTTCTTAGTCTTAAGAACTTTCTTCTGTCTTGAACAGATAATGAATAAACTTCTGAACTGGAACCAACTTCAGTACCAGTACCCATATCATGTTTAGCATAAGATGATGGTGCTCCGGCTCTTCTTCCGTCTTGACCCTCACCAGAAAATTCTCGCCATTCTTGACCAGCATCAATCATATCTTCTTCAACAATTAATCCACATGTATTACAAGTAACTTCACCTTTTGTTCTATCAACATTTAAGTTAGTACTTTTACAATCCGGACATGATACGACTGACATTTTTTATTATTAATTGTTGAGTGATACAACAATATTTATAAAATTATATGAATTATGTTTATAAAGCTTTTGAAATACACTTAATGTTGTGATTTAATAAAAAGTAAGGTTTTTAAATACTAATTATAGAGATAAGTTCATGGGTAACAAGTCAAATGGACTTAATGCAGGAAAAAAATTAGCAAAGCGTAGAAATAAGTTTAAAATGAATGATAAAAGATACGTTAGACGTAAATATAAATTAAATTTAAAGAGTGACCCATTATCAGGTTCTCCACAAGCAAGGGCAATTGTTTTAGAAAAAAGACAAGTTGAAGCTAAGCAACCTAACTCCGCTATGAGAAAAGCTGCAAGAGTTCAATTAATTAAAAATGGTAAACAAATTACCGTTTTCTTACCTAGAGAAAATGCAGCAAAATTTGTTGATGAACACGATGAAATCTTAATTGAAGGAATCGGAGGACATCAAGGTAAGTCTAAAGGAGATATTCCAAATATTAGATGGCAAGCTTTCAAAGTTAATAGACAATCTTTAAACATGTTAACTAAGGGTAAGATTGAAAAAACCGTAGGTAGAAAATAATGACAGAAGTAAAGAAAGAAGTAAAGAAAGAAGTAAAGAAAGAAGTAAAGAAAGAAGTAAAGAAAGAAGTAAAGAAAGAAATTAAAGTTAAATCTAATCCTTTTGAATTAAATTCAAATAATGTAAAAGCGTTTGGAGTTTGGGAAACAAAGAACATAGAAGTTATTGATAGAGGATTGAAAAGATACATAAATTTAAATCCTATTTATGTACCAACTACTCTTGGAAGAGAAATTAAAAAACAATTTTGGAAATCCAAAAAACCAATTTTGGAAAGATTAATGATCAGATTATTTGTTACTGGACATGCAGGAAAAAAACATAAAAGAAGTTCAGGAATTTTTACTGGTAAAAAAAATATCGCTTATAACACTGTTTTTAATACATTAAATTATATTGAAGAAAAAACAAAGAAAAATCCTGTTGAAGTGCTAGTTAGAGCTATTGAAGCAGGAGCACCTAGAGAAGGTATTACCACTATTGAATATGGAGGAGTAAGATATCCTAAGTCAGTAGATTTATCACCACAAAGAAGAATTGATTTAGTTTTAAGATGGTTAACACAAGGAGCTTATCAAAAGATGAGCGGTACAAAAGGTAGAAAAAGAATCTATCAAACATTGGGCGATCAAATTATCGCAACATCCAATTTTGATCAAACATCTTTAGCTTTTTCAAAGAAATTTGACTTAGAGAGACAAGCTCAATCAGCAAGATAATGGCAGAATTTAAATTAGCAATTGGAAATCCATCAACAAAAAAAACATATAAACTTCAATTAAATGAAAATGATTCAAAATCCTTATACGGTAAAAAAATCGGTGAAGAAATTAACGGTGAGCTTATTGGCTTAAATGGTTATAAGATTAAAATAACTGGCGGTAGCGATTATTCCGGATTCCCGATGAGACCAGAAATTGATGGTTCTCAAAAGAAAAAAATAATTTTAACAACAGGATCAGTAGGATTCAGAGCAAGAAGATATCATAATGTACCTAGCGCTGAAGGAGCAAAGAAAAAATTGAAGCAAACTATGCCNGGAGAAAGAAGGCGAAAATCCGTGAGAGGTAATACTATCTCCGAAGATACAGTTCAAATTAATCTTAAAGTGACATCNGCAGGAAAAGACTCAATTGAAAAATTATTGGGAATCGAAGAAAAATCTTCTGAAGAAAATTCTGAAAAATCAGAATAGTTCGATTTTCTATAGATTAANTTAAATATTATTCTTAAATTAAAANTTATGAAAACTCAAAGACTTAGAGAAAAGATTGGCGAATTTTTATTAGAAGCATATATNAGCGATTTTTTATCNNAAGATTTAATTTATCATGACNTGGGAGTTAGAAATACTGAACAGATTAAAACTTATATCAATAATAATATGCGTCATGGAACTACTTCACAACAATTAGGTAATGTATTGTCTAAAAATAAAAAAATAATTACAAAAGCTTCAGATAGTATCTCCAGACAGGGAATTCTATCCGGTTCGTACGATATATGCGGATGGAATATTAACTTAGAAGGTTATGCATCAATTTACCCAGATAAATTTGAAAAGCATTTGAAGTTAAATGAATTGAATCGTGAAGATATATTAATTAGTGAAACTAACTTAGAAAGTATGCTTGTTTAAATACCCCAAGTATCATCTTTTTTTCTCTTTATTTCTGCNANTTCTTTAAGTACATCAATATCATCTTTACTTAAGAATTTTTTATTATCTTTAAGTATTCTAAATTGTCTTTCTGTTATATCTGAATATAATANTTCATTACCCTCTACATTACGTCCAATATTCATTCCATTTACTGATAATGCATATGATTCACCTTTCTTCATCTGCTTTATTGATTTACCTTTATCCTCAATTGATTTTATAGTTCCAACAATTTCATTAGAATCATTTATTAACTTCATTCCCGGTTTNATAATTCCTTTAATAATTTCTCCCCCAAATATTGCGGGTCCATTTTTTCTAAATATATATTGATGCATCATTTGCAATTTTCCNGGAAACACTAAATCTGANANTTTTTCAAGTTCTTTTTGTTCTTTTATNGTANANATTATGTCCTCATATTCTTCTACCACTTTATAGATTACATTATTTGTTATAATTGGAATATTTTTTTGCTCCGCATAATTTTTAGTTTCATCATCAATTTTAACATTAAAACCCAAAATAATTCCATACATGCTTCCCGATTCTTTTGTAGATTCTGCTTTTACAACATCCTTCTTTGTAATATCTCCAATGACTGCAGATTTTATCGGTATTTCATATTTAGAAAATAATTTTATTGCTGCTTCGATACTTCCCAAAGTGTCAGCTTTTAGTAAAATTCCATCATTCTCTGTCTCCACCAATATTTGATCAATTTCACTGAGTATTTGTTTTTTAATTTCTTCTTTTTCTTCATCATTTGAAAAAGAATATANNGGTGCTCCGGGTANNACCATATCTAAATTATTACCTATTATTTTTACACCAGATGCAGCATTAACCAATGACACATTATCAAANGAACTTTTNGAATCTCTTATTTCAGATAAAGGTTTAGCTTTAAGCAATGCTTTAACTTTTGTTTCAATAACTTCTGAATCTCCACCNATTAATAANTTATCATTATTTTTTATNTGTCCGTCATATATNATTACGTCNGCAGTTGTACCTTTTCCTTGTTCAGTTTTTACTTCAAGAATTGTTCCTTTGCAATTTATATCCTGATTAATTTCCAATTTATCNTTTAAAAATTTTTGAGATAATCCTGTTATCATTGCTAATACTTCNGGTATTCCCTCACCAGTTTTTGCTGAAACCGGTATTACTGAAAGTGTTTTTGAGTAATCTTCAACTTTATTGTATATATTTGAATCAAAGCCTTGTTCACTAAGATCTCCGAGTACTTTATAGAATTTATCATTAAAGTTTTTCTTAGTATTTTCATCTTGTAAATTGAAATTTTTTATAAATATATTAGAATCATTTTTCCAGCCATATATTAGATCCACTTTATTTGCAGCAATTATGAAAGGAACCTTGTATGATTTAAGAATTTCNATAGCTTCTACTGTCTGAGGTTGTATGCCTTGATTGATNTCAATTACAAGTATAGCCATATCNGCAATTGAACCACCTCTTTTTCTCAAATTTGTGAATGCCTCGTGTCCNGGTGTATCAACAAACAATAGACCNGGTATATCAAATTTAAGATTAAAACTATTAAGTAAATTACCGCATATAGATTTTAATTTTTTTATTGGAACTTCNGTAGCACCAATATGNTGAGTAATATTTCCAGATTCTCGTTCAGCNAAGGTTGTNCCCCTTAAATAATCTAAAACAGAAGTTTTACCATGGTCTACATGACCTAATACCGTAATAATTGGTTGTCTTATCATTTTNTCCTCTTGATAGTTTTCTATTTTTATCTTATAAAATTAGCGATATTTGAATCCAGAAGCTATATTAGGATATTTATCAATTAATTTATCAAAACTATTTATTATCGTATATGCATCTTTTCTATTTTTGTAATTTTTTGTTTTCCAAAATAGTTTTCTATGGAATAGAATTAGTATAACACCAACAATGGTTACGAATATTCCAATGTCTTGGATAATTAATTTAAGATCCATATACTTTGATAAATTTGAAAAAACAACTAACAAGATTGCAGAAGAAGAGTAAGATATAACGTCAAAAAGAGCTATACCTTCAGAAACTTTGGATTTTGTTATTTCGGATAAACGTACGTACATCGGTCTTGCCAGCATCAATGATGAAACAAGAATACCAACAGTCGATAAAAATAGTAGAATTAGAGTATCGGATTGTGAAAATATGATCAAGGATAGACCAGAAATTAAAAATCCAGGTATCAATAAATATTTTGAATGAAATTTATCTGATATGTAACCAATTTTTGTTTGGAACGGTAAAACGAATACATAAGATAAAGTAATAAACAATGTTATATATGAAAATGTTAATCCTATATTTTTTAAAACAATTAATATAAATGTCATAAATAATACTTCATAAATTGCTCTAATACTGTTTAGTAAAGCTAACAATTTGAATCCTTGTATGTTTAATATTTCTTTATATTCTTTAAAGAAAGTTGTTTTTCCATTTTTAATTTTATTTGAAAAATTATATTTATTAATTATAATAAAATTGAAAGTAAGCAAGAAAGTAGATACTTTGAATAATAAATTAAAATCATAAAAATAAACTATCA
>PBPJ01000010.1 GCA_002725495.1 Candidatus Woesearchaeota archaeon | reverse complement strand
TAATTGATTTAAATGTGGCACAGTCACATTTAATAAACTGTAATCTGTAGACTGGTTACCTGTCGAGTCAACTGATTTGATTAAATATACTCCAGTTAATAGTGGGACTGTGACAGAAGTTAAATTGCCACCAATTTGGGAAGTGATTGGATTTGAGTTAGCCCAAGTGTAGCCTGTGGTATTGGTATTATGTTTAAGTATATAACCACCGCCAATTCGAACGTCTAAATCCGGAGATAACGACCAACTTAAATTGGCATTGTTATTAATGATTGAAATTGAAAAATCTTGTGGTTCTGATGGTGGATTGCGTAATCCTGTTACCTCATAATTCAAACTTGTATATTCAGAGCTAACACCATAATCGTTAATCGCTTTTACTCTAAATTCATACATTGCCGAATCCAAATCTAATATNTCAAANTCATTATTTTGGACCCTGCTATGTACGATATATCCTACATCATTNATTTTTTTATATTCTATTTGNTATTTTCTCACAAATGCATTTTTGGAACCTTTAAAGCTNCCATTAACTTTAACNTTAACGCCTGCTCCAACAGAAGTTGAATATAGGGANTCNTNNACGTTAATATTACTTGGAGGCTCTACTGTATTGTAATCTGGNACAGGTAACATACTATGACTNTCTGGTATGGTAGCCTCACCAGAATTCCATGTGTACACATCAGCTGTCTCATGTCTGAGNGTAANATTNAATCCATTACCATTTTCANNCATTTCCCANCTTATAACTCGGTANGTTTTATTTGTNTANCCTAAAATTTNGTTTGAAAAATAAACGGTATCCATTATGGATAACTGTAATGCCTTATAATTACAATTCATGGTAATTACTTCTGAATANCNATGTTTTTGTAAATATATTTTTGCTATTCGTTGCGCTCTTTCAANGCCTTCNGTNCCAAGTAAATTTAAATCNGCTACCAACTCTTCATTATTATCTTGTGNNACATATGTAGAATTACTAACTTTTGGAAACTCATTATAATCTTCAGACTCCGTATCCGTATTCAAGTAGGTTCCTTTAACCGCATTAAATAATTCACGTTTTGATTCTTTTGATTTGACTTGGATACCGCCATTCAACCAAGACTCATCAATAGAATGTGTTGGATTAGACCACGCCCCAGCAAATACTTTAAATTTACCTTCTGAATAGACCAATGTNCCCACAAATGTAGATAATATTAGATTTATGTTACTTCGATGATCGTTATCTGCTGTTAATACAAGGTTAGATGTATACCTTTTTTCGGTTGATCCAGAATNTAGTGTCACATTTTCGTCACAAATATTGGCTGCAGNAATAAAAGACGATTCATCAATTAAAGTAGAATTAACATTTACACCATATTTAGAATCGACTAAGTAATCGTACAAATGTAAAACAGGATTATTTGTGTATGATGTATTAGAAGTACGAGGGTCATAACATTTTTTTCCTTTAAATTTTGCCTGAAATGACGGTATTCCTATGTTCCTATATACATCTGGATGATATCTACATGTCGTGTACAGATACGCATTATTTGCACAAAACAAATCGTTGACATTTAAATTAAAAGACGAATCAGATTGAAAACTTTTTACTAGAGTAGAATCGTCAGCTGTTTGATTATTTGTGCCAAGTTTGGTCTTAATTCTAATCGACATAGAATAAGAAACATTTTCCTCAAAAAAAATTCTTCTTTTTACTCGATATATATGATCAGGTAATCTAACATTGTAAAACATACTACTTAATGTACGATCAATAAAACCTAAATTGTAATTTAAACTTCCTAAAACTTTTAATTTTATAAATTCAAAAGGACCTTCAGGCAATTGCCAATATATTCTTAACGGTAATGGTTGATGAGATACTGGTATATCTGCTTCTCCTTTCGAATTAGTGTTAAACGATCCAACAATTGTAAAATTAAATAATTCATTTTTTGGATTTGTAATTTTGGAGTATCCAATATTCGGTACAAGGTGTGTTACTGTTGTAGTAGTTTGACCATATAGATCAGTGCTTATAGTAGTATGATATAACTTCGATGCATCATCATAATCATAGTTAAAGTCATGTTCTGTATATCCTTCAATTTGCAATTTTTGGTTGGTAAAGTCATATGTTTTATTTGGCTCTAAACCGTTTACAGGAATTTTTCCTGAATTTGCAGCAAAATAATTAAAAGGAGTGTGATTTTCACCATAAACACCACGAGGACCGTTGCCATTCCAAGTTTTAAATAAATAAGATGTGTGACTATAATCTTCTCGAATACTGGTTGTAATATCTTTTCCGTCTCTAACAATAGGTGCTCTATACTTATTGTCAGTGACCATATCATTAGCGTTTAAAGAAACACTACTATTATTAATAAAATGTTGCTCAACACTATCACATTCATGACCAACCAAAGCTACACACTGATGTAGATATTCATTAGACTGATCCGAGTTGAAATTTTCATAATCTACACTAGTGGTTGTTGTACGATGAAAGATACTTCCGCCTACTGTGCGTTCCCCATACACGATATTATGTGGTCTTAAATTATCAATCTGATTTGCTTTTAAGCCCTCAAACTCTTTGCGAGGGGGGTCAATGTTTAGATTCGGCATATCAGGCTTAAATACCTCAGATAGTACCGCTGCAGCAATAATGCCGCCAGCAGGACCTAAAAAACTATGTGCAGCAACTACTCCTGCTGTTTGCACAATACTACTTAATAACTTTGAGCTTGAAATTTCGTCGATGACTGATGTCATATTTCATATACTCCATCACATTTATTTGTTTGAATAAAATTATATAAATACGAATTATCACGACTTAAAAAAATAGAATATAATCCGTCGCATAATCCCAGAGCTTCATTATTTAATAAAGATAAATCACCTCTAGCTGCTTGTGATATATTTTTTTTAGTGAAATTTTTATTTAATAGATCCTCTAAACTAGAATAACCACTTCTTTTAATTAATCCTAACCATCCTTTTTTTGTTTTATATTTACCGACATAATCGTCAAAATAAGATTGATTATTTCTTAATTTGTAATATCCTGAAACAAAAGTAAAACAATCAAAAGTACCCAGTTTATAAGCATTATTTAAATTTGAGTTAATATACTTATAAAACTGATCTGAGTTAAACATTTCGTGTCCCACCCCAAACTAAAATTTGTTCTTTTAATTCCTTTTGAAAGGTGAAACAATTATCGGTTGGATAATCACTTTTTTGATCATTGTCGTTCCACCTTCGATTACTGGATTTATCAAATCTTACAAGCTGGTCAATGACCTTAACGGTAATGGATGCCGTCGAACCTATATTTAAATCTAACGTATCAATAAATCCTCCAAAAGTTGTTGGTGTATCAATAATCTGATGTGTATTTGGATTAATAAGTCCAATTTCGATATACGCTGTTTTTCCTTGATAGTTAGTATTAATTGCCGTTGATATTAGGCTATTAGGGATCCCAGACAGTTTTAAATCAATAAAGTTGGCAGCTATTTTAGATGTTTCGGGTATGGCAGATACACTACCTAAAGAACCAACCCCTTGATAATTAACAGGTGCGCTTAAATGAGGTGGTTGATGTGTAATGGTTCCAACATCGTTATGCACATAAACAGGCGAATCAAACTCAAGAGAAACTAAGAATATACTATATATTTCTGATGATGTTACATTTGTTATCGCATTAGCATTCAGAGTTCTAGGCATTAAGCAATTACCTCAATAGCAGAAAAAGTTAATGGTTCTGATATTGCATTTGGGTCAATTCTAAAATTAAGATCATTAACCATTAAACGCATTGAACATAGACAATTACTAACCGTGATTGGACCATTATCACTAGGGCTACTACGTATCTGTGGTACGAAATTAATAGTAGCGTTACCTGAGCCGTCACTAGTGACATTTTGAGTAACTCGTTTTAATTCAGAACCAAAACTAATAAAATCTCCTGCTTTAAGCACAAGTGTTGAATTAGTCCACCCATCTGTAACAACACTAGTTCCTGTCTGAGATCCACCATTAATAAGTGGTGTTCCTGTAGACGTCCCTAACGTTGCTTTATTGTCCACTGCTATAGCATTAAATGTGTGAGCAGTACCATTAAGACGGTCAAAAAAAGAAGTCCATACCTGCCAATCAGCCCTTGCCATTGATGGTAATGTGTATTCAGCTTTCCATACAGACCCACTCAATATTCGTGTCTGTGTTTGGCCCCCTAAAGCAGACTCAAAAACCTGTACACGATTATTTAAATAAAACCTAGCATGTGTAAACGCTGGCGATGTTGGTAGTGATATAGACACTTATTCCCCCCAAACATAAAATATATTTATATTATATCATTAATCTTACACTAGGCCGTTGTATTGCCTTTGTTGCATACCAGCAATAGCAGATTGAGTTATTAACGGTGCTGCATTTTGAATTTCACTTCGGACAGTCGCAGTCACATTCGGATTGAAATTATTAATGATCGACATGCTCATACTACCAGTCTGTGGAATCGCACTGTTTGCGGTGCTAAAATTTTTAGAAATTCCACCTTGTATTCCTTTAACCAATGGGTCAACGACTAAAGACTGTAAAAAAGATTGTTGAACAGTTTTTGCTAAACCTTCAAACATATTTTGTCCTTCCATAATCGCATGCGTTAAATGACTAGACCAAGAATTAGTGGAGTTGATCATTGCTTCTTCAATTTTATTTGCTGCTTTTTCGCTTTTTTTTGCTATCTCTCCTGTATCTAAACTATCTTCACCTTTTGGTTTCAACGCTTCTTTTATTTGATTTAGGGCTTCTTCTTGGCTTATAAGCTCTTCATTTGCTTTTTTTAAAGCTATTTCTGTTCTTTCAATATCTGATATATATTTTTCTTGAACTGGTGTGCCACCATTAAGAGCCGTCCACGAATCTTTAATTGCCTTAGTAAAACTAAATACAGATTTACTTGCTTCATTATTTTTACTTTTAAGTCTTTCAAGTGAGTTTTCTAAACCGAATATTTTTGCTTTTGTACTTTCAATTTGACTTTCTAAATTATTTTCAGCAACTTTATCTTCAATTTCAAAAATCGCATTTACCTTAGAAGCTAATCCAGATAAAACAGGAATAATTGCTTTTTGAATATTAGCTTTTAAAATATTCAAATTATCATTAAATTTGGCTATCCTGTCAGCATCTTTTCCTGTGATTACATGGGGGGTTTCTTTAGCTAAGTCTTTCATCGCAACGGCCCCTTGATCCATAATCTGTGCTAACGCCACACCTTCACTATCAAATAATTTCATAGATAAACGGGTTCGATCAGCAGTGTTTTTTACCCCTTCCATTGCAGCAGTAACTTGAGTAAATTGTTCTGTAACGGTTAATTGATTTAAATTTTCTGCATTCAGACCCAGCTCTTTTAGTGCGTCCTTAGCTTCCCCAGTTCCTCGAGCAGCTTCAGCCACACGCCTTTGCATTCTCTGAAATGCCATAGCCATGGTTTCAAAACTAATACCATTTTGCTCTGCAACGAATTTAAATCTTGATAAGTTTTCAGTGGATTCGCCTAACCTGATACCCAATTTCTGTATTTTATCTACTTGAGTTACCGTCGATTTACCCATTAAAACGATTCCTGCACTAGCTGCTATTGCAGCTATTCTAACCTTGCTAAACCCTGCTGCTAATATTTTGGATTGTTTATCTATTTTTTGAGTAGAGTCTTTAGTTACCCTAACAGCATTATTCATATTAGCTTTTAGATCTTTTATATCGGCTCTAACTTCAACCAGTAATTTATCAATTGTGCTCATAATTTACTCCATCTTTTTACATCTTCGGCAGTTGGCTTATTTGGATTGTGTTTTTTATTGTAAGCTTTGATGGCTAATTGAATATCAAAAGCAGTAGCTTTTCTTATTTCGCTAGGGCTCCATCCTAACTCCAACATAGCAAATTCAAACCAATTAATATAAACATCATATATATCAGCACTTATTTTTTTTTTAATTGGTCTTCTTGTTTTTGAGGAACAACCAAAAATACAATAAGTTCAGCTATCTGCCGATTCGCCTCAACACGATTAGTCGCAATATATTCTTTAATTGTATCTTCACCTAATTCATTACAAGGCAATAAGCTATATATGTCATACAGTTCCAATACACTAAATCCTGTATCAATTTTATCTGACAGTAAAGAATATAAAGTTACACCTAGCTTTTCTTCCAATCTAGAATGTAATTCAAACGTAGGAATAACGTTATACTTGTTATCGTATATATTTAGTTCAAAACTAGGTGTTAACATTAGCTACCAGCAGTGCTTGTTACTGCTCCTGATACTTGTAAAGTAGCAGAAAATGTCAAAGAGCCCTCTACCTCTCCTGTTAATTCAAAGTCGCTTACATAGCCACTAAAAGCGTCTGTACGATTATTAGAATGTGACCCTTCTAATGGATACTCGATATAGTAATCATCTAATGACTTAGCGTTATGCTTTGTCTCAAGAAGCTCTTGGCTTGCATCTCCAACAAATATACCACTTAGTGAGACTGACTTTGTAGTTGTACCGCCAGCTAACATTTCTCTGTTACCACCAGAATCCTTATTAGTAATATCTATTGGTGTATTTGTAGAACTGAAACCTAAAGTGGTTCCTTTAGCTATAAGCGTTCCAGATCCTCCTACACTTCCACTATATAACTTAAAATCTTTGCCTTGCATTTGTTTACCCCCAAAATTTAATTTAGTTAATAAGTCGTTAACCTTAACCTAATTATACCATTGTATCCGTTACT
>PBPJ01000051.1 GCA_002725495.1 Candidatus Woesearchaeota archaeon | reverse complement strand
AGAACTTATAAAAGTGCTATGCAGAAAACCTTTATTACTAATATGAAACTCAGGGGATTTAAGAGTTTCAGTACAAATACTAATCTAAAATTTGGACCGGGTTTTAATTGTATAGCGGGCGCAAACGGATCNGGTAAATCTAATGTTCTTGATGCATTATGTTTTGTACTCGGAAGAATGTCTACAAAAAGTATTAGGGCNGATAATTATTCAGATTTAATCTATACCGTAAATGGNCAAAAAGATAAAGGAGCTTTTGTTTCAATAACTTTAGATAATACTTCCGGAATATTTGGAAATAATGCAAAAAATATTGAGCTAGTTAGAGAAATTACAAAAGAAGGTAAGACAAAATATTGGTTAAATGGTAAAAGAGCCACAAGAACACAAGTTCTAGAATTACTTGAAATGAGTCAGATAAGACCAGAAGGTCATAATATAATTTTACAAGGTGATATTCAAAGTTTTATTACTATGTCTCCAAAGGAGAAACGTAAACTAATTGAAGAAATAGCAGGTATTGGAATTTATGAAAGAAAAAAAGAATCTGCTTTGAAAGAATTAGAAAAAGTAGAATCAAAATTAAGAGATGTCCAAATAATTATGACAGAAAAAAAATCTTATATGAATTCACTTGAACAAGATAAAAAATCTGCAGAAAAATATAACTCCTATAATTCTGAATTAAAATCTGCTAAATCAACTGAATTAAATCTTAAACATACTAAATTAATTGATAAGAGAAGTAAACTTAATTCCAAGCTAGAAAAAATAGAAAAAATAAAGTCAGAATATAAAGATAAAATATCTGAATCAAATAAAAAAATTGATTTCATTAAAACAAAAATAAAAGAACTAGAAAAGAAAATTGAAGATAAGGGTGGTGAGGAACAACTACTTTTACAAAAAGCCATAGAAAATTACAAATCAGATATGGAAAATTCAAATTCATTAATAAAGTCATCAAATAATGAAATAAGAAGAATTGATGATCGAAAAATACAACTTGACAAAAATTTGAAGGATTTAGAGGGACAAATAAAATTATCTAACGCCGACATATTAAGAATTTCTAAAGAAGAAAAAGAACTAGATTCTAAGAAAGCAAAATTAACGGGTATTAGCGGTAGTTTAAATATAGAAGAAATTGAATCTAAATATGAGGCTATAAGTTCTAGTCTTGAAAAATTTGAAAGTGAAAGGAATATGCTTTCAAAAGATAAGCTTAATGTTGAAAATGAAATTAATATTATTAAATTAAAAATTGATAATTTATCTGAAAAAATTGAAGAAATAAAAAGAATTGAAGCTTCAATTAAAAATAGTGAAAGTGCAAGATCCAATTATAAAAAAATTATACAAAAAATAAGTGAAAAAACTAATAGGGATAATGAAATTTTTGATGAAATAAAAGANATAAGAAAAGAAAAACTTGATACTGAATCTGAACTTAGAAAATTACAATTAGAACTNAANGCATCACATGATAATTTAATGAGNGATAAAGCAATATCTCATATACTTAATCTTAAAATGAAGGGTGTGCATGGAACCGTTGCTCAACTCGGAAAAGTTGATTCTTTATATGAAACTGCATTAAAGGTTGCTGCTGGATCTAGATTAAAAAATATTGTAGTTGATGATGAAAATATTGCAATTAAATGTCTTAAAAAATTGAGAGATAAAAAATTGGGTATAGCTACATTTTTACCATTAAATAAAATTAAATCAAATAAAATATCTATATCTCGGTCTAATGGTGTTTATGGAGTTGCATCCGAGATAATAACTTATGATTCCAAATATAAACCCATTTTTGAAAATATTTTGGGGAGTACCGTTATTATTGAAAATGAAAATACTGCAAAATCTTTGGGAATTGGTAAAATGAACATGGTAACTTTNGAAGGAGACAGTTTTTCTAGAGGTGGATCAATAAGTGGCGGTTATAGAAGGGCAACTAGCCTGTCTTTCGCAAAAAACAAAGGAAGTGAAGATATTGAAAAATACATTACAAAAATAAAAAAACATGATGATANGATAAAAGAGCTTGAAAAGGAAAGGTCNTTGATCGATAAAGAATTAATTAATTTAAGAAAATTAAAATCTGAAGTTGAAGGAACAGTTAATAATGTGTCTGAACCCGAAGAATCATCCAAGGAATTAATTTTAAAATATAAAAAATATAATGATAATTATAAATTAAACATNACTAAGACNAAAGATCTNGATAAANTANTGAAATCATTATCTTCTAAAATTGAAAAGACAAAAATTGAAAGAAACTCTATTAAATCAAAAATCAAGGAATTAAAATTTGGAAAAAATAAAAAAGAACTAGATAATCTTGAAAGTAAAAAAAGAAATTTGAATGCTGAAAGAATTACAATCGAAACAAAATTAAATAATGTAATAAAGCCAGAAATTGAAAATCTTAATAGAGTTATACGAGATTTAGAAAAAGAAAAAAATACTTTTCATAAACAAATATCNGAAAATAAAATTAAAATAACNAAATTAGAAAANGAATTAAAAATTAAACAGAACGAAGAAAAGGAATTTTTTGGACAATTAAAAAAACTTTTTGAGGAAAAAAATAAACATAAAGATTTACTGGAAAGAGAAGAAGAAAAATTAAAAATTAATCAAATTGAAAATACTGGAGAATATGAAGAATTTAATTCATTAACAATTGCACTTGCAAAGATTGACTCTGAAATGACTGGATTAAAGGAAGAATATGAAGATTATAGAAAGATAAAAACACTACCTTATCTTCGAAATGTTGAATCTGCTCAACAAAAACAAAGAGAATTAAAAAAGAAAATAAGCAGTTTGGGTAATGTAAATTTGAAATCATTGGAAATATATGATGAAACTAAAAAAGAATGGGACAAATTAAATTGGAGATTAAATAAATTAGATGTAGAAAAAAACTCAGTTAATGATATAATAAATGCAGTTGAAACAAAAAAGAAATCTGCATTTATGGAAACATATAATGTAATATCAGAAAATTTTAGAAAAATATATAGTGAAATTAATAATAATGTGGTAAAAGGTGAATTAATTTTAGAAAATAAGGATGATCCTTTTAATGGGGGTGTTATGATCAAAGTTATTAAACCTGGAGCAAATTCATTACACAGTTTATCNGGTGGAGAAAAGGCAATGGTTGGGATCTCATTCATGTTCGCTATTGCTGAATTTAATCCTTCACCATTTTATTTACTTGACGAAATTGATGCACCGCTTGACGGAGTAAATGTTGATAAGATGGCAAAAATATTGAATGAATATTCTAAAAAATCTCAAATAATAATTATTTCACATAAAGACTCTGTTATGTCAACAGCAGATTTATTGCATGGTATTTGGATGAATAAAACAAAAGGAGAATCATACATAAGCAGTATGAGTGTCAAATAATGGGGACAGAAAAAATATATAGTGCAATTTTTTCAGATGACGATATAAAATGGCAATCGATAATATACGAACTAATAAGATCAAAAAAAATTGATCCTTGGGATATAGATTTAAATAAATTTTCTCAGGAATATCTTAAAACAATTGAGAATCTTAAAAAATTAAATTTCAGAATATCAGGAAAGGTTGTATTTGCTGCCGCAATTATGTTAAAAATTAAAACAAAACATTTGGGACTTGATGATTTTATTCTATTATCTGATGAAAAAGACGAAGAGGTATTGGAAGAAGAATATTTTGATGATGAATACTTGGATCCGGATGAAGAAAAAATAATGAAATTATCAAAACATATACGACATAATACAAAAAAGAAATATCTCATAAAGCCAAGACTGGAGGGTCCCCGAAAAAGAAAAGTTACTGTTGTTGAATTAATGGATGCATTAAAGAAGGCAATTGAAGTTGATAGGAGAAGAGAAAAAAGAAAGGCAAAGGCAAAAATTGTGGTTCCAGATAAAATATATGAGGCAAAAAAAGACTTATTGCCAAAAAAAATAGTAGAAATAAGAGAGAAGTTATCCAAATTATTCAAATTAAATAAGAGAGAAAAAATTGCATTTAGCAATTTATTAAATGAGCATAGTCCCAAGGAGCGGGTTGAAAAATTTTTACCAATATTGCATATAGCAAACGGGGGAGAAATACATATACACCAAGAAAAACCTTTTTCAGAATTGTTATTGGAGGTTTTAGATGAAAGAGATTAAAGCTAAGATTGAAGCTTTGATACATTGTAAAGCGCTTGATTTAGATTCCTTATCTAAACACACTGGTATTGCAAAGAAAGGTTTACTAAAAAATTTAATTAATGAATTAATTGAAGAATATAAATTAAGAGAATCGGGTTTGAAAATAATTAATCGAGATGGAAAATATAAAATATCTGTTCGAGATGAACATGTTGATACAATAACTGAAGCTGCAAGACCGGAAATTGACAAGGCTGTTCTTGAAACATTGGCATATATAGCACATAAAAAAATGATACGTCAGGCAGATGTTGTTAGAATAAGAAGTAACAAATCATATAATCATATAAAAGAACTTGTTGAGAGAGGTTTTATTGAGTCTAAAAAAGACGGTAGAAGTAAAAAATTAACGCCAACTAGAAAGTTTTATGAATACTTTAAACTACCTGAAAATGAAGAGATATGAGAAATATAAACGTAGTTGAATTAGCAAGGATAGTTAATGAATTAAAAAAAATAGAAGGATCGAGACTAAGTAAAATATTTTTACCAGAATTAAAATTATTAAATTTAAGATTTAATGATAAAGATAAAACTAGTTTAATTATTGATTCAGGGAAAGTATTGTATTCCACTAAATATAAAATAGAGAATCCAAAAAATCCGCATAATTTTGTTATGTACTTAAGAAAAAATATTAATAATTCTCGCGTTGAAGAAATAAGGCAAATTCCTGGTGACAGAATTGTTGAAATTATTTTTAAAAATAAAAATAAAAATATATTAATTATTGAGTTTTTTGGAAAAGGTAATTTTATCTTGACGGATGAAAACTATAATGTCAAGAATTCTGCCAGAAAGATTAAAGAAAAAGTTTACGAATATACTAAAAAAATTGATCCATTTAAATTTAAAAAACAAGAAATATACGGTATTGAAGAAGATTTAATTAATATAATTTCATCTAAATTAAGTCTTGGTAAATATTATGCATTAAATTTTTGTAAAGATTATGGCTATAACGAAAAATTAAAGATTAAAGATATTGATTTTGATTCATTCGTGAAAGATATAAAGAAATATATAAAAAATCTTATGAAAATTGGAATTAAAAAATTAGAAAATAATTTTTATATATCTGAAAAAAATAGTTCTGAAAAAAATTTGAATAATGTAATTGATGAATTATATAATTCTAAATTTAATAAAAAATATGTTGTTAGTTCAAAAGAATATATTAAAAATGAAAAATCCATTAAAAAACAAGAAAAATTGCTTGTTGAATTTGATAAAAAAATATCTTTAAAACAAAATCAAATTGATTTTTTGTCTGCCAATAGATCCATATTAGAAAATAAAAATATCAAATTTGATACTAAAACTAAAGAATTTAAAATTAAAATTGGAGAAAATGAAATATCAATAAGATCTGGAAAAAGCGTAGAAAATAAAATTAATGATTTGTATACTGAAATAAAAAAACTAAGGACAAAAATAAAGGGTGCTAATGAAACAATTGTAAAACTAAAGAAAAAAGAAATCTCTAAAGAAAAAATAATAAGAAAAATTGAAAAGAAAAAAATTTCTAAGTGGTATGAAAAATTCAGATGGTTTTATACTAAAGATAATAATTTAGTTTTAGGCGGGCGAGATGCTACAACAAATGACATATTAATCAAAAAGCATATGGAAAAAGGAGATTTAGTTTTTCACACGACTGATCCAGGATCTCCGTTCTTCATACTAAAGTCTAAAAATCCAAGTCCTTCTGAAATAAACGACGTTTCTATTGCAACTGCATCCTATTCTAAAGCTTGGTCAAAAAAAATAGCCAGTACTGAGGTTTTTTATGTAAATTCTGATCAAGTTTCAAAATCTGCAAATACCGGGGAGTTTCTTAAAAAAGGAAGTTTTATGATTCGAGGTAAAAAGAATTTTTTAAATGTTAAATTAGGTCTTTGTGTTGGATCTCAAGATGGTTCAACAATAGGAGGACCATATAGTGCAATATCATCGAAAACAAAAAAATATCTAAAAGTAATACCGGGATACGAATCAAAATCTAAAATAGCAAAAAAAATTTCTAAAAAACTAAATTTAGACTTAGATGATGTAATGAAATTTCTACCTAACGGAACTTCAAAAATTCTTTAATGTCGGATTCATTCCAACCGACTTCAAGTAAATTGTTTGCAATTTGGACATCGGATAATCCTCTATTTTGAGATTGATTTATATATTTTTTAATTGGATTGATCTTTTTAGATGGTCTATATGCGACAACAAGTAAGAAAATAACAACTGGCAAGAAAAGGATGTACATTGGACTCAATTTTGGACTATATGACGCAAAACCAGTTATATTTATTCCCGGAACAACTACAAAAATTGCAGATAATAAGGTTATAAATGCTATAAATGAAAATATTAAGGTAAGTAAATGATCTTCTTCCATTGATTATGTATGTCGTTTTATTATATAAATTTTAATACTTAATCTTATATATCTTGTTTTCCTAACTCAATATGAAACAAATAATAAAAGAAATTTTACCCAAAATTAATGTTTCTGACGAAGAAAATAATAAAATAAAAAAAGTAATATCTGAAATAAATAAAAAATTGAAAGATAATTTATCAAAATATAATGCCAATTTCTTTGTTGGAGGTAGTGTTGGTAAGGGTACAAATTTGCCAGGTACTCATGATATCGATATATTTATACGATTTAAAGAAAATGGAGACTTATCTGAAAATCTTGAAAAAGTTTTAGAAGTATTTGACGATGTTGTGCGTCTTAAAGGATCAAGAGATTATTTTAAGATTGAGTATGAAGGCTATGAAATTGAATTTATACCTGTTCTTTATTGTAAAACAATATCTTCAGCAAAAAATATTACTGATCATTCACCGTTTCATGTAAATTGGTCAAAAAGAAAATCAAAAATGAACGATGATGTTAAGTTAGCAAAATTATTTTTTAACGCAAATGGTTTGTATGGTGCCGAATCTTGGATCGGGGGATTTTCAGGTCATGCTATCGAGATATTAACTAAACATTATGGTAGTTTTGAAAAATTAATAAAAAATATATCAAAATGGGATGATGAAGTAATAATAGATACCGAAAAATTATACAAATCTGAACTGGATATTAAATATGAACTTAACAAATCTAAATTGAATAAATTAATTTTAATAGATCCTATTGATAAGGAACGAAATGCTGCTGCTGCATTATCGCCAGAAAAATACGATATTGCAAAGAAAGTATGTATTGATTTTTTAAATAAACCTACAAAAAAATATTTTGAAATAAAAAAAATTAATATAGAAACTCTGAAAAAAAGGAGTAAAAAAAATAAATTATTCTTTTATGAACTTGAACCAGAGGGCGATAAACAAGACGTAGCTGGTTCAAAAATGTTAACTCGTCTTAAGAAAATTATTAGAGTTGTTAAGGATAATGAATTTGAAATACTAGATTCTGGTCTTTATTGGAATAAAAAAGATAAGGGACTTATCTGGATAATTGTTCCGGATAAAGATCTTGAAAAGAAAAAAATTCTTACTGGACCTCCGACTTACGGTAATACTCATGATATTATGAATTTTAAATCTAAGCACAGAAAGGTTTGGAGAGAAGGATATAATTATTATACAGAAGTAAAGAGAAATTATACAAAAATTACAACATTAATGAAAAAAATTGATGAATTAATATGAAATCGATTAAAAAACAATGGGACAAATTGTTTTCGCAAGGTTTTTCCTATAGAAGAAAATTTAGATA
>PBPJ01000050.1 GCA_002725495.1 Candidatus Woesearchaeota archaeon | reverse complement strand
TATTGATTATTCAAAGGTCTCTGGAGCTCATATATACAGACCAAATTCATTTTCAGTTTGGGAATATATTCATGCATATTTGGATAAAAAATTTAAACGTGACGGAGTCAAAAATTCATATTTTCCATTACTAATACCAGAAAAATTACTTAACAAGGAATCAAACCATGTCGAAGGATTTTCTCCTGAAGTTGCTTGGGTAACTCATGCAGGAAAATCTAAACTAAAAGAACGTTTGGCCATAAGACCTACATCAGAAACAGTAATGTATGATTGTTATTCAAAATGGATAAGATCCTGGAAAGATTTACCTTTAAGATTAAATCAATGGGCAAATGTTGTGAGATGGGAATTTAAACATTCAACTCCTTTTTTGAGATCTAGAGAATTTTTATGGCAAGAGGGTCATTCTGTATTTGAAACTAAATTTGAAGCCGACAAAGAAGCATTAAAAATTTCAAAAATGTATAAAGATGTATATGAAAATCTATTGGCAATTCCAGTATTGGAAGGATATAAATCAGAAAAAGAAAAATTTGTCGGTGCTGAATACTCAATTAGTCTAGAAACACTCATGCCTGATGGAAAAGCAATTCAAGCATGTACATCACATCATCTAGGTCAAATATTTGCAAAAGCATTCAATATTAATTTTTTAGATAAGAACGAAAAGAAAAGTTTACCTTACCAAAATTCCTGGGGTATAACAACAAGAAGTATTGGTATCATGTTAGGTATACACGGAGATGATAAAGGTTTTGTTATTCCTCCAAAAGTAGCTCAAAATAAGATAGTAATAGTTCCAATACTTTTCAAAGGAAAGGAATTGCCAGTTCTTAAAAAAGCTAATGAAATTAATAAAAAATTCTCAAAGTTTGGTTCGATTTTGGATGACCGTTCCGAATATTCTCCCGGATATAAATTTAATCATTGGGAAGTGAGAGGAATACCAATAAGAATTGAAATCGGTCCAAGAGATCTAGAAAATAAATCAGTCACAGTAGTTAGACGAGATAAAGGAATTAAAGAATCTGTTAAAATTACAAAATTAGAAAAAAGAATTCCAGAGCTTCTTAAAATTATACAATCAGATATGTATGAGAATGCAAGTAAAAATCTTAAAAATTCAATTGTCGATGTTAATTCAATTAAGGAATTAAAGAAAGTAATAGATTCAGGTAAAATCGCAAGAGCCTATTGGTGCGGTTCTATTAATTCTGAAAATGAAATAAAAAAGAAAACAGGAGCTAAAAGTTTAAATTCAATAATAAATGCTAATTTAAGAAATAAAATTTGTTTTATTAGTGGTTCTGAAGCAAAATATCATACATATTTCGGAAAGAGTCATTAATATTAGAAACATTTAAAAAGTAAAAATAATAGCATTATTATTCTGATTAATATGGAAGAAAAAATTAAACCAAAAAAAGGTACAACAACAGTAGGAGTAACTTACAAGGACGGAGTAGTTTTAGCTACAGATCAAAGAGTTACATTAGGTAATATGATTATGTCCAGAGTTGACAAAGTTTTTCCAGTAACAAAAAATTTGGCTATAACAACTGCTGGGACCGTTTCTGATAATCAAATGCTATTGAAATATATGCAAGCTGAAATGAAATTATACGAGTTAGAGACAAAAAAAGATGCAACTTTAGAAACATTGTCCACAGTATTACAAAATACTGTTTATTCCGGATATAAGCGTTGGTCTCCATATATGATCCAAGCAATTATTGCAGGTTTATCCAAAGATAATAGTTACAAATTAATTTCATTTGATCCTTCTGGAGCATCGATATATGATCCGTATACAGCCACAGGTTCAGGGATGATGTTTGCCTTAGGAGTACTTCAAGATAATTATAAAGAAAATATGACCGAGTCTGAAGCAATAGATCTTGCAACAAGAGCAGTATATTCTGCCATTAGACGAGATTCAGCAAGTGGAGAAGGTATTGTTATTTCTGTAATTGACAAAAAAGGCTATAGAAAAGTAAATACAAAGACTGTATCAACACAATTAAAATAATATTTTACAATGACACCAATATTAGAACAAGTGATAAACGAGATTCCGAAAAGTAAGCTCATAACTAGTCAGAACTATGAAGGAGCAAATCTTGTATTATATACAAAAAGTAGAGACTTCTTTAAAGAAGGTAAAACCGATATTAGAAAGCTTGTTGATAAATTTAAGAAGAGAATAGATTTAAGAGCAGATTCATCATTATTAATTGATCAAAAATCTGCCGAAGATTACGTTCGTAAATCTGTTCCAAAGTCAGCAGATATAACTCAAATAACATTTGAGCCTGCAAGAAGTTTAATGATCATTGATGCAAGAAATCCTAATGACGTCATTGGAAGTAAAGGTTCAACTGCTAAAGATATTAAAAGAAAGACATTTTGGACTCCGGAGATAAGAAGAGATTCAATAGTTAAATCAAAGATTACAAATTTAATTAGAACAACATTACATGAAGATTCAACTGAAAGAAGAAAATTCCTAAATGAAGTAGGTAAAAGAATTTATGAATTCAATCGATCAAGGAAAAAATCTGAGATGTGGGTCAGAATAAGTTGTCTGGGTGCTGCTCAACAAGTAGGAAGATCAGCATTTTTATTACAGACTCCAGAAAGTAATATCCTAATTGATTGTGGTATAAATCCAGCATCAAACAGCGAAGAAGCATATCCTAGAATTAATTTACCTGAATTTAGCATACCAGATTTAGATGCAGTAGTAATATCACACGCTCACATAGATCATTGCGGATTTTTACCATATTTATTTAAATATGGTTACAATGGTCCAGTCTATTGTACTGCACCGACCAGAGACATAATGGCAATGAGCCAATTGGATATGACATTTATTGCATTAGCTCAAGGACAAAAAAATATATTTGATTCTACTGATGTTAAAAAAGTTGTAAAAAACACAATATCTCTAAAATACGGTGAAGTTACAGACATAACTCCCGACGTTAGATTGACATTACATAATGCGGGACATATTCTGGGGAGTGCGATGTGTCACTTTAATGTTGGAGATGGATTTCATAATTTCCTATATTCTGGAGATTACAAAGTAGTTGATACAAGAATATTAAACGGAGCAAGTCATGTTTTTCCAAGAGTCGAAACATTTATGACAGAATCAACTTATGGAAATCCGGAACGTACATCTCCGGATCGAGCAATATCCGAAGCAGAATTTCAAAAATATGCTGAAAAAATAATTAAAAGAAAAGGAAAATTATTGATACCAGTATTAGGTGTCGGTAGAGCACAAGAGATAATGATATTAATAGAAGAATTATTTAGGAAGAAAAAGATAAAGGACATTCCCGTTTATGTTGACGGAATGGTTTATGATATAACTGCAATTCATACCGCCTACCCAGAATTTCTAAGTGATACTCTGAGAGATCAAATTTATGCAGGTAAGAGTCCATTCGAAGCAGAATTTTTCAAACAAGTTGGTTCATATAAAGAAAGAGAAAAGATTATTCAAGGGGGCCCATGTATAATTATAGCAACATCAGGTATGTTGGTCGGAGGACCGTCAGTACAATATCTATCCAAATTAAATGATGATCCGAAAAATGGAATTGCTTTTGTTGTTTATCAATTTAAAAATAGTCCCGGAGACAAATTACAAAAAGGAGAACGTAGAATTGTTCTTGAAAATCAACAATTAGATGTAAAAATGGAAGTAGCATCCTTTTCTTTATCTGGACACGCAGTATTTGGCGAACTAATGGATTATATGACAAAATTAAAACCAAGACCAAGAAAAGTACTAACAGTTCATGGTGAAAAATCAATGACAATTAATCTGGCCCGAGAGATACATAAAAAATTTAGGATAGAAACGTTAAGTCCGAAACCAGTTGATTGTTTAAGATTAAGGTAATTATAATTTTAATATATATTCCCAATCAAAATGACTATAAGTTTGTTTTAATTTTTTAAGCTGTTTAGAGTTTTTTTCTTCCATAGATCCATATAAACTAGTTATAATTTATATATTTATTGAAGATTTGCTTTCCATATAATTGCATCATTAACAGGATAAATTGGTTTCAATTCTTTCTTGATACCAATACTGATTTTTTTAATAAAATCTGATGTGAAAATTTCAGTATAATCGCTTTTTGAAATTTTTTTCTTAATTAATGATTCAGCGTAAACCCTTAATTCATTTTGCTTTGCTCTCGTTATGTTTTCGTTCGCTAAAATAACTGTTTTTAATTTAATCTTATTATCATTTTTATCAGAAACATTAAAGATGTTCAATATTCTTGTACTCTTTCTTCTTGAAAATCTATAAATTTGACTATCTGACGTTTCTATACCAATATTTTCTGTATATGCAGTATCGCCCTTAACTTTGTTAATCTTTAGTTTAATGGATACATTTGAATCCCTACCTGAATTTGTTAACGCTTTCAATGTTAATTTAATTTGTCGATTAACTAAAGATTCCGGATCGTATGAAGTAATTTTTGTTATTTCCTTCTCTCCATATATTTTAGGACTCATAACCGGGAACCATCTTTTCTTACCCTTTCTTAATTTTAATTTAGTTGTTTGTTTCTTTACCATTTTAATCAATTAGTAATTCTGCATCCTCCCTCTTATATTTCCANGNCTTTGAAATCTTTCCTGAATTTTGATAATATTTTTGTAATCTTCTAATNTTAGATTCTGTTAATGCTAAACCTCTTGTACTTGTTTTATCTTTTTTATTTTTAGCTAAATGTTTTGTAATTTTAATTGCTCTAAGAACTAAATTTCTTAGATCTTCTGGAACTTTAGAATACATATCATTATCTTTCATAATTTGTGAAATTGTGCTTCCAGTTANTTTTTTTACGGAAGGAACTGCATGTAAATCTCTTAGTCTTAATCCAATCAAAGCAGAACTCATTCCTTTATCTGCCATAGATTTTATAAGCTTNATAACTTCAGCTTTTGACGGTGCTCCAGTAATCTTAATATCTTTAAGCGGTTTGTTACTTCCNGATTTTCCTTTAACTCTTGCATGTATTCTTGCCATTTTATATTATAACAAAGTTTGATTAGAATAAATTCTGATCAAAGTCCGTGTAGAACCAACTTTGTCTAATTTCATGTTAATATTTATGTTTAAAAATGTTTTGAATATTAACTTATTCGATTATATCTTACTCTACTTTCAATTTTCCTCAATCTTTCAAGAATCAGAGGTTCGTTATATTCTTTTATGAAATTTAGCCATAATTTTTTATAGTTCAAAGAATGACGACTGTTTAAACATTCTTTAAGTAGATGAATATCTGTTGCCTTATCTTCTATTTTATCACTAAATTTACTAAGACCAAAATCTATTAGATATATTTTATCTTTATAGAAAAATATATTTGATGTTGTTAAATCTCCATGAATGATTCCAAATGAATGTAATTTTTTAATTTCTTTGGCCAGAGATTTAATTAGATCCTTATTTTTAATATCATCTAATAAGTCCGATAATTTAATTCCCGATAAATTTTCCATGGTTATTGAATTAGAATCGATATCGTAAACTTCAGGAACATTTATACCATATTTTTTTGATTTTTTGAGAATTTTATTTTCAGATTTTATCCTTCGTTTTAAAATAGAATTATCCAATTCTTTATGACGATATTTTTTACTTACTCTTTTTTTAATTATTTTATTTNCAGATAAATATATTTTTGCTTCAGCACCNTCTGATATGAGTTTCATATATGAGTTTCATCGTGCATTATATAAATCTTATTTAATAACGAATTAAGTTATGGAATATTTAATATCTGCATTTTCAATGTTAAGNCCTGATAAATATACATTAGAAACAGATAATGACCAATATAATTTTGTTACTGTCAAAGGTAATAGATATACTCCTGAAGATACATTTGAGTTTCTGGGTTTTTGTGANGGAGTAACTTTTACGCAGTCATATCAAAAATGGGACGGCAATGAAATAAGAATAAAAAATAAATATAGAGATGTGATATCCAGATCTCAANATTCACTGGATAATATTGTGCATTCAATAGAAATACCCGAACAAATAATTAAACGAATGAAATCTAAATTACCGTCAGATATTGTTAATATACATTTAATGACNGATAAATTAACTTATTTAAATAATGAAATGGAAGAATTATTTCAAGATTCTCCAATATCTGTAAAACTAAATGCAGATATAGGGTATATACTAGAGGATCAAGATTTAAATGAAGGAATCGAATTTATGAACGCATTTGAACAAGNTTTGCCNAATTCTTTTGATAGAAAATACAGACGAGGTTTTAATNAAGGTGTTGTTACNTATTTAAATTTTACAAANGAAAATGATGAAAAAATTCCACTAAANCAAGAATTAGTATCNTTTTATTCNAAACTGGGTATACAACCCGGATTTACATTAGATGACGTTATTTTAAAGTTAGAAAAAGCCTGAAAATAAATCNCCAATNAAATATCCTGCNNTGGCTGCCAATACTGCTACAATTAATATCTCCATACCNGATCTAAATGCANNAAGATTAGTATATTTAGATTTAATAACACCTGCGATAAACAAACCTAAAGTGGTTATNANTATTGANGGTAGTATTCCATTTACNCCAGANTAATANAAAAATGCAAGCATNGGAAGTAGTGCACCAACCATAACTGAAANACCCATAATTATTGAAGAAAAAATTGCACTNTTATTGTTGGCATATTCTNTACCATAATTTCTATCTTCTTTATCTACACTGAAGTATTCTTTTTCTGATTTTATTGATATATAGTTTCCTGAACTCATTGATATTGTCTGTGCCATCATTGTAGAGACGCCAGCTAGTAAGATGATATTATTGGGAGATAAAGCTTGTGCCATTCCAATAACAACTCCTAGATTACCTATCGCACCGTCTTGAAAACCAAATATTAATTCTCTTATATTGTCTCGAATTCTATACTTCATCATAAATCTATGTTATTTTTTGTTTATAATATTATTGCATAAATTTTTGTAATATTATAAAAAATAATGAAAATATTATCATTGTAGTAATTGGAAAATAAAAATGAAAGTTATTTTTATGTATGTAAATATCCCCGGGCAATCTTCCTAAAAAAGATAATTTTTCATAAAAAAGACCAAATAGTATAATTATGGCTCCGATTAGTACAAGTAATTTATTCATTATATAATTCCTCATACAAATTTTCAGCTTCATTTAATAAATCATTAATTTGATTCAAACCTTTCTTCCAAAATTCTTCTGAATAAATATCAATGTTCATTTCACTAAATAAGTTTCGAGGTGATTTTGATGTTCCGGAAGATAAAAATTTTTTTACTTTCTCAATATTTGATTTATCTTTATCAACTAGCTTTTGCATACCCTTGGAGATAAGCAGACCTGAAGCATAGGAATAAACATAAAATCTTCTTCTAAAATGGGACCAATAGATCCACCAATTTTCAAACCCTTCCAGTTCAACAGAATCTCCACAATAAGCCTTCATATTTTTTTTGAATATTTCACCTATTTCTTTTGATGACAAATGTTTATTTTTTCTGAATGCTTTATGAACATCCTTTTCAAAATTATAACCGGCTATTTGTCGATGTATCGTAGATATTTCATCAGATATTTTCTGCATTATTAATAGAAATTTTGTTTTTTTGTCCACATCTTGAATTAAATCTCGAAATACAAAATCTTCAAAAAATGTAGAAGCTACTTCTGCAGTTGAAGTTAACGTCCCAAAATATATTTCATCTTGCGCTTTTCTAGACAATTCATTATTAATTCCGTGTCCAACTTCATGAGCTAAAGTTTTAACATCCCGAATGGTATCTGTATGGTTTAACATTATATATGTTGGAAGATTTTTTGTGAAGTGTACGCAAAAAGCTCCACCTCTCTTACCTTTGGAAGGATACACATCAAATTTATTTTTTTCAAATTTTTCAAAAATATCTAAAAATTCTTTATCTAATTTTTTTAAAACCTTTTTAACGATTTTTTTTGAAGATTCCCAGTCAAAATTTTTATCAATTTTTCCAACAGGAAATGTTCTATCATAATAATTTAATTTATGTTTTACAACCTTACTTTTTAAATCATAAAATCTTTTTGAAATTTCAAAATTTTCTGAAACAGTCTTTGTAAGTATATCAATAAATTCTTTGTCTATGTTATCACCGATATGTCTGGAATGATCGGGATATTCATAACCTCTTATTTTGTCAATGGTTTCATAATGACTTAGTAATGCATTAAATTCATGCTCAGAAATTTTTTCATATTTTGAAAGAATTTTATTAATCTCTTTGGCAGAATAATCTCTAACTTCCTTATCTTCGGATAAGGTTCTAGACATTAATTCTTCAAAAGAGTATTCTTTGTCATCAATTATTTTTATTTCAGAAGATATCAATTCAGATAACATATTTTTCCATCGAGAATAAGCTTGTTCATTCATTAAAGAAAGAATTTTTTCCTCCTTATCGCTTAATATATATTTTTCATTTTCAAATATACGATTAATGAAATGTAAATATTTAGTTTCATTTTTTAATTTTAAAATTTCAATTACTTTGTCTTTGTTTAGTTTTCCAATTGATTTTCTATAGAAGTTTATTTTGTTAAATTGCTCCATAGTAAAATCTTGAATGTCCTTAAATTTTGATTTTATTTCACTATTTGATTGATTTATCTGAGACTTTAACCAGTAATAATATCCTTCTTTACCACCGTAAGAATAATTTGTCAAAATATATTCATAATCTTTTAAACTTTGGATAAGAATTTCCTCGTTAAGATTTCTGTATTTTTTAACAAATTCATTAATAGAATTATTCATTGAATCTCGATATTTTTCAAAATTATCAAAATCAGCCCATTCATATTCCCAATTGGTCATAAATTATTATAATTAGCATATTTTTTTAAGTATTTTTAATAATCAGTCAATTTATAAATTAGAAATAAGTTTCAGAAATCATACAATATGAAAGCAATTGTAGATCATTTCCCGATCGGAAAATACATAGAACATACAAAAATATCGGGAGGTAAGACAAGCGATACCTATTTGATAAAAACGGACATAGGAAAATTTGTATTGCAGCAGTTAAATGAAATATATGACGAATCAATGATTCGAGATCATATAGAACTATATTTTTTAATTTCTGATAAAATAAAAATACCCGAGTGCGTAAATACAAGAGAAAATAAGTATTTACTAAATTACGGAGGTAAGTTCTATAGGGTAATGAAACATATAGAATCTGATGAAAATCCGATTTTAAATAATAAAAAAATAAAAAATATGTCTGAAGTCATTATGAAGTTCCATAATCTTACAGAGAACATAACAAAATTAAGATATAATGGACTAAAAATACACAACAGAAATAGAATTAAGAATAAATTAATATCAATAAAAGAAGAATATAAAAAAACAGAAAAATGGAAAATTTACGAAGATATTTATGATTATTTGTTTTCTGAGATACAAAAATATAAGCTTCCTTCCGAAAAACAATTAATTCATGGTGACATGAAATTTAATAATTTTTTATTTAAGAAAGACAAAGTAGTTGGACTAGTAGATATTGCAAGTTTAATGATTAGAAGTAAATATTATGATATCGGTGATTTTTTGAGAAATATATCAAATGCAGACGGCTTATTTGATATTAAAAAATTTAATTATGGTTTAAAGTGTTTTGAAGATATTAATTATGGATTTGCAATTTATGCTACAAAATTAATTGGTTTGGAATTATGTTCTCGTTATTTAATTGATATTTTTGAACTAAAACATTTTAAATTTGATAATAAAAAATTTAAAGATTTAGAAGAAAGTAATTCTGCTAGTTTAAAGAGACATTTAAAATTTTATATGACGATGAATGAAATGTTACCAAATTAAAACGCAGACGGGAGGGATCGTACCTCCGACCTCATGGTTAACAGCCATGCGCTCTACCGCTAAGCTACGTCTGCCTAAGTTTTTTTTATTATTTCTTTTTTTAAATCTTTTTAATTATGGAGTAAATCGTGTAGGAGTTCTAGGAAATGCAATACATTCTTTAACTGATTCTGCACCAGTTAACCACATCACAAGTCTTTCGATACCTAAACCAAAACCTGAATGCGGAATTTTTCCATATCTGCTTGAATCAAAATAGAATTCATATTTTTTCGGATCTTCACCTGCACTTCTTAGCCTTTTTTTAACATCTTCAAAGTCTAAGCTACGTTCAGATGATCCAACTAATTCTCCGATTCCAGGTATTAATAAGTCTGATGCCAGAACTTGGTCCGGATCTTTTTNATCTCGCTTCATATAGAATGCTTTTAGTGAAGTCGGATAATGAGTTATAAATAAAGGAATTTTTCTTTTGTCAACCAAGTATTTTTCTTCNGTNGTACCAAGATCATCACCAAATTTNATTTTAAATCCTGCTTTCTTTAATTCTTCTACTGCNGCTCTATATTTTAATTTTTTAAATTTAGGTAATTTTGAAAAGTATTTTACATCTGAACCCAATAANNTCATTTCAGAAGCATACTCNTTNGATATCTTNCTACAAATATATCTAACACATTCTTCTATNGTTTGAAGAAGCTCAGGAAATTCTTGCCAAGCCGTTTCTGCTTCTGCATGCCAATATTCAGTTAAATGTCTTGAAGTCATNGATTTATCNGCCCTAAAACTNGGAGCCATAGTATAAATNTTTTCAAGAACNGGTAACATCATTTCTGCATATAATTGCCATGTTTGAGTCAAATAAGCTTTTTTTCCAAAATACTTTACTTCAAAAGTTTCTGCTCCGCTTTCTCCNGGNGTNGGAGTGAAGCTNGGAGATTGATGTTCATGATAGCCTCTACTTCTAAAGTATTCATGGAATCCTGAAATTACACCTGAACGTATTTTTAGGATTGCTTGTTGTTTAGGATCTCTTATTGAAAGATGTCTAATATCTCTCAAAAATTCAGAAGAGGTATCTCTTGCAATTGGCCAAGTTTCAGCCAGACCAACAATCAATATCTTAGATACAATTAATTCATATCCGTCCGGCGCTCGAGGATCTTTCTTTACTANACCTTCTATAAAACAAGAAGATTCTGTTGTTATTTCTTCAGCAGATTTCCATGCCTTTGAATCTGAAGATGTTACGGTTTGAATATGACCTGTTGANTCTCTTAAAACTAANAATATTTTTTGTTTTAATGATCTTTTTTTAGAAACCCAACCTCTTAATTTAACTTTCTTGCCGGAATATTGAGCTGATTTAATTTCAGAAATAGTTTTGGCTAGGTACTTTTTACTGTAGATTGGGATAACCACCCTTTGCCATTATTTATTTTATTAAAATTACTTTATAAGTCTTTTGTGAGCTAGTATTCCTTAAGTATAATTAGTGTTTTTGTATTTTGTACACCTTTTATTCCTCTAACTTCTTCCATAATAAAATTATGAAGGTCTTCAACATTTTGAACTCTAACATGTAAAATAATGTCATCGTCACCTGTTACAATATATGCGCCATGAACTTGCTCTAATTTAGTTAGTCTTGCACAAATTTCTTCTTGATCTCCAATGGAATTTACTCTNATTAATAAAATTGAATTTATGAATTTGTCCAATTTATTATAATTNATNGACAAACTGTAATTTTTTATTACTCCATTTGTTTCTAATTTTTTAATTCGATTATGGACTGTTGTAATTGGAATACTCGTAAGTTTAGATAATTCTTGTGTAGTATATTTAGAGTTCTTTTTCAGGTGCTCAAGTATAGTCAAATCTTTCTTGTCTAAATCCATTTTGGAATATATTTCCATTAATTTATAAAATTATTGAATAAATATAGTATAAATTTCCATTTTTTGGTAAGTATTTTTATTAATGCTTAATAACATAATAAAATGTGATTAAAATGAATATAGAAAATATATGCCATTTGGAATGTGATTCGTGCGATAAAGCACATACAGCTGTTATGACTAGTCGATTTGACGAAGTCTTTTGTAATTCCTGTGGATTTATTTTAGCATAATCACTAGGTTTTACTTAGCCAGCGGGTCACCTGACCCGCTCCCTCTTTATTATTTATGATATGATTGCATATGCATACCTTTATGGTATACACAATAATAAGATTCAGTTTCCATCATATATCGCGGATTTGAAGGATCTTTAATATCGCCATCTAAACAATATTCGCATTGCATTGCTTCCTGTATTGAACCATTACACATATTTTGTTTATCTCTATAATCACATAAATTTGCCATAAATATGTTTAATTTGAATATATAAAATTCTTTGTATAAGCGGATAGTGCAACGGAGAAAAACCTCCGTTGAATCTCCTCACGGGCCTACGAGGATTTGAACCCCGACCAACCGGGCCGAAACCGGTTACACTATCCAAGTTATGCTATAGGCCCGTATTAGAAATTAATCGAACTCTTTTAAAAATATATTCATTAAAACTAAATATGAGAAATAAAACTATTCTCGTATTATATTTTTTATCTTTATTNGGAGTATTTTTTTCAGGTATAACAATTTATGATCATTATTCTTCTGATCCATCGGCTGTTTGTATTACGGGCTCAGGTTGTGACGCTGNAAACAATAGTAAGTATTCAGAATTTATGGGCATACCTGTAGGATTTTTTGGAATACTTTGGTTTATTTTGTTCTCATTATCAATAAAATTCAGTGAACCAGAAATTTCAATAATTCTTCTACTCGGAGGAATAACAGTAATATCTTATTTTGTATTTGTTGAATTATATATTTTAAGAGTTATTTGTTCAACTTGTACATTTATACATGCAATTGTTTATTTGCAAGCACTAATCGTGTTTCGACCTCTTATGTCCGGAACCCTTAAGCGCAATAATCGGAAGTAAATGTTTAACAATCTCTACGCTGTCTTTTTGAGCATCCATAACTTTTGATATATTTTTATAAGCATCAGGAGCTTCATCCAATGTTCCTTTCTCTACAGTACCAGTTATACCTTTCATATCTTCCCTAAATTTTTTCATTGTTATTTTCTTTTTTGCTTCAGTTCTAGATAATTTTCTTCCGGCACCATGAGAAGAGCTATTTAGAAATTTTGAATTACCTTTTCCAATTACAAGATAAGAACCATCCCTCATATTTGCAGGAATAACACCTCGTTCTCCTTTTTCTGCAGGAGTTGCACCTTTTCTATGAATATAATTTTTACCATTTGGAACAGCATGATTGTGATTTTTATTTGTCCAAATTTCATAGGATAGTTTTTTATCTAATATTTTTTCAATCGAGTAAATTGTTTTATATATAATTTCTTTTCTATTCAATAATGCAAATTCTAAACCAAATTCCAATACATTCAAATATTCTTTTCCAACTTTTGAATTTATTTTTATTGGATGTGTTGCTTCAAAATTAGTTTCAGAACCAGAACTTTTTTTCATATATTTTTGAGCAACTTTATATCCAATCCCTCTGGAACCAGAATGTACAACAATCCAAAATTCATTATCAGATTTACACAATTCCAAAAAATGATTACCGCTTCCAAGAGTTCCTAGATGTGAAAGAGATTTATTTTTTATAAATTTGTAAATGTCTTTATCGTGTGCACCTTCTTCAAATTTTTTTAATAGATTATTAAATTCATTTTTTGTTTTCTTTGTAATATCTTTTGGATGATTTAGCATACCTGTACCCATTGGAACATTTTTCATAATTTCATCATAGATTTTTTTTGTATTATTATTAATTAATGATAGAATATCTTCATTAATTTTTACAGCAGTCATCCCACATCCAATATCATAACCAACCCAAGAGGGTACGATATAGTCTTTTGTTTCAATAACCGATCCAATTGGTGCCACATAACCAGAATGTGCATCAGGCATCAATGCTGCATTTACTACAAAGTCTTGATTAATACAATGTTCAAATTGTTCTTCAGTTGCTTTATCTAAGTCAATTGCATAATTGTAAATTTTCTTCATATTGAAATGTATAATTTTACTTTATAAGAGTTAAGTTTTTAAATAAAAAATAAAGTCTCACTTTATTGCCCCTTTAGTGTAGTCCGGTCAATCATCCATGGTTCTCAGCCGTGTGACGCGGGTTCAAATCCCGCAAGGGGCGTAAAACGGATAGTTTCATTTAGTGTAGTATATTTGAGTATGTTTAAATAGTTCCTTTACTACGGAATTATAGCCTGTTGATTTTTTAATTAATATCCTTGTTCATTTT
>PBPJ01000049.1 GCA_002725495.1 Candidatus Woesearchaeota archaeon | reverse complement strand
TGGGTAAACGAACAGCTAAAGAAAGGTCTGAACATAGTCGGAAAGCTGCTGAAGCACGAGGAGACCATATTTGGAGTCTAGATAAATTAGTAAGTTTACATGAAATTCGTGAAGAATCAATTGGTGAAGGTCGTTATAAGACAAAACCATGTTGGACTTATGTCACTGAAGAATTTAATGAACGACATGGAACAGAACTAACTAAAGGAGCATTAAGAATTGCATATTTAGATAACAAACATCGTCTTTCTGAAGAAGAATAATATTATCAAAAAGACAACATTTTTAAACCACTTTCTGAAGTGAACTTATGAAATCCGTTAAAGATTATAGTGTTAATGAGAATACAACAATAAAAGAACTAGTTGAAAAATTTGGTGAAGCGGGTGGTTTCTCAGTTAAAAAAATTAACACAGCTAAAAATATCTACAAAAATATGCAAAATGATAAAGATTGTTTTAAAATTTTAAGTCATCCTGCATGTATTGTATCTACAGGAACAAGAGGTATTATCAAAGATATGATTAAGGATAAAAAAATTGATGCGGTAATGACTACTTGTGGTACTCTTGATCATGATCTAGCAAGACTTTGGAAAGATTATTATCAAGGTTCATTCAATATGGATGATAAAGAATTACATCAACAAGGAATAAATAGATTAGGCAATGTTTTGGTTCCAAATGAATGTTATGGTGATGTTCTTGAAGAAAAACTTCAACCAATTATCAAAAAACTTTATTCTCAAAAGAAAGTTTGGAATGTGCATGAATTAATCTGGGCATTTGGCGAAGCAATTAAAGATGAAAAAAATGCTGAAGATACTATTATTTATTGGGCATGGAAGAATAAAATTCCAATATATTTACCTGGTCCGCTTGATGGTGCATGGGGTGCTCAACTATGGAACTTTTGGCAAATGAATAGAGACTTTAACTTAAACTTATTTGAAGATGATCAAGATTTTTTTATTAGAGTAACTGATGCAAAAAAGGTTGGTGCAGTTATGCTAGGTGGTGGAATATCAAAACATCACGTAATTTGGTTTAATCAGTTCAGAAACGGTATGGACTATGCAATACAGATTAGTACTGCAGTTGAATACGATGGTTCATTAAGCGGAGCTCAAACAAGAGAAGCAATTTCCTGGGGTAAAATTAGCGAAGAAGCTACGCACATTACCGTGGAAGGTGATGTAACCTTAATATTACCTTTAATTATAGTATAATTATAATGGATTTGTAAATTGTCTACTTATGTTGTTATAAGTGCTTATTACACCATGGTTATTTCCGGAATTAGTCTTTACTGGTGTAGTTCCTCTTAAAGGAATCTTTAAATCTAATTCAGAATTTAGCTCCTTATACGTTATATCTGTCAAAGCGTCTGCTCTTCTAGAATAATTTATTGGACGAATAATTGTTTTATTATGATTTAAATCATCTAATAATGATCTTATTGTTCTGGATACTGATTTTGAAGGAACATTTCCTGATTTTATTACTCTAGTTATCACTCTTTCTAAATCATCTTCATTTTTATCAAATTTTCTTTTACTTTTATCTCTGGCCATATCGATAATGTCATAATGCATATCTGAGTAAATTTCAGTTATTTCTGGCTTAAATATGTGGGTACCAAGTTCGGTATCATTATGTCCTCTCTCTAAAACCGGACCTAAATTATATGGATTGGCTATAATACTGTCAACAATAAAGTCAAATTCTTGATCTTCATCAGGAACTGAATTAATATCTAAACCAAGCTTATTATTGACTGTAGCATGATAACTAACTCTACAAAGTTTAGTAACTTCTGGAGACAGTGCAGTTAAAGCTACAACATCAGTATCTTTTACTGGATGATAAACTGAAGATTCGTATAAGAAATTATCTAACGACCTATCGAAATCAGGGTCAGCTCGAATTAAGTTTTCAATTGTATTATCTGTATTTACCAAATAAGTTTTTGCTTTTTCTGGAGATAAAAAATTTATAGTTGCTCCCTTAGCCAAAAAAGCACTATTTGGGGCTAAATATTGTCTTTTTTTACCAAGTTCATTAGATTCAGGTTTACCCAAGTGCATTTTCATTATATCCATTCTTTTAGGAGAAATACTTGTTCTAGTTCTTTCTTCTAATAATGCTTGTTTTCTTTGTGTTAACATTTTAAGACTAAGCATATATTATTGAGTTTATAAATGTTTTGTTTTTTTAAGCCTAAAACAAAGAATTATAAAGCTAATTTATATTTTTATATATGATTTGTTTAGGAATTGAATCAACTGCGCACACACTAGGTATTGGAATAATAAATGATAAAGGTGAAATTTTATCTAATAAAAAACATACTCTCGAAACAGAAACTGGCGGTATTCATCCCATAAAAGCTGCACAAGCTCATGAATTATTTTATGATTCATTGATAAGATCTGCACTAAAAGAATCAAAATTAACAATGAAGGACATTGATCTTATTTCTTTTTCTCAAGGACCTGGACTTGGGCAATGTCTAAGAAGAGGTGCAGTAATTGCAAGATCATTATCGTTATTATACGATATTCCGATAATTGGAGTAAATCACTGTGTTGCTCATGTGGAAATTGGTAAAAAATTATGTAATTTAAAAAATCCCGTCACTCTATACACTTCGGGAGCAAATACTCAAATAATTGCACAATCCAACGGTAAATATAGAATATTTGGTGAAACGATGGATATTGGTGTTGGAAATTTCTTAGATAATATTGGAAGATATATGAACTTAGGGTTTCCCGGCGGTCCAAAAATAGAAAAATTAGCTGAGAAAGGATCAAAATACATAGAATTACCGTATACGATAAAGGGTATGGACTTTAATTTTTCTGGTATTCAAAATAAAGTAAGACAACTATTAGAAAAAAACTCGAAAGAAGATATATGTTATTCTGTTCAGGAAAATGTATTTGCAATTCTGGTGGAAGCAACTGAAAGAGCTGTGGCTCATTTAAATTCTGAAGAAGTTTTATTGACTGGTGGTGTAGCGGCAAATAAAAGACTGGCAAAAATGATTGAAGATATGTGTAAACAAAGAGGAATTAAATATGGTATATGTCCAAGATCTGTTTCCGGAGATAATGGGGTAATGATTGCTTGGCAAGGAATAATTGAATACAATTCAGGCAAAAGACAAAAAATTATTGAAACTGAGATTGATGGATCTTGGCGAACTGATGACGTTAATATTATTTGGAATAACTAATTTTCCATATATAGACTTTTATATAACTAATAAAAAATTTTAGAATGCTTGGAACAGTTTATGGTAAGACTTCAACAACAAAATTCAAATTTATAGTTGAAGGAAATGTAAATAAATGGGATTATGTTGCCGTTAATCATTCAGAATTAGGTCCGATTTTAAATCAAGTATCTGAAATTGAAAAAGAGGGTGGAAAAACCATTGCTCAATGTCAAATTATAGGATACAGAACTGAAAGGAATTTTTTAAGACAGCCTAGAACTCCTATGGAGCCCGGATCTGAAGTACATAGAGCCGAGGATGATTTGATAAAATCTATATTAGATTTGAGGATGAATGGTATATATTTGGGTAAATTACAAGGAAAAGATATTCAAGCTTATCTTGACCCAAAAAAACTTGTTACAAAACACTTAGCAGTTTTAGCAAAATCGGGAGCCGGTAAGTCTTATGCAGTTGGTGTTATACTCGAAGAATTATTAGAAATGGGATTACCGATTGTTATATTAGATCCTCACGGAGAATATTCTTCAATAAAATATGAAAATAAAAATTCTGAAGAGACAAAATATTTCAAAACTTTTGGAATTTCTGGAAAAGGATTCTCGAACAGAGTTATGGAATTTGCAGTTAATACTTCTGTAAATATTGATGCGCATCCAATACGATTGCCGATACCAAATGATTCTTTTGGATTAATGGAATCACTTCCATTTAAACCAACTGATGCTCAGAGAGGATTGCTTTATAATGTCGTTAATGATTTAGTTGAAAGAAAAGGNGTTTTTGAATTTGATGAACTTATAAAAGANCTTGAAATTGCNGAATCTACTGCAAAATGGAGATTAATTGGTGGAATTCAACAATTGGAACAAAGTAAATTATTTTCTCATGGATCAACAAATATATCTGACATNGTAAAGCCTGGGCAATTGTCTATAATTAATTTTAAGGGTGCNTCTAGCGAGATGCAAGAAATTGTCGCAAGAGGAATATTAAGTAAAATATTCGAGGAAAGAAAACGTGAAAATATTCCGCCGACTTTTATTGTTGTTGACGAAGCTCACAATTATTGTCCGGAAAGAGGGTTTGGTGAAACAAAATCATCTAGAATTATTAGAACAATNGCTGCAGAAGGTAGAAAATTTGGAGTGGGTTTATGTGTCATTTCCCAAAGACCTGCGCGTGTAGATAAATCTGTTCTTTCTCAATGTAGCAGTCAGATCGCTTTGCAAGTATCTAATCCGAGTGATTTGTCTGCAATATCTAAAAGTTTTGAGGGAATTACATCAGAAGCAGAAAGTGAAATTAAAAATTTACCAATTGGTAAAGCAATGATTATTGGTGCAACNGATTTTCCAATATTTGTAGATATAAGAGTTAGAAAGTCTCAACACGGTGGTGCAGCAAAGTCATTTTCTCTTGGAGAGGCAAAAAAAGCAATTGTAAAGTCTGAATATAAAACAACAAATAATACAATTAAACCTGTTGAAAAAGATAAAGTGAANACTTCTTTTACTAATACAAATGAATTATTTATTTTTGAACCAAAGATAAGTAGAAATGAACTAAATACTTTAGAAAAAAATGTTGATTCAGTTTCCTATGATTTACAACCAGTTTTATCGGCGATTGTATCAAAAAATAATCGTAATTTTCACTTGGTTTTTGACCGAAATAAATTAGGTTTATACAAGTTTGATGGGAAATTAACAAAAACTATGTTAACCTCNAATAGGAAATTATCGCCAATTCAAACAAAAATTTATAATTTAATTCATAAAAATACTCCNTTATCTGAAGTTTTTGTTAAATCNGGTTTATCATTTAGTGAATTTAATGATACGATTAATGGTCTATCNAATCAAAAAATTATTTCAATTGATAATAAAATGTTGAATAAGTTAGATTCTGGTTTCAATTTAGATAGATTTAACTTTCCTGTGAGACCTAAATACAATAAATTATCTGGTAACNTAAAAGATTCAAAGATATCNGTTAATGAAATTAAAAATTACTTAAATGATAATGGATATAAATTAATGGCACACAGAGAAGCNTATATACCGTTTTTTAAAATAAAATCAAGTAACGGAATTAAAATTATAGATTCGATGTCATATAATTTAGAGTTATAGATACATTTATAAATCTATAATCAAAGCAAATATTTATACTGATTCGTCAGTAGCTTAGAAAAATGGATGAAAATAGCGTCAAAAATGCATTGAAAGAATTACGTAAAGTAATTAAAAAAAGAAATTTTAAACAATCTATCGAATTAGTTATATCTTTCAAAGATATAGATATGTCTAAAACNGCAAAACTAGAACAATACATTAATTTACCTTCCGGTAAATCAAAGCCTTCAAAAATATGTGCATTAGTTGGTAATGAATCTGCAGACTCAGTAACTTCAGCAGACAATGTAATTCTAAGTTCAGACTTTAACAAGTATACAGAAAAAAGTAAAATAAAGAAACTAGCAAGACAATATGATTATTTTATTGCTCAAGCAGATATGATGCCNTTAATTGCTCAAACATTTGGTAGATATTTTGGTCCAATTAATAAGATGCCTAGTCCAAAAGCAGGATGTGTAGTTCCGGCAAGAACAAATATTGCTCCGATCGTTTCTAGATTAAGAAATACAGTTCAAATTGTGGCAAACAAAACACCATTTTTCATGTGCGGAGTAGGTAATGAATCACATAAAGATGAAGAATTAATAAAAAATATATTATCTGTTTTAANTGCAGCTGAAAATACATTACCAAACGGAAGAAATAACATGGGAAAAATTTATCTTAAGAGTACAATGTCNAAGGCGGTGANAGTATAATGAAAACAGAATACATTACCAAAGCATCAGGATCAAAAAAATCTTANGTAGATGAACTTACAAAAGAAATTGATGCATCCAAAGTAATTGCNGTAATTGACATGAATAATTTACCTTCAAAAGAATTACAAGGTATTAGAAAAACTGTTGATTCAAAATTAAAATTACGTATGGCTAAAAAAACTTTACTTAAATTAGCATTATCAAAATCAAAAATTAAAAATTCTGAAAAATTAATTGATCATTTAACAGGTATGCCTGCACTAGTATTATTTGAGAATGATTCATTTGATTTATGGAACTTATTAAAAGAAAATATGTCAGAATCTAATGCAAAAGCAGGGCAATCAGCACCTTTCGATATAATTATACCGGCCGGTCCAACTGGATTTGCACCAGGTCCAATACTTGGTGAGTTAGGTGATGTTGGAATTAAAGCAGGTATAAACGCTGGAAAAATAGAAGTTAAACAAGATTCCAAAGTAGTATCCGAAGGAGAAGAAATAAATGAAAAACTTGCTGCAATATTATCCAGATTAGGAGTAAAACCTATGAAAATTGGTTTAAATTTAATCGCAACATTAGAAGATGGAACAGTTTATTTAAGATCAACATTGGATGTAGATCCAGAAGAATATGTAGAAAAAATTAAAACTGCTTATTCGGACTCATTCAAACTTGCACTAGGAACAAATACCGTTACAAGTGAAACAGCAACACATATGGTTAGAAATTTAGAAATAGATGCAATTAAATTAGCATATTCACAAGATATACTTGTTGAAAAAACAAAATCTCTTCTTTTAGCAAAGGCAGAAGCAGAAGCTTCATCTTTAAAGAAAGAAGCAGATAAGGAGTAATTAAATGGAATATATATATGGCGCAATGTTATTGCACAAAGCAGGGAAAGAAATTACTTCAGAAGCATTAACTGCAACTTTGAAAGCAGCAGGAATTGATGTTGACGAAGCAAGAGTAAAAGCTACAGCTTCTGCTCTAAAAGACGTTGATATTGAAAAAGTAATTGCTGAAACTCAAATTGCAAGCTCCGCAGCTCCAGCAGCAGCTCCAGCAGCAGCTAGTGAAGCAAGCGAAGAAGCTCCAGCAGCAAAGAAAGAAGAAAAAGCTTCTGCAAGTGACGAGGAAGTTTCCCAAGGTCTTGGTGCGTTATTTGGATAATGCACCTTCCTCTTTGAGAGGGTAGAAATGATGGATATAGAAGATCTAAATAGTAAGGCAAAAAAGATCAGTAATGATCTTAGAGAGCTAGGAACAAAGAAAGAGAAAAAATTCAAGGAAAAAAATAAACTTGAAAGTAATCTTAATAAGCTCATTAAAGAAGCCAATGAACTAAAATCTAAAAAATCCAAGCTGAGTAAAGAAATTTCAGAAAGTAAAAAGAACAGAGATAAATATAACAAAGAAGTTCAAATTGGATTGAAGGAATTAAAAAAAATTAGAGATCAATACCTTAAATCTAGAAAAAAGAACAAAAATTTTGATAAATTAAAGAAAGATTTAGATGCATTAAATTTTAGAATAGAAACTGAATCTTTATCTTCAAAAAAAGAAAAAGAATTGATGAAGCAAATAAATGAGATTAAAAAGGAACTAGAAGATACGGATAAAGATACAAAAACAAAATATAATAAACTTAGAAAAGATTTGAAAAAAATAAAAAAATTATCCGATAAATATCATAAAGATCTTCAAATAAAAGCTAAAGAATCTAGTGAAATTTTTGAAAGATTAACTGAAATATCGAAAGAAATATCTTCAATTAAAAAAGAAAAAAATCTAACAAAAGTAATATTGAATGGTTTGAAGGATCAAATAAATACTTTAAACACAAAATTATCTTCAGTCTTGACAGAGATGTCAAAGATTCCTGGAGCTGCAAAAAATGCATTAACTTTTACTAAGCCTAAAGATGAAAAAATTAAATTAAAATTAGGTAATAAACTGGATAAAGATGCAATATTAAAACTTCAAAAAAGGCTTATGAGGAAATAGTTTTAATCTTAATTATCATATAAATATATGAATAATTTAAAAAATTTAAAGTTAGAATTAAAGAAAAAAACTGATAAAAATCCTGAAAAATATTATCCCACTTCCGTTTTAGAAAATTTAGGTTTTAATAGATCAACTTGTAAAAAATGTAAAACAAAATATTGGTCAGTAGAAAAAAGAACTACTTGCGGTGAACCGGAATGTAATGATGGCTATAGTTTCATTAATAATTCTCCAACAAAGTCAAAATTAAGTTATATAGAAACTTGGAAAAAATATTCAAAACATATGAAAAAATTGGGTTATACTCCAATAAAACGATATCCTGTTGTTGCAAGATGGAGAGATGATACTTGGTTTACACAAGCATCTATATATTGTTTTCAGCCATATGTAGTTTCAGGACAAGTAAAACCTCCTGCAAATCCGTTGGTTATGTCACAGCCAAGTCTGAGGTTTAATGATATAGATAACGTTGGTATAACCGGGAGACACTATTCAACACATTTCCATCTGGGTCAGCATGCATTTGTTTCAAAGGAAGAGTATGATCAAGAAAAATACTTGTCAGATATAATATCCTGGATTAAAGATGGTGCAAAAATTCCTCTGGAAGAAGTTCAGTTTCATGAAGATCAATGGGGTGGAGGCGGAAATCTGGGAACTTCTTTAGAATACTTTTCAAATGGATTAGAATTAGGTAATCAAGTATATATGAAATATAAAATTACTCCTGGCGGATATAAAGATCTTCCAATCAACATATTAGATATGGGATCAGGTCAAGAAAGATATCCTTGGTTAACTTCTGGCAACCCGATAAGTTATGAGCTCACTATGCCCGATTCTATTAATTACTTATATAAACAGTCGGGTATCAAGCCAAAAAAATCACTTTGGAAAAAATTTGTTCCTTTATCCGGGAAATTAAATATAGACGAGGTGGATGATATAGAAAAAACTTGGTCTAATATTTCAAAAAGAATTGGATATACTAAGGAAGAATTAAAAAATGAGATATATCCTGTTTCTTCTATTTATGGTATTGCAGATCATTTCAGAACTTTGCTTTTTTCAAGTACAGATGGTGCTTTACCTTCTAATTCTGGAGGCGGATATAATTTAAGATCAATCTTTAGAAGATCGATGGATTTATCTAATAAACACGGTATAAATTTTGATTATAAAAAATTACTAGAACTTCAATCAAATTATCTAAAACCTCAATATCCCGAACTGAAAAAAAATCTTAAAACTGTATTTAAAATTTTAGAATCTGAAGAAACAAAATATAAGAATAATATAAAAAATACAAAAAAATTGCTTAACAAAATAGTTATAGAAAAATTAACAACTTCAAAAATGATTGAATTATATGATTCGAAAGGTGTATCTCCTGAGCAGATTGAAGAAATTGCGAAAACTCAAAATAAAAAAATAAATATTCCTGCTGATTTTTACACAAAAGTTTCGGAGAAACATGAAAAAACTATGAAAGTATCAGTTACAGAAGATGATGAATCTGAAATTAAGGTAGAACCTACGA
>PBPJ01000048.1 GCA_002725495.1 Candidatus Woesearchaeota archaeon | reverse complement strand
ATAATTTCTGCAGCAAAATTGGCAATAATTGAATATTTACAAATTTCAAAAGATGAATTGGATAACAAAGAATTGATAATTAAAACCTTCAACAAGCTAAATTCTGAACATTCAAATTTCTACAATTTTTACTACAAATTAATTAATTCAGAATATTCTTCATTTGGTTCTGCTACAAATGCTTTAAATACAGTGAAAGAGTTTGTTACATGGGTGGAAGAAAATCGTAAAAAAATCTAGAATTGTTCCAGATACAAGTATAATTATTGATCAGTATCTTTCTCAAAATATTGAAAAATTAAGTTTATCTGAAATTATTATTCATAATGCAGTTATAGCCGAATTAGAAAATCAAGCCAACCAAAATAAGGAAACAGGGTTTATAGGACTGGAAGAAATAAATAAATTACAAGAATTTTCTAAAAAATCAAAATTTTTAATTAAATTTTCCGGGAATAATCCAAATCAATATAATATTAAAAATGCAAAAAATGGATCTATTGATTCATTGATAAGAGATTTAGCATTTCACGAATCTGCAATTTTGATTACCTCAGATTATGTTCAATCTGAAGTTGCTAAAACGCTGGGCATTGAAACAAATTTTATTCAAAAAAAATCAAAAATAAAATTAAGTTTTGAAAAATATTTCAAAGAAGACTATATGTCCTTACACATTAAAGAAGATGAATTTATAAAAGCAAAAAAAGGATGGCCAGGTAGTTGGGAATTTATCAAAGTTAATAATAAAAAGTTAAATGATAGAAACATAAAAGAGATATCTGATGAAATTATTGAATCTGCCAGATCTTTAAAAAATTCTTTTATTGAGACAAATAAAAAAGGATCTGTAATTGCACAAATAAAGAATTTTAGAATAGTCATTACAAAACCTCCATTATCGGATGCATGGGAAATTACAATTGTAAGACCAGTAAAAAAATTGAATTTGTCAGACTATAAATTATCAAACCGAGTTATGGAAAGACTAAATTCAAGAGCCGAAGGAATTTTAATCTCAGGAAGTCCAGGTAGCGGAAAGTCAACTTTTGCTCAATCTTTAGCAAATAAATATTCATCTAACAATAAAGTAGTTAAGTCTCTTGAATCTCCCAGAGATATGCAGCTACCTCCCGAAATTACTCAATATTCTTTAAACAAAGCATCACATGACGATTTAAGAGATATACTATTATTGACAAGACCAGATTATACTCTTTATGATGAAGTAAGAAATTTGAAAGATTTTGAATTGTTTTCAGATATGCGTCTTGCGGGTGTTGGAATGGTTGGAGTTGTACATGCATCAAATCCAATAGATTCCATTCAAAGATTTATAGGTAAGATCGAGGTTGGTATGATACCCTCCATAATTGATACTGTAATATTTATCCGCGACGGATCTGTCAAAAAAATTTATGGTATTCGTATGGGAGTAAAAGTTCCTACTGGAATGAGAGAAAAAGATCTTGCCAGACCAGTTGTAGATATTTTTGACTTTGATACAGATAATTTGGAATATGAAATTTATTCATACGGTGATTCAACAGTTGTTATGCCAATTGATAAAATAAAGAATAATAATCGTCAAGAAAAAAGAAAAATGAGGTGGAGACTAATTGAGACTTCAAAATATTTTGAGTTCTTATTCTTTACACCCACAAAATCTGTAGAAGTAATAATAAATAATACTCTTATTTCAAAATTACCGTTAAATAAAGGTAAATCATTAAAAGTTTCTAAAAAAAGCGGTCTGGGAAAAGAAATTTCCAATGCTTTCAGAAATCGATTAGAAATAAAATTCTCTTAGATAACAAATTAGCAACATTTATATACTCAACTATATAGTTTGAAGTTAAGAAGTAAAAGTTCTAATTATATTTGAAATAATATATTGCACATTTATTTCAATATAAAGATGGTAAAAGATACATTTACAAAATTAGGAATAGAGAAAAATATAGTTAAAGCCTTAGCTGAAGAGAATATCATTACTCCTAGCGATATACAAATAAAGTCAATACCAATAATTTTATCAGGCAAAGATATCATCGGAAAATCAAAAACTGGATCCGGAAAAACAGGTGCTTTTGCGATTCCAATTATAAATATGACAAAACATTCAAATTTTGTCAAATCTTTAATATTGGCACCGACAAGAGAATTAGCAATTCAAATATCTAATGAATTTTCAAAATTCAGCAAATATAAGCACTTAAATTTTGCAACAGTTTACGGTGGTGCCTCAATTAATAAGCAAATTAAGGCGATAAAAAAAGCAGACGTTGTTATTGGAACCCCGGGAAGAATTATTGATCATTTAGTTAATAATAACTTAGATTTATCAAAAATAAATAATTTTGTTTTAGATGAGGCAGATCAGATGGTTGATATGGGATTCATAAAGGATATTGAAAAAATACTACATTTTACATCAGATCATAAACAAATTATTTTATTCGGTGCAACAATATCCGAAGAAGTAAATTATCTAATAAATAATTATATGAATAAACCAGTAATTGCTGAATCTGAAACTAATGTTTCCAATAATTTTCTTAAACAATATTATTATCCNGTAAAAAGACAAAATAAATTTTCTTTATTAGCCCACCTATTAAAAACTAAGGAATCCGAACAAGTTATTGTATTTTGTTCATCAATAGTTACAGTTAAAATGGTTCATAAAAATTTAAAATCAAATGGTATTGATGTTGGAATGATTCACGGAAAAATGAATCAAAATAAAAGAATTAAATCAATAAACCAATTTAATAATGGTAAACAAAAAATACTTGTTGCATCACCCGTTGCAGCAAGAGGACTTGATATAAAAAATGTTTCTCATATTTTTAATTATGATCTTTCAGANGATCCACAAGAATATGTTCATAGAGTTGGTAGAACTGCAAGAGGCGGAAAAAAAGGAAAGGCATACACATTACTTAGCAGAAGAGATAGACACGTTTTTAATAGAATTTTAACTAATTATGATTTAGAAATTGAAAAATTACCGTTAGAAGAATTTCCAATAATTCCCTTCAAAACAGGAAATAAAAAATTCAAAACAAGAAATAAAAAATTCAGCTCAGATAATAAAAAATTCAAAACCGGAAATAAAAAATTCAAAACAAGAAATAAAAAATCTAAAAATTAATTTTTACGGACCCGAAGGGATTTGAACCCTCGACCCCTTCCTTAGGAGGGAAGTGCTCTATCCAAACTGAGCTACAGGTCCATTATTCAAATTTTAAAAAAATTTTTTCAAGTTTAGACATAATTTCGTTCCAGTCATATATTTTTGCTTGTTGTTTTGTTAAAGCAGATTTAAATTTACTCTGAAATTTATTATTCATTATTTTTTCCATATACTTACTGATTATTTTAGGTTTCAATTGTTGCTTTGTCAATTCAATATAATTTTGTTTTGAAATATTATTGCTAAGTATTCCTAATTTAGTAGTTATAAACGGTATGCTCATTTGTATTATTTCCATGAGACTTAATGAACTTGTTTCAGTTTCAGATAAGAGCATATAGCAATCAATTATATTCAAATATCTTTCAGGATTTTCTATTTTTCCTAGATAAATTATATTTTTATTATTCTTGATAACCTCTCTCTCAGGACCGTCACCAATCAATATTAATTTGATATTTTTGTANTTTTTATTAAGTTCATTAAAACTATCAATAATTAATTCTATATTTTTTTCTTTACTCAATCTTCCGTGATATCCAAAAATATATTCTTTTCTTATGTTTAGCTCTTTTTTAATTTTTAATTTATCAAGATAATTTTTCTTAAATTTTTTCTTATCAACACCCAAGGGAAGTATTTGAGATTTAACTTTAATTCCAAAATCTTCGTATTTTTTTCTTATTAATTTATTTGGGTATAAAATGTAATCAAGTTTATTATAATTTCTTCTTAAGATTGGATTTATTATTCTTGATATAGATTTAGATTTCAATTTTATTGGCTTATTAAATAGATTAAATGCATCTCCAAAAACCGGAAATAATTCCCAGTCAANTGTGTGTGCATATCCCAATACTGGTTTTCCCAATTTTTTTGAACGATATATACTTGATGCCCCAATTGGTCCGCCAGGAGTATTTACAAAAACTANNTCTGAATTCATTATTTCATCAGTAATTATTTTTTTTACAGGCCTTCCGGGTTTAAACTCTGCAATAGAAAAATTATATGTCGGACAATAACTGACATCAAAATTATATTTTTTTACAAAATATTGAGAATCTTTTAATTTTGGAATTAAAAATTTTAATACGTATTTTTTATCCAATCTTTTATTTAATTCTGTCATAAATCTGATAATACCATCCATTCTGGGATAAAATGTATCGGATACAACTAGTATTTTTACCATTTATAGAATACCTCAACATTTCTCTTATTATTATACAGACCATATACAAAATCTTTTAGTTCCGATAAATTTCTAAAATAATTAAAATTAAATTTCTGAGATTTATATTCTTTCAATGCAGTTTTTTTTAAATTTTTAAACTTAGAAATATCAATAATCAATTTTGGATTATTTTTTTTAGTTGCTTTAAAGGGAATTCCAATATAAAAAGTATATATTCTAATTTTTTTATTTATTATTTTTTTAATTAATTTACCTATATTTCTATGTGCAGGATGATAATCATCATCAGAATGAGTAAATACAATTTCTGGATTATAAGTTTTAATTTTTAATTTTAATTTTTCAATAAGTTTTTCATTAGTTAGCTCTTTTTTAAGAGTATTATCTGGAAGGTTTAGAAATTCTACATCATTTGTACCAAGAATATTAAGTGCTTTAATTGATTCTTTTTGTCTTAGTTTAGAAAGTTTTTCAGAATTTTTTATTAGATTTGAATTTTCTCCATTTGTAAATATTATTACCTTTGTATCATATCCTTTGGAATTATAAAGTGCAATTGTACCTCCACAACCCAGAACCTCATCATCCGGATGCGCCACAAAAAATAATACTTTCATATATATTCATTAATTATCGATTTTAAAGGTTAACTTTTTAAATAGAAATAAATGAAAATTAAGTACGCGTCGATGGTGTAGTCTGGTATCATTCTAGCCTTCCAAGCTGGTGACCCGGGTTCAAATCCCGGTCGGCGCATATAAAAAACCTTATAAATACAACACATACAATTCAATATGAAATTAAGAAAATTAGCATCTGCAGGAAGATTTGGAGCAAGATACGGTAGAAGAATTAAGCAAAGATTATTAAATTCCGAAATTTCACAAAGAGCCAAACATAAATGTCCTTATTGTCTTAAATCAAAAGTAAGAAGAGTATCATTAGGCATTTGGTATTGTAAGGGTTGTGACGCTAAATTTACTGGAAGAGCTTATGCTCCATCAAGTTCAGATTAAAATGGTATATGTATGTCAAAATTGTTCAGAGTCTATTAAAGAAACACAAATTAAGCACAGAGTTATTTGTCCTTATTGCTCATCAAGAGTATTATTTAAAGCAAGGTCAGTTAGCAATAAACCAGTTAAAGCAAGATGATTAAATCTACTATAATTTTAAGCGGATCAAAACGATATTTAAAATTATTTTATGATAGTCTTTTACCCGAACAAAATTTTAAGAATGATAAAGGATTTTATGAAATGAATCTTGAGAAGGATTTAAAAATTAATATTACGGCAAAAGATGTAATAACATATAGAGCAATTGTAACAAATCTTGCAGGATTGATGTCAATTGTTCAAAAAACATGGAATTTAAAAAATGGAAAATAAATTAAATGAAGAATTGAATGAATTAAACGTTTTACAACAAAGATTACACATATTCGATACTCAAAGTAGACAATTACAACTAAATATTAAGGAAATAGATACTTCAATTAATGAAACAAAAAAAGCCAAAGGCAAAGTTTATTCTATTGTCGGTTCCATAATGATACCAAAAGATTCCAAAACAATCATAAGTGAACTTGAAGATCAAAAATCAAAAATGAGTAATCATCTAAAAATACTTAATGATCAAATATCAAAATTATCAAAGAAAAGTTCAGAAATACAAGATAGAATCCAGGAGTCAATAAAAGATGAAAAATCTAAATGAATTTAGAGAGTTACTTTCAGAAATTATTGAAGATGAAATTTCTTTACCAAAAAACGTAATACAAAAATTAAAAAATATATTTAAAGAAATTGAGGAGATGGAGAATATTGATCAATCAATCAATAATGCAAAAGATACTCTTGCACTGATTTCTGAAGACCCAAATATAGATTCTTTTTCAAGAACTCAATTATGGAACTTATCTTCTATGCTTGAAGAATAATTCTATTGATTAGTATAACAATATTTATAATACGAAATATTAACATATTCTATGAGTCCATTTAATAGATTAAAAGATAAATTGTCTTTAGGAAAGATCCTAAATACTTCTGAAGATTCAACGTTAACTGAAGATTATGTTCAAATAGATAATTCAAGTCAAGTTGATAAAAATTCCAAGTTATTAGTTAGAACATTTAGAATCGAGAATTTTGATTCATCAAAAGAAATATTAGATTCAATTCGATCAGGTTCCACTATTGCAATTGTAAATATGTTACCTTTGAAAGATAAAGATTCAATTGGTTTAAAGCGAGTTATTGATAAAATTAAGAAGACTGTTGATGCAACAGACGGAGATATAGCAGCATTCGGTGAACACTGGTTAGTTGTTACCCCGGGAATAGCAAAAGTCTATAGGGCCCCAAAAACACAACCTGCCGAAGAAAGGCAACAATATTTTTAATTAGATTTATAAATAAAAATATACTATGTTTATATGGCTTTAACTACAACTGAGTTCATTTTATGGGGCGCAGTACTAGGTTTGTTATTCGGAATTGTATATGGTTTGAGACAATTAATCGTTCTTGAGAGAAAAATACTCAAAGGAAAAAGGAAAGTTGTTAGAAGATCAAGAAATTCAAGAAAATAATGACTAAAATAAAACTCTCATCAGAAAATCAAGATTTATCTAGATTCGAAGTTGAGACACTTCTTAAAATTAAAACAAAAAAACGAGGGAAATATCTATATTTTAACAAGTTAAATAAAAAATCTGTAATTTCTAAGCTAGAAAATTCAGCATTAGTTAAAAAAATATATTTTGAAGATGGTTCGCACTGGAAAAATAGTTCATCTCCGTACAAAGGTAGATTTCCAAAAGATAAACCAGCATTTCATCCAACTGTTTTAAAACCAAAGATGGCAAGATTGATGTGTAATTTATCAAATTCTAAATCCATACTTGATCCATTTTGCGGTTCTGCATCTATATTGATTGAAGGGGCATTTTTAGGAAAAGAGGTCAGCGGCATCGATTATGATAGTAGAATGATTGAGAGAGCAAAAATTAATTTAAATCATTATAAGATTAAACCAAAACTTCTCAAAAAATATAATGCATTAAACATATCAGAGCTTTTTAAAAAAAATTCAATTCATTCAATTGTTTGTGATCCACCTTATGGTCAAAGTTCAACAACTTCTAATTCAAATATTCGTCAATTATTTAAACAATTTATTGAAAATTCTTATCCTTTACTTAAAAAAGGCGGAAGAATGGTTATAATAATTCCCAGTAAATTATCTATGAATAAATTAATATTTCCTAAGTATAAGAAATTAGGACAATTTAATTGGTATGTTCATGGCGGATTAACAAGAAGATTTGTTATATTAGAAAAATAAATTAAACTAAACTTTATATCCTTTCAAATATAGATTTTTCTTATCATCTTTCAATTCTATATCAAAGATTTCTGGATATAAGCTTTCAAACTTTTCACCAGCAATTAATTGATCTAAACTTTTATTTGCAATTCTTGGTTTAACTAAACTTTGGCTTTTTAATTCTACAATTTCCTCAAAAAGTTTTGATTCATTTCCTGCAATTTTTCGAGGTTTTTCACCTTTTTTATAAATTGCAATATCAGAATTTCCTCCAACACCAACACTTTGATTTGATGATTTTATCTTTGCCTTTACTAAATTTTCCATCATTTCTCGAGTAGATAGATTATCCGGATCATTTATAGATGCATAGAACTCATCTAAGTGATTAAGAGATACATTCTCTCCACTTCCAACTGAAGCGTAATTAAACTTAATAGGACCCACTTCCATGTGATCAACTATATAAATTTTAGGATTTTTGCCTTTAAATCCTCCTGCAAGAATAAGATTGTGATTATAATGCTTAAAAGACCCCTCAGTATTCATTATTTCCTGTTGTAGTTTGTTTAAAATCG
>PBPJ01000047.1 GCA_002725495.1 Candidatus Woesearchaeota archaeon | reverse complement strand
AGAGAAGTTGCCATAGGTATATTTGAGTTGGACAACATAACCTGGCCATTACTTTATACTGCCGAAGAACCAAGTAAAATTAAATTTGAACCCTTAGATGGAAATAGAGATATGGATTTAAATGAAATTATATCAAAGCATCCTAAAGGTATAGAATTTGGACATTTAGTTAAGAAATTTAAAAGATATCCAATATTAATCGATGCAAATGAAAAAGTTGTTTCATTTCCGCCAATAATTAATTCAGAATATTCCGGTAGAGTAACAACTAACACAAAAAATCTGTTAGTTGAGATAACTGGTTTAGAAATGAAAAATGTTGAAGTTGCGCTTAATATTTTTGCTATGTCGTTATCAGATAGAGGCGGAAAAATTGAGCAAGTTTCAATATCTGACGGAAATAAAAATTCAATTATAACTCCTATTTTATCTGAAAAATATATTGAAGTTCCTAAAAAACTAATATATGATGTCTTTGGAGAAAAAATTTCAGACAAAGATATTTCAAATTTATTACATAGAAGTAGATATGATCATGATAAAATTCCAGTTACAGAATCTGGTAAAATCTCAGTTAGATACCCATCGTATAGAATTGACATAATGCACCCAATAGATGTTGTTGAAGATCTAATAATATCCTACGGATATTCAAATTTAATTCCGGAATATCCCACTCTAAATACAATCGGTAAACTAAATGATCATTCAATTAGACAAAAAAAATTAAGAACTCTTATGGCAGGAACGGGAGCACAAGAAATATCCACATTTATGTTATCTAATAAAAATGTATTATTTTCAAATATGGACTGTCAAGAAGATAATATTGTTGAAATACTCAATCCAGTTTCATATAATTATTCCGTTTTTAGAAATTGGTTAATACCATCCGTTGTAGAATTTTTATCTAAAAATACAAAAGTTGAATATCCTCAAAAAGTATTCGAGTACGGAAAGGTTATCAAACTAAATAAGAAAAAAGATGTTGGTACAGAAGATATTAATAAATTAGTTTATGCAGAATCTTCTAAAGACGTCACATTTACAAATGTAAAATCTGTGTTGATAACGATATTGGCAAATTATGGTAAAAATCCCAAATTTGTTTCAAAAGATTATCCTAGTTTCATACCCGGTAGATCCGCAGAAGTTATTGTAGATAATAAATCAATTGGTATTATTGGAGAATTATCTCCTAAAGTACTTACAAATTGGAAGATAGAAATGCCCGTTGCAATATTTGAAATAAAAAATATTATTGATTAATTAATTTTTTTACATTATTTATTCCGATAGCAATAATAAACGGTGCAAGTCTAGGTCCTCTTTCTTTGTTTATTAGCAATTTATAAATTACTGGAAAAAATGTTTTTGCATTTAATTCATTTTTATCCATAATTTTTGGAAATTCAGAAAATAATTGTTTGGCAGTTATTTTATTTGTTAAAACATTGGATAAATCAGTTAGTGCATTTTTCTGATTATTGGATAAATTTATTTTAACTTTAGATTTATTTACCTTGAAAATATATTTGTCATCTGCAAAATTATTAATCCAATTCCACGAACATTGAAGTAATAGTTTATATCTATCCAAGTCAGATTTTTTCGTTATTTTTTCGTTATTTTTTATATGTTCAATTGCTTTTTTTATATCGCCTTGAAAAATATTCATTAATTCAACAGTATGTTTAAACGACGGTTGAATTGGCATAGACTTTTGCATTTTATTTATCAGAGACATTCGATATACTCTTTCTTGTTGAATTTTTTCTTTTTCACTTACTTTTTCCTTACCATACGCAACTCGCTCAGTATAATAAAAATCTTCATAGTGTTTTATTATTCCCTCGTCCATTGGATAAAATATTTCGGTCTTTGGTGTTCTCCCAGCAAAAGTATACCTAACTAGTTCAGGAGTATAATAAGTTAATACTTCTTTTAGCGATTGAACATTTCCTTTTGAAGATGACATTTTTCCCGTACTTCCTTTCATATTTATGAAATCATACATTACATATTCTGGTGCAATCCAACCAAATAATTTTACAATATCTTTTCCTACAGTATATGAACTACCGTAAGTTGAATGATCTTTACCTCCCGGTTCAAAATCTACTTTTTCATGTGACCATCTCATAGGCCAATCTGTTTTCCAAAGAAGTTTAACTCCCTGAGTTTTTTTGAAATTTATTTCTTTTTTCTTACCTTCATTATTTTCATAAGTTATCGTATATTTGTTGTCATAATCAATTATTTTTTTTGATTCATATCCGGTATCTGGATCATAGATTGTTAAGGGAAACCAGTTTTTAGATAGTGGCTCTTTTCGGTATTTATTTAGTATTTCAGCAATTTCTTTTCTTTTTTCNAAGGCTTTNTTAATTCCTTTTACGTATTTTAAGTTTGGATAGTTTTTACCTTGTCTAATAAATTCCGGGTTAACTCCAACAAGTTTGACGGATTCCTCCAGTTCAGCTTCAAGATGTGTTGCATAAGAATCATACTTTGAACCAAATACATTTTTAACTTTTGAAACAGGCTTACCTAACTCTTTAGATAGTATAGTTTTTTTTGGCATATTTCCTGGAACTTTTCTAAAAACATCGTAATCATCCCAAGAATAAATAAATCTGACTTTTTTACCTTTATCTAACAANGCTCTACCTATAAGGTCCGTTGTAATTATTTCTCTGAAATTTCCAAAATGTATTGTTCCAGAAGGCGTTATTCCTGATGCAATTACATATTTTGATTTAGGTCTATCTTTAATTAATTTGTCTGCTATTTGGTCCGCCCAATATTTTGATTTCATATTAAAATAAATTATTGTAGTTAATAAATTATCTGGAAATTATTACTGTGGAAGTAAGCTTAACTCCATTGATGGTTCTTACGTTATCTGATATAAATCCATCTAGTGCTTCAACTGATTCAACATCTACTTTTGCAATAATATCCCACTCACCAAATAATTCATATAAAAAATCAACTTCTTCAATTTGAGAAAGTCTTCCATAAACATTCCTTTCAGATCCAACTTCTGTTTGTATAAGTAAAAATGCACTAATCTTNGCCATATATTTGTTACTAACTTAATCTTATAAATAGAACTAAAGTTTATAAAGTTGACAATCATAGTTAATTATGCATGTCGATTATAGCTGGTTAGTTGTATTATTANTATTAACATTTATAGTAATGAGAAATCACTGCGGTTGTAACTACTTTGACATTAAATCCAGATTTAATGTNGCAGCATACAGCACATTTTTAGTTATTTCTTCTGTATTTATTGGACTTTATTCAATTTTGTTAGTTTATTTAGGATTTTTTACTTGCGCATCAGTTCCAAGAATGTATTTCATCTGCCTATTTGCATTATATCTTTTATGGGGCGGAATCAATACATGGAAGATGTTCATTGATAAAATAAAAAATTAAATATGAATACAATATTTTTTACAATTTCTTCTTGAACGTATACATCCTTGATTTTTATATCGTTTAGCATGTTTTTTAACAGTTGGCCAAGCCAAATAGGAGATTAAATGTAAACCGGTTAGTTTATGAAATACTCTTCCAATCGTATGAATTACATCAATTAATTCTTCAATATTTTTGTCTTCAACTAATTCTTCAAATTCATCATATACTTGATCTAATCTGTCTTTGAATGAAGACGGGTTCTCTTTATCATATTTATTCATACCTTCTTTGTAATATTTTATTGTTTGAGAAATTTTCATATTAATTATTATTAAGATATTTTAAGACTTTTTTCAATCGAGCTAACATTTCGTTAAGCGATGCATTATTTTTATTCAAAAGATATTTTTCTAATTCAGTAAAGTAATTATTATAATTCCACATATGATATTTTTTACTACCCATATATTTTTTAAAAAATTCATCACCAATTTCTTCATGTGCTTTTTTTGAATCTTCAAGATTGTCTATTTTATCTGCCATAGATATTGCTATACTCTCTATGGGAGATTCATTTGAAAATAATTTTCTTATGTATTCTAGCTTTCTTTCTTTCCAAGGAAGATTTTTGTCTTCTGAAACAAAATCAACATATTTTGCAATATCATCTCCAAAATTTTCCTTAATGTAATCTAATTCATAATCTGTGTCCTCCACTAAATCATGAAGTAAACCTGCTTTAACAACTTCATCAGAAAATCCATATTCTGAAAGAATATTTCCAACTCTGAACAAGTGAGTGTAGTAAGGAGTATTTTCAGGGTATTTTCTTAATTGTTTTTCATGTGCTTTCTGTACAAATTTTTTTGTTTCTTCTATATTCATTTTATCTTTATTGATTTATAATTTATATTTGATACAACTTTCTCAAATTCATTTGTATAAACCTTAGGAATGCCGTCATCAAGTTCAATCCAAGAATTAGTTCCATTTGATTCTGTATAAATTGTATGAATTGGTTTATCATTAAAGGGATTTAATTTTTTATTGATTTTTTGAATTGGTTTCTTTTCAGTTGAATTGTAATCAAATAATTCAACTAATCCCTTTCCAAAACTAAGGAAATTATTACCTTTTTTTACCTCAGTTATTATATCCTCCAGACTCATATCTGAAGTTTTATTATATAATTCCACGATTGAACTATTACTTTGAACTTTTTTGTATATTTTATTTTCAGATTCAATATAACTATTTTTAACAATTTCAGGAACATGCTCACTAATTTCTTTAGGATTATGCCTCCCTATTTTGTTAAACAGATTGTTTAATTTAGAATGCTTTGGTTTTCTAGATAAATCTCGTGATGCTTCAACTAACTCTAAGTCTCTTTCTTTATATTTAGTAAATGCACCAATGTGTTTACCTTTTTCATATTCAAATATAAGCGGCATGTTAGTATTAAGTAAATATGTTTAAAAGATATTCTAAAATTATAAAGATTCATTATCTCTTTCTATTCGAAGCTCTTCATCCATGAAAACTCTGCTTCCAGTAGTTCCAGTTTGACCTTTATATTTTCCTGAATAAGGTTTATCTACAGGCCTGTCAAGTTTATTAAAAACAAGTTGACAAATCCTTCTTCCTGAATCTATTCGAATAGGTACTTGATTTGCATTAAAAA
>PBPJ01000046.1 GCA_002725495.1 Candidatus Woesearchaeota archaeon | reverse complement strand
CCTTGAATTTCAACAAAATCNCCTTGTTCAATTCCCAGTTCCTTTAAATAGGTTTGTTCAATTCTAACAACGCCCTTATCNATATCATCCNGTATTGCTTNTTGAACTTTTAACTTAATTTCTTTAGACATANNAATGGTAAAACATTAAATTTTAAAAGGAATTTGTGTGGAAACTTTTTGAAATTNTTTAATTTNTTCTACGTATAGTATTTTTGATAAGCATGTGTGGTGCTCTATCTTTTGCAATATCTTCTGCCCAATCTTCAAAACCATANTCCAATAATAAATTTACAAGCTTTTCAGAATTTTTAGCATTTTCATTAGAACGAANTTTTCTCATATAATCTGCTTTTTTTCGCTTTACGTAGGGTCTTTGATTATACTCTTTCATATAAGATTTTCTTGATTGTGACATATACAATACCTTAAATATGACTATAAAAATATTTTGAAATGCGAGTTAGTACTGGTTCTGAGCTTATTGATGATATTTTGGAAGGGGGCCTTGAGCCNGAGGTAACTACAACAATTTACGGTCCAAGTGGAAGCGGTAAGACAAATATTGCAATATTGGCGGCATTGTATAATGCAAATAAAAAAAAGGNGATATTTATTGATACAGAGGGCGGATTTTCATTAGATCGAGCAAAACAATTATTTACTGATCANGAAAAACGAATTAGTAATTTAATTATAAGTACGCCAAATAGTTTTTTTGAGCAATCAGAAATATTTAACAAATTAGAAGAAGTTTCAAAGGAAAAGGATATTGGTTTAATTGTGGTAGATTCTATTTCAATGTTATATCGTCTNGAAAAAGGTGAACGTGAAGCGTACGATGTAAATAAAGAACTTGCNAGGCAATTGAGCATTTTAAGAAAAATTTCTCATGATAAAAAAATACCAATCTTGCTTACAAATCAAGTCTATGCGGATTTTGAAAATAGCTCAAACATAAAAATGGTTGGCGGAGATTTAATGAAATATACTTCAAAATGTATTATTCAATTGAGAACTGATGTAACTGGTAGAAAATTAAAATTAGTAAAGCATAGATCCATTCCGCCNAAAAAAGTGAATTTTGAAATTACATCAAAAAATATTATTGAATCTTCTGGNACAAAAAAATATGATTTTATTTATTAAAACATGTAATAAATAATTACGATAAGTATAAGGAAAAATGAGATATATCGTAAGACCGGATTATTTTTTTTGAAANNTAAATCATCTTCAGAGATATTTTCTAAATCTTCATCAACGCTATTTGGAATTTTCATCATTATTCTTNCAATCCGGATTGGGACAGAATGTCCATTTCTTTTTTCTATTTACTGTACTTAAAATTGTGTTTTTACATTTATTACATTTTTTCTTTTCAACGGAGATGGTTCCTTTTTGGGGNAGNGGGAGCGTAAATTTGCAATTGGGATATCCGGAGCATGCAATAAATCTCTTTTTAGTCTTTTTTGATTTTCGTATAACAAGCATTTTACCGCAAGTGTGAGGATATAATTCAGTAAGTTTGGATTTTGATANTTGGAATGAATCNGAAAGGATGGATCCTATTTTTTCTGAATTTTGTTTTAGTTTATCGTAATAGGAAGTGACGGAATTTTGTGCGGAAGACAGAACTACTTCTTTATTTATTTTTGATTCTAAAACATCATTCATTGAATCTGAAAGTTTTTTAGTCAATATAATCGAGATGATCTCTGGACAAAACTTTTTGAAAGTATAATAAACAGACATACCAAATTTTGTAACTCGGATTGGATTTCCCGAAATATATTTACGATTTTCTAATATCTCTATAATTGATGAACGTGTGGCTTTGGTTCCAATTCCCTCCTTATCCAAAATTCTAATTAATGAAGCNGGAGTGAATCTCGGAGAAGGTTTAGTCTCTCCTTCGCNTATTGAAGAGTTTTGTTTAACTACGTCTCCGACAGTTAATTTTGGTAAAATTAATTCTTTTTGAAGATAATATTTTCCNTAAATTTTTGACCATCCTGGAATAGTCAATCTTGATCCAGTAAACTTAAACTTTTCTGATTCGATGTCAAGAGTAACGTTAGTTGATTCTCGCTGTAGCGTTTCACCAAATGTGGCTATGAACCTTCTTACGATAAGATCGAACAGTTTTAACTCATACGAATTAATCTTTTTTGGTAAATTTCCTGTTGGGTATATTGCCGGATGGGCCGGNTCTGATTTTGAACCTTGTCTGGGTAATTTTTTTTTGATTTGTTTTATTAGCATCGAATAATTAGAATTTCTAGATAATTTATTGAAAATTTTATTATATCCGAGAGACTTGGGTAGTTTTTGAGAAGATGTTCNAGGATANGAAATGTAACCTGAAGAATAAAGNGATTGAGCAAGTTTTAAGGTCATNGAAGGAGTATATTTGAAAAGTTTGTATGCTTCCAGTTGTAGGTCCGTAAGATTAAATGGTGTTGGTGGTAAAATTTCTCTTTTTATTTTACTTATGTTCGAGACGGTTCCGTCTTTATCTTTTATTTTATCATAAATGGTTTTTGCTTTTAATTTATCAAAAAATTTCCCATCTTTGTGTATTGCTCTAATAGAATTTTTATTCAACCATAAATTTGCAAAAATTTCNAGGAAAGATTCTGGTTTAAAATTTTTTATCTCGATCTCTCTTTCGGATAATATGGCCAATATTGGTCCTTGGACTCTACCTATGCTCATTGGTTGGTATCTNTTTAATTTGGAAGATATAGACTTTGATATAATTTGAGATAAATTTACTCCATAAAACCAATCTAAATAATGTCTCAGTAGTCCTGCGTTTGCCTGAGCCCAATTAATCTGATTATTTTTTTGTTCATATGATTTTTTTAATTCTGAAAGCGTCATTGAAGAAAATTTCATTCGGTATGCATCTTCTTTTTTTAATATGTGTTTTAAAATATTTAATCCAATTACTTCACCTTCTGTATCATAGTCCGTTGCAATAGTTACAGATTTTGCTTTTTTTTGAAAAGATTTTATTAAATTATAATACGGCTTTGAGAATAACGAACTTTTAGATGCTTGGTAAGATGGTGACCAAATTAGTTCAAAAACAGGATAAAATCGTTCATTCTTTTTTAGTGTTAATAAGTGACCTACTGCTGGCAAAATTACTTTTTTTTCGTCAGACGAAATATAGTATTTTATCTTGCCTATTTTTTTTGATTTAAATTCGCCCAATGCTTCTGAAATTTTTTTAGCAGCACTAGGTTTTTCAGCAATTATAATTTCCATTAAACTCTTATTAGTCTTCCCTTGGGTCCAGGATTATATAATTTTGTTTTATTTAATTTATCAATTTTTCCGGAAGTTTCATGTATATGTCCGGATATTGCAACGTCAATTAAATTTTTTTTAATAAATTTAGNTATATTCTCTGCTCCGACATGTGTCGATATTTTTTTCATATAATCCAACTTTGTATTTTTTGGTGGTCGGTGAGTTACGAAAATAATTTTTCCATTCTCGTTTTTAGATTTGAATAAATTTATTTCTTTTTCTAATTTATCGCTACATTCTTCTAAATTAAGTTCGATGTCTCCGTATANACCTCCGCCACAACCAACAAAAAGCACTCCGTTAAACTCTTTTGTAGTTTTATGTATGTTTGAAAAGTTCTTGTTTAAATTATTAATTTTTATTCCTTCCTCGTGATTTCCGGGTATAAAAAATAAATCTCGATTAAAATTAAATTTATTTAATTGTTGAATTGCNCTTTTTCCAAAATTTGTAAAATCGCCCGCACAAACCAATAAGTCGGGTTTAGTTTTTTCAACCAATTTCTTTATTTCAGCGATATTTTCAGTTTTGCCGTGAGTATCTGTAAATGCAAGAATTTTCATTTTGGGTTTATTTTTTTGAATCCAGTGTACTTAACTAATTTCTTCGGTATTGTTATAGATCCGTCTTTATTTTGATGGTTCTCCAATAAACAAGCAATTGTTCTCTGAGACGCAAGAGCAGTACAATTAAGNGTATGAAGGACNTCNCTTATTCCTTTTTTTGAGTCAAACTTNACATTTAATTTTCTNGCTTGATAATCNGTACAATTTGTACCNGAACATAATTCNCGATATTTATTCTGTGCTGGAAACCAACCCTCTATATCATATTTAAGTGATCCGTTATCATTCATTTCTCCAGATGCAATATTNACAACTCGNTATGGTATCTCTAGGCCTTTGAATATTTTTTCGGTTATTTCTATCATTTTTTCATGTAATTTTTCACTATCTTCTGGTCTGGAAAAAATGAATTGTTCAATTTTATCAAATTGATGTACTCTGAAAATTCCTTTTGTGTCTTTACCGTGACTTCCGGCTTCCTTTCTGAAACATAATGAGTGTGCGGTGTATTTTATTGGTAATTCTTTCCAGTTAAGAACTTCATTCATGTGATAGGATGCTAGAGTCTGTTCAGATGTCGCAATCAAATAATTATCTTCACCTTCAATCTTATATAGTTGTTCCTCAAANTCTGCCAGTTCTGCCGCTGCGCTCATNGGTTTATGTCTCAAAAAGACTGGCGTTTGCATTGGAGTGAATCCTTCTCTNACNAATTCNTCAATTGCATATCTCAAAATNGACATATTTAGAATTGCTAATTCATTTTTTAGATAGTAAAATCTTGCTCCGGAATGTTTTGCTGCTCTATCTAAATCTGCACCGTCTATTTCTAAAATTATATCCGCTTGGTGTTTTGGTTTAAATTTGAATTTTTTTGGTTTTCCCCACGAACGTTCAATTTTATTTCCGGAATCATCTTTTGAAACAGGTACCTTTTTATTCAAAATATTTCCTACTTTGTATCTGTGTGCATCTCTTTTTTCCAATATTTTTTTTACCTTATCTTCAGTAGTCTTTATTTTTTTATTTATTTCTTGAACTTCTTTAATTTTTGATTTGAAGGGTTTTTTTTGTTTTTGTAATTGATTTATTTCTTTTGAGTGAACATTTCTTAAATTTCTAAGTTTTGATAGTTTAGAAAATTCTTTTCTGAATTTATTATCATACTCGATTACAAAATTAACATTAGAAATATCTTTGAATCTTTTTTTCTCTGATTCAATAATAAGTTCAGGATTTTCTCGAAATAATTTGATATCTAACATGTTATTTTAATTCTCCTAAATTTTTAAGAGTTGCTAACTAAGTCTCTGAATTTATCTTTATTTTCTTCCGCAAACAATAGCAAATCTAATGCGTGATCTGTAAAATCTTCGACTGATTTAAAGTCAGAATGAGCTAGAATTTTTTTTATTCTATCTATCTTTGAATCATTGATTTTTATTTCCATTTAATTTTTTTCTTTAATGCTAATTTAAGCACGTCTCCTATATTTTGAGCATAATGTATATTTATCTTTTTCAATTGCTTTTTATCTAAAACTATATCTTCTTTATTTGACAATGGAACAATAACGTCTTTTAATCCTGCAGCTATTGCAGCTTCAATTTTGTTTGTTACGCCACCCACGGGAAGAACTTCACCTCGTACAGATAAACTACCTGTCATTGCAAAACTTTGATCAACTGGATTTTTAGTTAAAGCGGAAATAATTGCGGTTGCCACGGATACGGATGCTGAATCTCCTTCGACGCCCTCGTAAGTTTGAATAAATTGTACGAATACATCATATTTCTCATTAATGTCTTTTCCAAAATTCTTTAAGATTATTGCGGATACGTTTGATATTGCTTCCTTTGCGATTGTTCCCAATTTACCCGTTGCAATAATTTGTTTTCTTTTCCCGCCGGGAGTTAATTCGCTTTCAATTGGTAGAACTATTCCTGAGTCGCCTATGACTGCAAGTCCATTAACTCGACCCACTTCGTAACCAGAATTTCGAATGATTTGGTAGTCGGTTATATTCTTTATATGTTTGTTCGCGATTTGATTTTCAAGAGTTCTTGGATCTTTGGATGCGGCTGTTACATGTTTAAATTCGATTAATTTGGATTTATCTTCAATGGCAAGATCGCCTGCTGCCCTGATCAGCCCCCCTAATTCTCGCAATCTCAACGTTAGTTTATTTTTTTTACCGGACATTTTTTTTGCAATTCGAATTATTTCGTCGCATGCTTTTTTTGACATGTGCGGTATTTTTCCATCTTTTCTTATTTCTTGTGCAATGAATTGATAATATAATTTGACATTATCTTTTGTTTCATCTATGTCTTTATCCATAAATACTTCATAACCATAACCTCGAATTCTGGATCGTAATGCCGGATGCATTCTTTCAATAGTATCCAAGTTACCTGCTGCAACTAAAATAAAATCACATGGAACCGGTTGAGTTCTGACCATTGCTCCGGCAGATTTATCCGACTTACCAGTAATTGATGATTTTTTTTCTTGCATAGCAGTAAGTAATTCTTGTTGAGTGGGTAAGTCAAGTGTTGCGATTTCATCTATAAATAAAACTCCTTTATTTGCTCTATGTATCATTCCAGGTTCAACTCTCAAGTGTGCAGGAGTTCCCAAACCTCCGGATTGGAAAGGATCGTGTCTAACATCGCCGAGCAATGCTCCTGCATGTGCACCAGTAGCATCTACATAAGGTGAAGATATTTTTAATTTATTATCTATCAATAACTTTGGTTCATTGTTTTGCTTTCTTCTAGAATTCATATTAATTGCTATTCCATATAGAACTAAGAACATAACTCCGGATACCATTGATGCTGCTGCCATTATATCTCCATAAATTAATCTGATCCACCAGGGAAACATTAATGCAAGTATTGAAAATATTAAGAAAAATATTGATTGCTTTTTTAGATTCTTTGCAGAATTCTGTCTTGCCATTGATAAAATTTCGGATCCCCTTCCGGAAATCATAGTTCGGACTAAAGGCATATTTTGATCTTTATGATTGCTCAGAACAAGAACATCTTCAAGCGCCGATTTTGGTAACAATTCGGAAAGGGCCTTACCAAGCATAGACTTACCTGTACCCGGAGATCCAATTAATAAAACATGTCGTCTTTGTTTTGATGCTTTGTTAATGATATCTACTGCCCGAGTTTGACCTATAATTTTATTTATAATTTTCTTAGGTACGTTGAGCTCAGAGGTATTACCAAAATTCATAAAAAATACTATAATAAAATCTTATAAATAAATCGTAATGACTTAATCTTCCATAAAAGATGGAGCTGCAGATCGGGAAACTAACATTACATCGCCAATGGCTTTAACATGATGATGTGGTAAAATTACTCCTTTTGCAGAAGGCATTGCTTTGGATAAATATGATCTTGGTGTTGCTCTAACTTTCCATGAATCGATTTTATTATTTAATAAAATTGCTTCTTCAATCTTTCCAAAATATTCTCCTGAATCGGTATATACGTCGATGCCATGAACGCTGTTTAGATTTTTTGTTATTAACATACAAAGGAAATAGTTTTTTTAAATATAAACATTTCTACAAAATAGTATATGGATGAAAGATTTTTAGTAGTTGGTACAAGCCACGTGTCAAAAAACAGCGTAAATCAGATAAAAAAATCAATAAGTGACTTTAAACCAGATATTGTTGCAGTTGAACTAGATATAAATCGCTACAGAAATTTGTTTGGTAAGTCAAAAAAGAGGAAGTTTAATTTTAAAATTATTAAGCAAATCGGAATTTTTGGGTTTTTATTTTTGTTATTTGGTTCCATAAGTCAAAAAATAATTGGTAAACGGACTGGTTCTCGTGCAGGTAATGATATGAAGTCTGCAATAATTTATGGTAAAAAAGCCGGTGCTAAAATCGCATTAATTGACCAAGATATCAGAATTACGCTAAACAAATTATCTCGAAAAGTCCCGCTGAGGGAGAAATTAAAACTGTTTACGTTCTTATTTAAATCAAATAAAAGAACTGCGAAATTTGATATAAAATCTGTTCCAAATAATAAGATAATTAAGCAATTAATTAGTGAATTTAAATCGGATTTTCCAAATATTTATTCTTGTTTGGTTAAAGATAGGGACGATTATATGAAGCGGCAAATAAAGATATTAAATACAAAATTTCCTGAATCTAAGATACTTATTGTAATAGGTGCAGGTCATAAAGAAAAAGTTGAAAAATATCTAGAAAATGTTAAAATTAAATAAAGAAAAAATTAAATTGAGGGCTTATCAAGAAAAAACTCTTGGAGCGATTGTTGATAAAAATTCATTTATTGTTTTACCTACGGGTGCAGGAAAGACAATTATTGCTGTGGCGCTAGCAGGTATAAAATTGCGTACAGGTAAGGTCTTAGTAATGGCACCAACAAAACCGCTAGTTGCGCAACATAAGAAGAGTTTTGATAATTTTTTTGAAAATTCGGAATTGATTGGTTTAGTTGATGGAACGATAAAATCGGAAATTAGGAAGGATATTTGGCTAGAGTCTGACTTAATTGTTGCGACTCCGCAAACGGTTGTATCGGATTTAGAAAAAAATTTTTTTGATCCGGAAAAATTTTCATTAGTTGTTTTTGATGAAGCGCATAGAACCAGCGGAAATTATGCATATGCAAAATTAATGGAAAGTATAGATAAATCGCAAATTCTTGCAATGAGTGCAAGTCCTGCAACAGATAAGGAACGTTTAGATGAATTAAGATCGCTATTAAAAATTGAAAAATTTCATATAGTTGATTCCAGTGAGATGTCTGAGTATTTGCCTGATAGAGAAATTGAAATTAAGAAAATTAAATTAAATAAAATTCAAATTGAAATTAAGAAAATGTTAACAGATATGATTAAAGAGGATTATAATATTTTGAAAAAAAATAGGTTGGTTGTTCGAAATTACGAATATATGAGCAAAGGTGAATTAATAAGTTTAAATAAAAGATTATTTTCAAAAGTTAGTGACAACTCAAAATTATATTATTTTATTAAAATTAATACCAAAGTAATTAAATTGTTATTTTTATTGGAGATGTTAGAAACACAAACGAATAATTCTTTTTTGAAAGCATTAGAAAAATTGAGTACCGAGAGTGCAAAGTCTTCGAAAAGCATAATGGAAGATTTTAGACTAATACGAATAAAGCGATTATCAAAAAATTTAGAATACAATAATAAAATGAATGAATTGAAAAATTTGATTGATTTTGATAAAAAAATAATAATATTTTGTCAATATACTAATTCGGTCGATGAGATTGTTGAATATATTAATTCTTCAAATATCGGTGTTGCTAAAAAATTTACAGGTCAACGAAAAGGATTTACTCAGAAAAATCAAAAAAAGGTTTTGGAGGAATTTAAAGATGGTGAATTTAATGTTTTGGTGGCTACTAGTGTTTCTGAAGAGGGAATTCATGTTGATGACGCAGACGTAGGTATTTTCTTTGAATGTATTCCGTCTGCACTGCGGAGTATTCAGCGTAGAGGTAGAATTGGTAGAGTAAACATTGGTAAAATTTATATGTTGATGACTGAAAATTCGATTGATGAAAAATATTATTGGGTATCCAAACGTAAAGAGGAGAATATGTATAAATTATTGAAAAGATGAAAATAATAGTTGATAATAGAGAAAGGAAATCAGGTATTTCTGAGGAATTGTCTGATTTGGATGTTAATTTTGAATTCAGTCAATTGGAGTTAGGTGATTTTATACTGTCCGATGATTGTGTTGTTGAAAGAAAAACCATTTCTGATTTTTTGAGTTCTTTAGTTGATGGGCGATTATTTTCGCAGGCAAAAAATCTTAAAGATCATTTCGATAAAGTTCTTTATATTCTGGAGGGTGATATTTCTGAAATATATTATTTAAGAGATATTAGTGAAAATGCAATAATTTCTTCGATATTATCTCTTAATTTAGATTATAATATACCCATTTTTCACTCAGAAGATATTGAATCAACTGCAAAAATTCTTAAAAATTTATTAAGACGGGAATATAAGAAATCAGAAGGTAATGATTCTTTTCGAGTTGGTAGAAAATTTTGGACGGTTGAGGACGAGCAAAAATATTTGGTTGAAGGTTTACCGGGCGTCGGTCCAAAATTGGCAATGAATTTATTGAAATATTTTAAATCCCCTAAGAATATATTTTTGGCAAGTTCAGAAGAATTGCAAAAAATAGAAAAGATAGGTAAAAAAAAGGCAGATAAAATTAAATCGGTTTTAGATGAAAATAATTTTAATTAAAAAAGCTAATATTATGCAAAAAATAATTGGTGGTAGTGCAGGGACAGGATTTTTTGAGTTCTGAATTTTAATTAAATAATATAAGAATAAGTAACCAGTTATTGAACCAATTATTGAGGTGATTACGTATTCGGGCATATATTTTGAAAAGGATACTGTTATTATGGTTGGAAAAATTAAATCTCCGGAACCGACGATAAAAAATTTATTTGATAATAATTTTTTTGGGAATGCTGTTGCAAAAAATGCATTATTTTTAGAAAATTGATTGAACATTTTTATCATATATTTTGTTTTATATACGGCATATACATCGTAGATACAAAAGAGAGTTGCAAAAATAAGGACATCGAGTGGCCTAAATAGGCTACCGAAGAATAAACCAACTCCTAAGGCTGCCAAAGTGATAATTAAATTATGATAAAGTATTGAATTATTTTTTTTATAATATAACATAATTAAAAAAGATAGTAATATTGCTTGAATATTCGGAAAGAAATTTAAAAATAATATATAGATTGAATAAAAAATAGTTATGTTGAATAGACCATTTATCAAATTTAATTTATTTAGTCTTAAATAAAGTAAATAAATAATGATTAATGTAAATATAATTTGATCAAAACTAGAATTTGATGTGATTACAGTTAGAAAATCCGGATTTAATTCTTGGATGGTTTTTGATCCAATTTGTAAAAAAAAAATTGTTATTATGAAATAAGCTAAATCAATCATTTTCTATATTATTTTTGAATAAATATAAATTTATTTGAAAGATAGCATTTTACTTTTTCGAGTTTTTAAGTTTGTGATCGGGATCATTCCGGGATCTGGTTTATGTCCCATTTTTTCTTGAAATGGTGTTATGGATTGCCAACAACTTCCTGAAATCGATATTGTGGATTTATATGATCCTATTTTAGCTTTGTGTATGTGTCCGGTAACCATGATATCAGGTATTTTATCTATGACCATTGGGTCTTTTTTTATCGGTAAGGTTAAATTCAAATTGTGTGTTGGAGATAAGTGTCTTCGTTTAAGTAAAAATTTGTGGATTTCGTCAGCAGAATCATAGCCGCCTGAAATTCTCAATCCTTCGACTTGATCTATCAAGTTATCAAAAGAATAACCATGATACATTAAAACATCTTGACCCGAATAATTATCAAATGAATGGATATTGGTGTATGATGGGTTTGTGACCATTGTAACATTTGGAAGTTCTGCTATCTTTTCAGCGTATTCATACATTTTAGGTTGTGGTTCTTCTAATCTAACCATCGTGTCGTGATTTCCAGGGCAGATTATTATATGTTTATCGTCGGGTATTTTTTCTAAATATTTTGCTAATTCGTCATATTGTCCCCTTAGATCTTTTATGTCCAATTCTTTTTCTTGTGAAGGATATATTCCCACACCGTCTGCCAAATCTCCTGGAATGTAAAAATATTTTGTTTTTTTTGCAATTTCTCTTTGCCTTTCGTTTCCAACTTTTCCGGACAACCAATCAACAAATGTGGAGAATTGTTTTGGTAAAAATTGTTTACTTCCAATATGTATATCTCCGGAAAACACCGCATAAACGTCATCTGGTGCATACTCTTCTTTCTTTTGTGGTACATCTGGCCAAATTATGTCTGACAAAAACATTTTTTCATTGACGATGGATCCTTTGAAAATTAATACTTCATCTAAAGTTAAAAATTGTAATTTTTCAATAAGCTCTTGTTTTTTACTGGATATTATTATTTGTAATTGATCGGTTAAATCTTCGACAGAGACTAACATTGTTCCAGTAGGTAAACGAGTAACATCGTTTACCATTGCAATGATAGTTAAATTTTTTTCAAATGATTTTTTTGCTTGATTTATTGAAGTAGTTGATGCTGCCTCTGGGCGATTAAATAAAGTATTTCTTAAAAATTTGAATCTTTCCCTATAGTGTTGTGTAAAGTCATTGGGTTCCACTTTCTTTGGTTTGTAATCAAACTCTTTTACAACTTTCAAGTTTGATTTTAGATCGTCTATACTATTTTTAACGATTACAACTTCTTTCTTTTCACTTGCATTTTTTCCTCGATTTACGAGATCTTGATAATTCATAACATTAATTCGGATTTTAAATCTTTCATTAAAATTTCCTTTAAATCTGAAGGTATTGTTGAGTAAATTTCTCTTGTTCGTCCATGTCTACCTTTGCTGATTAGTCTTGCATTTATTAAACCCAACATATCTAATTCGGAAATTAAATCTGAGATTCTTCTTTGTGTTAAAATTGCACTATTGTTTATATTACATAGATTTTTATATTCTTCATATATTTCTCCGGTTTCCAATTTTTTTATTGTTTCAGATAGTTTGAAGATTGAGTATAATATGAGCTTGGATTGAGAAGGGAGTGTTTTTACTAATTCAAAAATACGATTTATTTCTATTTTTTCTTCTGCTTTTTTTATGTGATCCATTTTGACTATCTCCTCGTTGGATCTTTCTGCAACTTCTCCTGCGACTCTTAGCAAGTCCAATGCGCGTCTTGCATCTCCGTGTTCTTTTGCTGCATATGCCGCACATTTGGCTAAAACTGCTGCATCGAGTGAATCTTCTGAAAAAGCAACTTCGCTACGTTCTCGTAATATGTCTTTCAATTCCAATGCATTATATGGAGGGAATATTAATTCTTCTTCACCTAGTGAGCTTTTTACTCTCGGATCAACGTCTTCAATAAATCTAACATCATTTGATATTCCGATCAAACAAATTTTTGAATTCTTTAATTCGGAATTTATTCGAGTCAAAGAATATAAAATTTCGTCGCCATTTTTTTTGACCAATCTATCTATTTCGTCCAGAACTAAAAAAATAATTTGATCTTCTGAATCGATCTTATTTATGAAGATGTTGTACACTTCGTCAGTAGGTAATCCTGTTATTGGTACTTGTTCACCCAGCTCTTTGGCTAAGCTTGCGATAACTCTGTATTCGGTATCTGCAATTTTTTTTAATTTGCAATTTAGATATGCATATCTTATTTTTGCACCAGTTAATTTACTTTTTTCAAGAAGTTTTTGTATTGTAAATTGGGTGCATAACGTTTTACCGGTTCCAGTTTTACCGTAGATAAATAAATTAGATGGTTTATTGTTTTTTAATGCTGGTGCCAAAATCATTCCTAGTTTTTTTATTTGATCTGAACGATGAGGTATATTTTCAGGGAAATATCTAAGTAATAGGGCCTCTTTATTTGAAAAAATTGATTTTTTTGCTATATATTCTTCAAAAAGGTTGTCTAAATCATCTGTCATAATTTCCATAGGAAATTTAACTTAAAAGATTTTATCTATTTTATTTGATATTAGGTTTATTTTATTAGAAATATGACCCCCTACCCTTTGCTTTCCTATGGAAATATAAACATAATAATAAAATAAATAATAATTTATTTATTATTTATTTTCAATATAGTAATAAATAAATAAATAAATTAAAAATAATAATATAATAAATAATCATTCCAAAGGAAATTTAGGGGTTGGGGGTATTTTTCAATTTTTTAAGAACAGAAGTATCTTTTCGAGGTTTCGCATTCGGACCCAATTTAAAATTAACCCGCCTAACGCCTTCACCCCACGAATAATCTCCTTTGACCGTTTCTATTTTACTAACAGAAAAAACACCCAATTTAACACCTTTATTCAAATGATAATATATGGATCTCATNGTGGTTTTTGGAAAAACTAACATATATTTTTTATATATATCATAACCATATGAACTACCTATAAANTAAAGAAGTTCTACTAAATTATTTCTAATCGGACTAAAAGTCGGTCTTCCTCTCATATGTTTCTTTTTCAATAATGATTTTTAAAAACTACCACTAATGAATTTCCTATGATTGCATCAAAACACATCCAAAACTATTTTGAAAATATGAATAAATCAACCAGACAGTTAAGTAAACTATCTAATGAAGCAAAAAAAACAGGAGTTGATCCACAACTAGAATCAGATATACCGATTGCNGCATCNGTAGCCGAAAGAGTNGAGGCAATCATNGGTTCAATATCTCCCAANATAATTGGAAAAGGAATACCNGATCGAATAANNGAATTAGAAAAAGAATATGGATTCGGAGATTGGAGAGTTGCACTGAAATTAGCTGAAGAAATTTCTTTAGAAAGGTTTTGCAAATTTGAAGATAAAATATCTGCTATAAANATCGGAATACGTACCGGATTTGCATACATTACACAAGGAACAGTATCAGCACCATTAGAAGGATTAATTGATATAAAACTAAAAAACAGAAAAGATGGAAAAAAATATTTGTCAATGTATTTTGCAGGACCTATTCGGGGAGGCGGAGCCACAGCATCCGCAGTCACAGTAGTCATAACAGATTACATTAGAAAAGTACACAACATCGAAAAATATGANCCTACTGATGAAGAAATAAAGAGATTTTACACAGAAGTTACCGATTATTATGATCGAGTTGAAAGAAAACAATACAAACCAACTGAAGAAGAAATGAAATTCATAATTTCAAACCTATCTGTGGAATTAAACGGAGATCCAACTTCGAGACTTACTGTCTCNAATTTCAAAGGATTGGATCGAGTAGAAACAGACCGAATACGAGGCGGAATGGCATTACTTCTAACAGATTGTATTCCTCTTAAGGGTGCAAAAGTTTGGAAAAAACTAAAGGAATGGGGTTCGGATTTTAATCTAGAAGATTGGAAATGGATAGAAGAATTCATAGAATTAAAGAAAAAAATTCACTCAGGTCAAGAAATCAAAAGCAATACTACAAAATTAAGGCCAAACTATTCATATATATCTGAGATCGTAGCAGGCAGACCTATTTTTACACACCCGCTAAAAAAAGGAGGATTCAGGTTGAGATATGGTCGATCTAGATTAACAGGTCANGGGTCTTGGGCAATTTCACCAATAACTATGCAAATTTGTAAAGATTACTTGGCAATCGGTACTCAATTACGTGTCGAGCGTCCAGGAAAATCAACATCACTTACTTCTTGCGACTCAATCGAAGGACCAATTGTTAAATTAAAGAGCGGAGAAGTAATCAAACCAAAATCGGAAGAAGAAGCAAAATTAATTTCACNAGACATCGAAGAAATATTATTTTTGGGAGATATATTAATTTCACACGGAGAGTTTCTTGAAAATAATCACTTTCTTGTACCACCGGGTTTTTGTCCAGAATGGTGGTTCAANATATTAAAAAGNAAAATTAATAACAAAAATCAATTTATTTCCGAAAATAAGTTACACNAATCTTTTTTTGATACATTTTTACCTCCGAAGATNTCAAGAGAATTAAGTATCGAATTNTCTGAAAAATATAAAATTCCCTTACATCCCGAATTAACTTTTTACTGGGGTGAATTATCAAAAAACCAACTAATAACTCTCGCAAAATACTTATACAAAGGATCAACCGAACCAAGTTTAAAACGAATATTNGAATTAATTGGCGCAGAACATAAATTAATCAACAATAAAATAGAAATATCTCCAATAACATTATCNAATTTAAAATTAAANCTTTCTGAAGAGATAATCAATTCAAACTTAAACGAATCAGAAACCACTCTGGAATTTTTAAACAAACATTCCAAATATATTGTTGAAGATTTGTGGGGTACTGCAATCGGTGCACGTATGGGTCGTCCGGAAAAAGCAAAAATGAGAGACTTAAAAGGATCACCAAATTTTTTGTTTCCNGTTGGAATTGAAGGCGGTAGAATGAATAATTTTATCGATGTTATAAAAAAAGGATTCGTTATANCGGATTTTCCAATAATAAATTGCGAAGATTGNAAGCAACAGACAATTTATCGAAAATGTGAACATTGCGGATCTTATAATACCAAACAGAGATATATCGATCCAAAAACTAAGATAAAATACGATGAACCTCCAAAAGATTTACGAGTTAGAGCTTTTGAACGAAGAAAATACGAAATATCAAAATTATATAAAAAAACAATTGAAAATTGGAATGATGAAATACCNTCTTTGATTAAAGGTGTTAAAAATACAAAAAATAAGTATCGATATGCTGAACACCCATTGAAAGGGATATTGAGGTCTAAATTCTCATTAAGAGTAAATAAGGACGGTACTGTTCGTTACGATGGAACGGAACTCGGAATCACACATTTCAAACCAAAAGAAATCGGACTAACGGTTAGTAAAGTAAAAAAACTAGGATACTCTTTTGATTGGAAAGGTAACGAGATAACTTCAGATGAACAACTAATTGAAATATTCCCTCAAGATATAATTATACCAGATTCTGATAT
>PBPJ01000045.1 GCA_002725495.1 Candidatus Woesearchaeota archaeon | reverse complement strand
ATTATCATTAGTTTCAGAACATTTTGACGGGCAATAACCGTCATTATTATTACAACTAGTTATCTCTTCATATTTACAAATATTTTTTGAAATATTACAACTATCTTTAGTTGATATATCACCATCATTGCATTCAAAATCCATTTTACATTCAAATTTATTTATAATTTTAATTTCCAAATCAACATATTTTTCTTCAGGAGTTACAACTATATCGTTTATAGTTAAATTTACTTGCTTAATTTTTATTGTTTCATTAAATCTTAATATTTCGGAATCCGAATCATCAACTGAAATAATTATTCCCTCTTCAAATATATTCTGAACTTTAATTGTTCTTCCGTCTGCAATATATTCTTGATCTTCATTAAAAATTTCACTAGTTTCAGTAAGGGCAAAACTCACAGGAATTAATAGCAATATGATAATTGAAATAATATATTTCATATAGAAATATAATTTTATTATTAATAATAGCTCCGGCCGGATTTGAACCGGCGTCTTCAGGACCAGAACCTAAAATGATTGACCACTACACTACGGAGCTGTACATAATTTTATAAGTAAAGTTAATAATATTTATTATGGAAAATATATTTTTAAGCATAATTTATAATCCAATTTTATTAATTAGCGTAATGGCATCTATAATATCTCAATTTTTCAAAATGATACTTTATTCATTAAAGAAGAGAAAATTAATAATTGATGTAATCTGGAAAGGTTACGGAAATAAAGCAGGGATGCCGAGCTCACATACGGCATTTATGTCGGCAGCGGCAGCCACAATATATCTAATAGAGGGTGGACCAACTAATTTATTCATGTTATCCGTAATTACCGCCATTGTAACTGTTCAAACAGTAGTGGATCTTAAATTTCATTTTGACTCAGCATCAAATTATATCAACGGAATGTTTGATTTGGTATTAGATACTAAAGAAACTGCATTAAAGAAATTTGAGCATTTAACTGGACATACTTACAATCAAGTTATAGTTGGAGCAATTATCGGAATATATACTGCAATTAATTTATATCCTTTATTTTAAAATTGAAAATTGAGCATGCTTTTGTTTACCTATTTTTGTAATTGATTTTTTTTCAACAATCCCCAATTTTAAAAATAAATCTACAATATTATTGCCCAAAATATTACCGTCGTTACAATTATCAAGTTGATTAATTACGGATTCATCAATTTCTTCTTCGCCATAAAATCTTGAATTCACTTTGAAATTAATATCCTTGCCAGTTAATTCCACACCCATTAAATTTTTATCACATATTGCAATTAAATTTCCATATTGCGTTTTATGTATTTTAAAATAAAATTTCATTTTATTTGTCTAACTGAAGTTCTTGCTCCACAAGCCTCACATTGTTTGAAAGTTATTCCTTTCGTTCTTATTAGTTTTGTATCTGGCTTATTACATTGAGAACATAAAACGTAATCTTTTGTATATTTCTCAATTTTCTCATTTATTCGTTTTGAATTAAATTTTCCAATAAAATAGTATAGTTTACCTTTATTCTCTCCCGTGGTTGCTAATTCTTTAACCAAAAATCGAATTATATGATTTTTTTCACGAGATAATTGTTTTGCAATTTGATTTATATTTGAAACTACTGTTCTATTACCTTCAAATCTACCCTCTATTTTTGGAATGTTAAATCTTTCAGTTGTTTTTGATAATTTTGGTAAATTTTTATATGCCTTTTTTAACAAATCCTTATATTTATAGTTCCAACTCATAAAAAGTCATAATTATATGATTTATATTAGTTTCGTTAATCTAATATTTTCAAAATTCCTTTTTTGGGTTCATATATTTCCCCCACTTTAAGTAATTCATAAAGAGAATCCTTAACCTCTTCTGATGAAACATCTAAAGAAGTCATAATTTGATCCATAATTACTCCAGTTCCGTTATCATTATTTTTTAAATATTGCAAAATCTTTTGTTTTATGCTTGATTCTGAATCGCCAGATTCTGAAGATATTGAAATAATTTCTTCATTATCACTTGAATTTGTTTTTGTTTCTATTACTTTGTTTATTGAATCAGTTGTTGAAGTATCTTTTTCAGTTTGGTTTTGATTACTCAACTCNATTTCATTNACAATAANCCAATTTGGATTTAAAACTTTAGAAATTTCTCCNGCAATATATTTTTCTTCATTATATTCTTTAACTTTNCCAATAATTCTTACAATATCTCCAACATTTAATTCTTTAATAGTGCCCACTTCTGCACCAAAATTCTTAACCCTAATTGTTTCACTACCATCGTCCAATGTGATTGCACAATAGTTTTGATCATCCGTCAAATACTTTCCAACAATTGATGCTATAACATTGACTCGAGATATTTCTAAATTATTAAATTTAATGACACTCGGATTAAATCCTTCTCTCTTTTCATATGGTGAATTTACAATATTCTTTAATCTTATTCTATACGCAGTAGATCGTTTAATCGCCATATATCATCATATTTCTTTGATTTATAAGGTATTATATTTATGAGCGTTGAATAAATCCATTTTTTGGTTCAAATAAATCTCCTGACCTTAGTAACTGGTTTATTAACTCTTCTGCCTTATGTTTCTCAATACCTTGATTTTCAGCATTTGAAAAAATCTCAGACTTCGGAACAGATTTCCCAAATTGAGATTCCAGAGATTCAATTATTTGTCTAACNATNGACATTTTATTTCGTGTACTTGCAGTTATACCGGTAGTTATTCTATCTATATCTAATTCTCCCGTTTCTGGATCAGTTCCAAGTTGCTTAAGCGTCTCNTCAACTAACTTTATTGCNCNCTGAGCATCAGATTCANTTACAACATTNGAAAGTCTTACTCTTGCAGAAGCTTCAGCAAGCCTTACTATTGCCTGTAATTGTCTTGCAGATATTGGAATTGATTTAATTCCTCCGTCTCCAGTGGCAGTACCTCTGATCTTTACATAATAATCTTGAATTAATTTTTGCGCAGAATCAGATAATTTTGGAAAGCAATTTTGTCTTGCATATGCAATATACTTTCTTAATAAATTATGTTCAATATCACTCTTAGTCGATTCNATATCTCCTTGAAGTGCCAAAACATGTTTTGCTACTCTTTCATCATTATCTTGATTCGGTATATCTCTTATAACNAACATTAAATCAAATCTATTAATTAGTGAAGGTGGAAGATCAATTTGAGTTGGAGCAGGNCTGAAGGGATCAAATCTTCCAAATTTAGGATTTGCTGCNGCTAAAACTGAAGCTTGAGACATTAATGTTGCCTGAATATTTGCTTTAGATATGGATACAGTTTGTTGTTCCATTGCTTCATGCATTGCACTTCTATCATCNGCAGAAATTTTATCAAGTTCATCAATACANGCCATTCCNTTATTTGCTAAAACTAGNGTTCCGGCTTCCAGTGCCCAACCTCCNAGGAATTCATCTTTTACAACTGCTGCAGTTAGACCTGCACCAGATGCACCCCTACCTGCAACGTATCTAGCTTTCGGTGCNAAATTACCTATGTATCTTAATAAAATAGATTTACCTGCACCGGGGTCACCCATTAGTAAAATATGAACATCACCTCTCCATTCAGTTCCATCATCTTTAACTTTTCTTACTCCGCCAAATAATTGAAGTGCTATGGATTCTTTAATTTCTTCATAACCATAGATAACCGGAGCAATTGAACGTATCAATTTATCATAAATTTTAGGATCCTTAGAAAGCCGCAAAATTTCAGTTTCTTCTTCTTTTGAAATTTCTAATTCNTCAAAATCTTCATCTGAAGTTTCAACAGAATTACATTCCAATATTATATCAAATTGAGTTGATTGTGCACCTGTTTTTGAAGACATCGCAACTTCTTTTACTATTCCAACAATTTTTACTTTATTACCGGGATATCTTCTACGTTCTTGATCCGGTTCTAAAAGATCATCATCAAGTATACATCTNATTCTTTTGGGTTGTTCTCCNCCATCCAATGTTTCAGGNGGTTCTTCAATTACCAATTGCTGAATATCAGTTAATTTCTTATCAATTAATGTAAATTTACCNTTATGTCNACATTGATTGCAGGATTTAGGTTCNTGCATNTTTGATTCAGTTTGATCAACTCTNAATTGAGCTGCACATTTCGGACATTCAAATGTACCAACAACAACTCTAGGTCTAACATCTGAAGCTTGTCTTATCAAACCGTCGCAAGTGATCAATAGACCCAAATGTTCACTTCTTAAATCNCTTATTTTAAATTTTTGAGATTCAGGTAAATTAATTATTCTGGCCCTTATTTTAAAATTAATTTCACCAACTTCTATTTCTTGAATTGCAGCATCAATAAACTCTAAACTTTCTCGGGGATTAGAAAGTAGTTTTTCAGATAAGTTGATATCAAATTTTGTAAGATCTTTAAAATCAATAATCAANGATCTAGAACCTTTTTGTACATTTTTTGTTAATTGAGTGGCATAATACCTTTCAATGAAAGTTCTATATCTACCAAGAGTTTCAGATTCCATAAGAAATTTTATGAAGTTTAATTAAAAGAATTTATATTATTATCCTTCTAGTTCGCCAACATCAATAAGTTGCTCTCTAAGGAAAACTACTGATTCTTTTATTTCTTTTTCAGATTTTGCACCAGCTATAACAATTTTTCCTGTACCNAATAGAAGAAAAGTAATNTTTTGAAGAACATCTTCACCTTTAAGCTTGTAAACTAGACCTGGAAATTGTTCAGGTTCATATTCTGTATTCTCAAATAAAAATACAATTTCGTTCAAATTTAATTTCCCCCCAACTGATCCGGAAGCAACCATGTTTTGAACCGTTATTTGNGGTTTTTTTGTAATTTCAATTCCAACGTCTTTCAAATCTTCAACGACATGTTGAACTGCAGCCTTGGAATCTTTGATTGACTTTGTACCTGCACAAATAACTCTACCTGAGCTAAATAATAAGAAAGATGCTTTTTTGAATGATAAATTTTCATCTTCAACTTTGTAAATTAAACCTGGAAATGTTTCNGGAGTGTAATCTGAATTATCTAAAACAACAGCTAATTTTTCTAAAGGTAATGTTGCAAAAATATTTGCAGAAACTACGACATTTTGAATTTTTGACCAAACTCTTTTGTCAACTTCTGGNGCCATAACCATATATACAGGGAAAAGTATATAAAACCTACTTTATAAAGAGACTGAAAATCTTTTACCTCTAACGAAAAATTCTAAATTTTTATTTGATTTTGAAACAAGTTCAATNGTTTTTGAGTTAACTTTATTNTGTATCTCATTCAAGTCCAAATCCACTTCAGAAAATATTTTCAAATTTATTTTTTGATTTTTCTTATAACCTTTGATTTTACGTTCATCTTGAACTTTTCTGATTACTTCTCTTGTAAAACCAGATTTTATCATTGATTCAGTCTCCTCAGTATCTATTGTAAATATATACTCTTTATTGGCCGAACCAATTGAGCCATCAGGTAAAAGTCTCATTTCATTATACAAACTCTTTTTTAATTTTATATCTTTACCATTTAACTTCATGTTCAAATTTGGATTTTTAATATCCATTTTACTTATGTGATCCACAATTTTTCTTGTATCTTTACCATACTTTGATCCAATTAATTTATAGTTTGGCAAATATTCTATTTTTGAACCTTCAATATTTTTTAAGAAATTTATTTCTAGAATATTTGTCTGATCTTTAAGTAAGTTTAAGTTATCTTTCAAAAACTTCGATTCTTTTGTTGATATATTTATACTTTTTATTGGCCATCTTAAATTTCGTTTTATTCTTTCTCTATTTGCCAGAATTTCTGATATTATTGAATTAAATAATTCATACTTTGATTCTAATTTTTTATCAATCCTATATTTGTCCGGCGAAGGTATTCTTTCAAGGTGTATGGATTTTTGCGAAACTTGCGGATAATCTTTTAACATTAGATATATCTTATCTGAAACAAAAGGTGCTATTGGTGCCAATAATTTCAATGTTGTTAACAGAGATTCAAGTAACACATATCCAATTTTTTGATCATTCCTGTTTCTTACATATTGTACATATGTTCTAGATAAATCATTGATTACAAAATTTGATATTGCTCTACCCATATTCTGATATTCAAAATTTTGATATGCCAATTCATATTCTTTGATCATAGAATTGGCCCGAGATATTATCCATTTATCTTCCGATTTAGTTAATCTTTGAGACGTAACAATAGGATATTCTGTTTTCAAATAATTTGCTAAATTCCATAACGTATTAACAACGGAAAATGTTTCTTTTTTAACATCCGAAGGATTAAATCTTGCAAGCTCATAAGGTGCAGTATTAGTACAATAGTACAATCTTATCAAATCTGCACCAAGTTCATTAATACCTTCTTTTGCCCAAACACCATTACCTTCAGATTTTGATATTTTTTCACCTTTCTCATCAACTCCAAATGCAGGCATTGTAACCGTTTTATATGGAGATTTACCAAATACTGCAACCGAAGTATAAAGTAATGAAAAAAACCAGCCTCTTATTTGATCTGTGGCTTCACTTATTTTATCAACAGGAAAATGTTTCTCAAATATTTTTTTATTCTTGTGAGGATATCCCAACCACGCCCAAGGAGCCATTCCAGAATCATACCAAACATCAAATATGTCTCCGATGGATTTAAGGTTTGACCCACAAGAACAAGGTATTTTAATTGTATTTAACTCATGCAAATCAAAATTTTCTGGTAATTTCTTTTTCATTTGTTTTTCAAGATCTTTTTTAGATTCAATAACTAAATTATTATTACAGGATTTACATTCAAAAATTGGTACTGGTATACCCCAAAATCTTTGTCTTGTAAAATTCCAATCATCATAGTTACTTAACCAAGTATGCATACGATCTCTTGCAAAGTCAGGCATCCAATTAATTTTTTTATTTTCAGATAATAATTTTTTGATAATTTTATTTGTGTTAAAGAACCATTGATTACTTAACATATATACCAAAGGAGTTTTACATCTCCAACAAACCGCCACGGAGTGATTTATTTTTTCATTGTACATCAACGAGTTAGTACGTTTAAGATATTCAATTATTTTGTTGTCTGCATCTTTATAGAACATACCAGAATATTCTTCAACTTCAGATGTAAAGTTTCCCGATTCGTCAATCGGACTTATTTCCGGTAAATTATTCAAATTTCCAAATATATTATCAGATTTACCATGACCCGGAGCTGTATGTAAAATTCCGGTACCGCTATCCACAGAAACAAAATCTTCATAAACTTCTCCCGATTTTAATCCTAATTTTTCTGCTGCCTTCGGAGATAATCTCTCTTTCAACATAGGTTGAGATAAATATATTTTTCTAGCTTGTTTAAATCCATCTAATCTTTTCTGAGTTTTTGTATCAAATAATGGAAGATATTCCAATCCTTCAAGTTTTTTACCTTTGTACTTTGATAAAATTTTATATTTAACTTTGAACTTATCCATTAATTCCAGCCTAGATTCGGCCAAAATTATCTTTTCATTATTAACTGAAATTGTCACGTAATCTGCATCTCCTTTAACAGCAAGAGCAACATTTGATGGTAAAGTCCAAGGAGTTGTTGTATAAACTAGAACTGATTCATCAGAATCTTTTATTTTAAATTTAACATAAACTGCAGGATCACTTAAATTTTGATAAGAATCAGTCACTTCATAACCCGCACACGCAGTACTACATCTCGGACACCAGTGAACCGGTTTTCTTCCTTTGTATACCATTCCTCGATTCCAAATTTGTTTAAATGCCCACCAAGAACTTTCAAGATAATCGTTTGAATAAGTTAGATATGGATCTTTATCTGTGGCAAACCAAGTACCATATTTATCATAAATCTTCATATTTTCAGATATGCTTTTGGTGGCTAATTTTTTACATTCATTTGAAAATTTTTTAATTCCGTATTTGAAAAT
>PBPJ01000001.1 GCA_002725495.1 Candidatus Woesearchaeota archaeon | reverse complement strand
ACAAAAAATGATGTAGGCACATCTGCTCAAACTTTATTTACAGCAGACAGTTATGATACTGTTGTTGGTATATCAGTTGCAAACATAACAACATCAAGTGTTGTAGCATCTGTATATATTAATGATGGTTCAAATGACATCTATCTTGTTAAAGATGCACCAATACCAAGTGGTTCATCATTACAAGTTTTAGATGGTGGTGCAAAGTTTGTAGTTCAAGCTAGTGATGCTTTAAAAGTAGTATCAGATACAGCTTCATCATTAGACGTTTGGGTATCTACAGTAGATGCAATTAGTACATAGGAGATAAATGCCGTTTATAGGAAATCAACCAGCAGAAGCATACAGTGCTTTTCAGAAACAAGACTTTAGTACAAGTGCAACTACTTCGTACACACTTGATCATCCTGTTTCTAATCAAAATGAAATAGCATTATTTATAAATTTTGTAAGACAAGAACCAACTGCTGCTTATACTGCTAGTGGTACTACACTAACTTTAACAAGTGCTACATCATCTAGTGATGATATGTACTGTGTGTATTTAGGTAAAGCTGTTCAAACAGTAAATCCTCCAAGTGGTTCTGTTGGAATATCACAGTTATCTGCTACAGGTACAAAAGACGCAACTACATTTTTAAGAGGAGATAATACTTTTGCAAGTGCTGGTGGAGATAACACTCCATCTTTTTTTGTAACTTTAAGTGGAGATCAAAGTATTCCAGATCAAACTTGGACTAAAATTACATTTGATACTGAAACTTGGGATACTGATAGTGCTTTCGCATCAAATAAATTTACAGTTCCAAGTGGTGAAGCTGGTAAATATTATATTGCTGCAAAAACAGCTTTAGATTCTATTGATGATAATGAATTAGCTGCAATAAGTATTTATAAAAATGGTTCTCAAATAGGAACTACACAATTTGAAGCTAGATCACCTGGAACAAATAAAGCTCAATTTCTTGTTGTAAATACTATTTTAGATTTATCTGCAAGTGATTATTTAGAAGTTTATGCTCTTCATGCAGAAGGTGGAAGCATAAATGCTTTATCTTCAAGAAGTTATTTTGGTGGATATAAATTAATAGGAGTTTAATAAATTATGGCAATAACAAAAATACAATCTGAATCAATGAACCTTGCAGACACTTACGCATTTACAGGAACTGTAACTGGTGCTGGTGAAAATAATACACCAATAGTATTTGCACAAGCCAACTCTGGAACAAACTGTGCTAATGCAACTGCTACAAAAATAACTTTAGATAATGAAATTGTTGATACAAATAATTTATTTTCTAGTAGTAGATTTACAGTTACCTCTACGACACAAGGTAAGTATTTAATAGTTTGGCAGGTAAGTTTTAATTTGAGTACAGATGGAAAAAGTTTGCAAGGTTACATTAAAAAAAATGGAACTACTATAGCTGCAAGTGAAGGTGGAGCGCATAAATCAGGTAATCAAACTTGTATTCAAAGAACAAGTGTAATTACAAATTTAGTTACAGATGATTATATAGAATTTTTTGGTCGACATGACCATGGAGATACGAGAGCCAATAATGGTGATATTTATACACAAGCTGCAATAATATTATTAGCAAGTTAAAATTAAGGAGGATAAAACTATGGCACAACTATCAACTAAAATAAAACTCTACTGCGAAGCAAATGGTGTTTCTAATGTAGATTTTATGAATGATGTTATGTTGCAAGATGATGGTCAAGGTGCGTATATCAAAGAATGGAATCTTGATATTGCACAACCTACTGATACACAATTATCAGCACAAGAATCGGCAGCTAACACAGAAGAAGCCAATAATACTGTAAGAGCTACAAGAAGAGCTGCTTATGGTGATATTGGAGATCAGTTGGATGAAATCTATAAAGATATTGATGCTTGGAAAGCAAGAATCAAATCTGTTAAAGATGATAATCCAAAACAATAATTAAGGAGAAATAAGTGGCTTATATAGGTCGGCAAAGTATAATAGGAAATTTTGTAAAGTTAGACAGCATAACTGTTGTTAATGGTCAAGCTGCGTACACTATGCAAAATGGTGGCTCAAACTTTACAGACTATGAAAGTGTAAATCAATTTTTAGTGAGCTTAAATGGAACTATCCAAGCTCCAACAGACAGTTTTACAGTAAGTGGTTCTACACTTACATTTGCATCTAACCTATCTACAGGAGATGTTATAGATTTTATAATGGTGTTTGGTAATTCCTTATCTGCTGGAACACCTACAGATGCTACAGTTACAACAGCTAAACTAGCTGATAGTGCAGTTACTGCTGCAAAGATAACTGATGCAACAATTACATCTGGAAAACTTGCAAGTGGTGTTGTTCAAAATCAATCAGCATTTAAAAACATCATCATCAATGGAGATATGAGCATTGCTCAAAGAGCAACTTCTAAAGCATCAATAACAGGAAGCTCTTATGAAACAGTAGACAGATTTAAACAAGAAATAAGCAGTCAAGGAACTTGGACACAATCTCAATCAACGACAGTGCCTAGCGGTCAAGGTTTTGCAACATCACTTAAAATGGATTGTACAACTGCTGATGCCTCTCCAGCTGCTAGTGATTATATTTATATTACACAAAAAATAGAAGGTCAAAATTTACAATATTTAAAAAAAGGAACTTCATCTGCTGAAAGCACAACTCTTTCATTTTGGGTAAGATCAAATAAAACTGGAACGTATATTGCAAGACTTAGAGATGCAGACAACACAAGATCGACTTCAAAATCTTATACAATTTCATCTGCTGACACTTGGGAGAAAAAAACAATAACTTTTGATGGAGATACTACTGGAACATTAAATAATGACAATGGAACAAGTTTACAACTTTATTTTTATCTAGGTGCTGGATCAGATTATACATCTGGAACTCTAGCTACTTCTTGGGAGGCAAATACAAATGCTAACAATGCAGTAGGTCAAGTCAATCTTGCAGATAGCACATCAAACGAATGGTACATTACTGGAGTACAATTAGAAGCTGGAACATCAGCATCGGATTTTGAGTTCTTGCCTTATGATGTAAATTTTGGAAGATGCGAAAGATATTGTCGAAGATTAGGATCAGGCGTTAATGGTAGAGCTGCTAGTTCCTCTGTATTTTATTTTGGAAATACTTTAGAGCCACCAATGAGAGCAACACCTACTTTAACATTAACAGATACATCTGTTGGAGTTGGGAATTTATACACACATGACTACACAAGTTCAAGTTCAGCTTTTGTTTTAGCAAGATCAACAAAATCAGGAGTTGTTGGAAGTATAAATGGATTTAGTGGTATGAGTGCTGGAGATCAACTTCAAAGTTGGCACAATTTTACAGATGATAATTGGCTTTTAATTACAGCAGAATTATAGGAGATTTATGATTACAGAAGTAAAAAAATTATATGATTATAATGGAACATTCTGTTCTTATGGAATGATAAGAGATGGTTTAAATTCAGCAGTTCCTTTAGACGAAGCAAACACAGATTACCAAGAAATACAACAATGGATAGCAGATGGTGGAACTGTTATTGACAATGGAGGTGGAGAGTAATGGCAATAATTAAACCAAATAACAATACATTATCTGCGATAACAGCTCTACCAGCAGCTATTTCTACTGGTAAGGTTTTGCAAGTTGTTAGTACATCAAACGCAACAGATGTGGCATTTACAAGTACAACTTATGGTGATGTAATTACTTTAAATATAACTCCTACAAAAACAACAAGTGATATTTTAGTTCAAGCACAGTTGCAATATCAAGGAAATACAAGTAGTGGACAAGATCAAGGTACTGGATTTAAAATTTTAAGAGATAGCACAGAACTTTTAACAAGTGGTGGTTATCAAAGTTATTTATATGATTTTGGAGATAGTATTGATAACAAAACAAATTTTTCTGTTTCTTATCTTGATACTGCACACAATACTACATCACAAGTTACATATAAAATTCAAGGTAATAACAACACAGGTGGAAGTACACTTACTTTTAATAATGATGGTAAGTCAATGCTTTGGTTAATGGAGATAGATCAATAATGATAGCAGAAGCAATTTTAAAAATAAATCCTAATGCAGAAGTAATTGTTAGAGGAAATGATATTAACACTTGTGAAATAGAATGGTTAAATGGAACAACACCTATTCCTAAAGCTGACATAGAAGCTAAAATAGCAGAAATGCCTACTGAAGAAGAAAAAAGAATTGCTAGAGAAGAAGAAGCTGCTGCAAAAGAAAATTTAAAAGCTAGTGCTAAAGCTAAACTAATAGCTGGTGAACCACTTACTGAAGAAGAAGCTAACACAGTAGTGTTATAATGAAATACATATTAATACTGTATATGTGCAGTTTAAGCACAGGTAAGTGTCCAGACAGTACAGTATCAGGTTATCAATTTAATTCACATTACGATTGCATAAATGCTGGTTATGCTGTTGCACAAAAAACTTATAGAAACTTGAAAGAACTACCTGATTGGGATAAACCTCAATTTGAAGAAGAAAAAATTGTAATTAAGTTTGAGTGTAAGGAGCTTAAAGTAAATGCCTAGAAAAAAGAAAACAGAAGAGATAGTACAAGCCTCATTAGGTTATCGTATATCTAAGCATGAGGCAGTATGTGCTGAAAGAATGAAAACATTATTCAAAGCAATAGATGAAATGAGAACTGACATCAAAGACCTAAGAAAAGATATGAACAAAGGTAAAGGTGCAGTTAATGTTTTGATTTTTTTAGCAGGTTTAGTAGCAGCTATTGTAGGCTTCTTTAAGTATAATGGCTAGACGTAAAACAGCTACTAAAGGTTTAATAAATGAACTTGCAGTACAATTAAAGTTAGCAAAAGACCCAAATATTATAGTATTTACACCTCTTGGTGGACTTGGACCTATTGACATTGTTACTTTAAATATGCAAACTAATGAGTATACTGCTTATGATGTTAAAACTAAAAACTATAGAGGAAAAGATTATACGCCTAAAGATGGTTATAAAAGAAACTCTAAAGGGTCTCTTATCAACCGTCAAACAACTGCTGAACAAAAGAAACTTAAAGTAAAAATTATATACCCATGAATTTATCAAGAAACTTTACCCTACAAGAATTAACTAAATCAGATACTGCAATAAGAAAAGGTATAGACAACAATCCTAATGCAGATCAAATAGAAAAATTAAAATTACTTTGTGAAAATATTTTACAACCAGTTCGTGATCATTTTGGTAGAGTCAAAGTAACTAGCGGATTTCGTAGTGTTGAGTTATGCGAAGCTATTGGTAGCTCTGCTAGATCACAACACGCCAAAGCTGAAGCTGCAGACTTTGAAGTAATAGGCACAGACAACGCTGAACTTTTTGATTGGATCAAATCAAACCTTTCACCAGATCAATTAATTCTTGAATACTATACTCCGGGAGAACCTAATTCCGGATGGATACACTGCAGCTGGGTTGCGGACCAACCAAGAGCTAGTTTTCTACACGCATACAGATCAGAGGGTAAAACAAAATACAAACCGCTTTTAGGAAAAGCAAAGGATTTAGTATAATGTGGTTGAATTTATTATCATTAGGCGTTAAGACCGGAGCTAAGATCTATCAAAATAGACAACGAACTAAACAATTAATGTCTGATGCTCAGATGCTTCATGCTGAGAAGATGGCTAAAGGTGAACTTGAATATAAAGCAAAAATTATTGAGAGCAATGACAATGGTTGGAAAGACGAGTTTGTCTTGNATTCTNGTATCNNTNCCTATTCTNTTANTGGGTTGGTCTGTGTTTTCTGACGATCCAGAGATTCGTNCTAAGCTAGATTTATTCTTTGAATATTTTAAAAATTTACCTTATTGGTATCAAGCAATTTTTATTGGTGTTGTTAGTGCTATATACGGATTGAAAGGTGCTGACATCATGAGAAAAAAATGAGCAGACAAATAGCTAAAATATTTTCTCAAACTTTTGGTACAAAGGTTACATTAAAATCGCAGCAAACAGGTAGTAAATATGGCAAGAATAAAATTCGATATAAACAAAGCTCCTCACGAAAGAATACCAAAAAAAACTAGTATTGGCAGACGACCAAAAATGTCTAGTATGAACAAGCATAAAAAAAGATCTTATAAACCTAAAAATAGAGGTGGAATGTGATTGATAAAATTATATATACTTTGTTTGGAACATTAGATAAATGGGTAGCATGGGTAGATCAAATGTTTACAACTAAACCAAAGAAGAAGAAAAAGAAAACTGCACCAGAAGATTTATTTAATGGAGAATAAATGAAGATAAATGAAAATACATCAGTAGCTATGCCAATCAAAAATATGATTGGTATTGTAATTGCAGTAGCAATGGGTGTATTTGGATATACAGAAGTAACTGCTAGATTAACTTCATTAGAAACTTCTAGAGAATTATTTGAAAATGATTTGCTTAAAAAATCTGAGCAAGTACCTACAGACCAAGAGCAACATTTTTTNATTGAAGATCTTTATAAAACTGTAGAAAAAATGGAAGCTACTCAAGAAATGAATATGACTAATAAAGTTAATATCCAATTTTTAAGAGAACAATTAGATAAAGCTCTAGCTGATATTGAACAATTAAAAGATAAAGTTAGAGAAAATGGAAAGAATTACTAATGATTGAAACTGTAGTAGCTTTACTTTTAATAATTAATGGAGAAATCAAAGAGGCAAGAATACAAACATCAATGTCAGAATGTTTGAAAGGATCTCGTTTAGCTAAAAGAGATTTAAAAATTAATAGTAATATTAAATATCAATGTATTCGTAGTGAAGCAGAATTAGAAGAAAATATTGATGGAAGTAAATCAATTAAAAAACTTATACTGGAGTAATTATGGCAAAGACACCACTATGGCAACGTAAAGCAGGAAAGAATCCTAAAGGTGGATTGAACGCTAGAGGTAGACGTGCATACAACAGAGCTACTGGCGGCAATCTAAAAGCACCAAGTAAAAAAGTAGGCAACAAAAGACGTGCATCTTTCTGTGCTAGAATGAAAGGGATGAAGAAGAAGTTAACATCTCGTAAAACTGCAAGAGATCCTAATTCAAGAATTAACAAAGCCTTGAGAGCTTGGAATTGTTAAGGCGACCATATTTCAGATCGCCTTATTAATTTATTAATTTATTGTATCGTTACCTTTGATTATTTTTTGAGCAACACCTGTTTTAAAAAGAGTTCTAACAAACCTCATTTTTGTTCCAGCTCTATGATTCATATTAAAATTAGGAATACCAAAAAAATTAATCATTCTATCTAAAAGTTTTTTAGCTTCTTTATATTCTTTAGTTCCTTTATAAATTGATTCATCATCAATATAATATTCTAAAAAATAAACATACCAAGTTTGATATTCTTCTTCAGTAACTTCAATCCGATTAAACTTTTTTCTTCTGTCAATCTTCCAATATTTATCTGACATTATATCTAAAAGATCATAGGCTCTTTTAGTTTCATGGTCATAACTAATTCCTACCTTATGGTGTAATTCTTCTGTTATAAACCATGTTGGGATTTTATATTTTCTTATTTTCATTTTTTACCTTTCGTTTTTTTTTAAATTAGGTACATTATATCACATTGAATTTTTAAAAAAATGTAACATGATGTCGCACCTATGAAAAAAAAAGCATGGAAGAAACAAAATTCTGTACGTCTTTGTGGTGTTTGTGAAGAGTGTAATAAAGAGCTATTGAGTAATGAAGGCGGATGGATTATAAGTTATAACAACAAGAAATATTATTGCCATGATGGTAAAGATGGTTCTTGTTTTGATAATTATTGTGAACGTAAACTAAAGGAGAAACAATATGCCGATGGTAGGAAAAAAGAAGTTCAGCTACACAAAAGCTGGTAAGAAAAAAGCAAAAGCATACGCTAAGAAAAAAGGTATGAAGATGAAATCAAAAGGTAGATACTAATGTTAACTGCTAAACAAAAAACTCTTCCACCTGCATTGAAGAAAAAAATTCTTGCATCGAAGATGAAAAAGAAAAAGAAAAATGGCAAAAAAAAGTAGTGTAAATAAAGCTGGTAATTATACCAAACCTACGTTAAGAAAGCGATTGTTTCAGCAGATCAAAGCTCGAAGAACTATGGGTACAGCTGCTGGACAATGGTCTGCTAGGAAAGCTCAATTACTTGCCAAGACTTATAAAGCAAAAGGTGGTGGGTATAGATAATGGCTTTAAGCAAATCACAAAGAAGTTTAAAGGCTTGGGGTAAACAAAAATGGCGAACAAAATCTGGCAAAAAATCATCAGTTACTGGAGAGAGGTATCTTCCAAGTGCAGCGATAAAAAGTTTATCTGCTTCAGAGTATGCAAGAACTACTGCTGCAAAGAGAAGAGCTAAAAGATCTGGTAAACAATTTAGTAGACAACCAAAAAGTATTGCTTCTAAGGTAAGACGTTATAGAAGTTTTAGCTAATAGTTTTTTTTATCTGTTCGTATTCTTGCCAAAGACTTTGGTCCGGACTCCAAAATCTTCTTTCATCTTTTTTCATTTGAATAGAATTTAAAACTGTAGTGTGATCTTGACCGAAGTATCTACCTATCTCTGATAAACTTATATTAAATTTTTCAACTAATAAATTATGTACTACGTTTCTTGCTCGTAGTATTTCTTCAGCTCTACTCTTGCTCATCAATACTTCTTTATGAACTTCAAAATGTATACACACTTTATTAATTACTGCTTGGACCTCTGATGGTTTTGCTCTTCTAATATTATAACCAACAATTTTTTTTACGTTGCTATCTTTTATAGGTTGTCTTTGTAAAAGATTAGCAGCGTATAAAAACCCTTCCGAGAACCCTACCTCATATAATCTTTCTTCTTGGCTCGTAAGAAGGTAAAATGCTTTCTTAACTTTATAGATAAAATGATTTTGATTTAATTTTTTTTTGTGTGTTTCGTAATGTTTACTGACATTTATGGTCATAGATCCCCTACAGATTTATTTGTTTTTTTTTAGCGATGTAAATTAATGAGTTATGTTCTCATTAATTGTTCTTTTGTCTGCTCTATTTTCCAAAGCAATCTATAAGAATCTTTTTGATACTTATAAACTTTCTGCTTCGCTTCAAGGAACTTCTCATGTTTTTTCTGCTGAAGATCCCTGTACTTTTGCAGACGAGTTCTTAACTCTTCCATCTTTCTCCTTTACTACTTTTGCAAAATCCATTTTTAAATTTTGAATATTGCATTCTACAAGTTCTCCTCTATTCGAGTTGTTTGCAGCTTTCTCTACATCATCAAAGAGTTCAATCATCTGAAAATGACACTCCCCGTTAATGATTCGTTTATATTTATGCATATCTATACCTTTTTGTCTATATCTTTTTTGTGTAAGGCAAATGCCATGTCATTATACACTGATAAATCATGATAATTATCAGCTTTGTAGCCTCTTGTGGACCTAAATAATTTAAGAGCCATCATTAAATGAGCTGCTTGATGTGGTTTAATTTTCTTTTTTAAATTGTCTGCTAATACAAGTGTAAACATTTCTGCTAGTACAGTAAAGTTATATTGATAATCTCCATAGTCTTTTTCTCTATCTTGTATTATTTTTTTTTTAATCTCTGGGTCTATTTCTGTAATTTTTTTATTCATAATTCCTTTCTTTTGGCGGGATAGGGAAACATGAAAGAAAGGGAAAAAAAACCCTACCCCACCTATATAAACTATACTTTCTAGATCATTTAGAAAGTATACTCATCTTTACCACTACTAGATGTAGAAGCAAAGTCATTTTTTTTACTAGACTTAGATGGCTCTAGTTTTATTGTCAAACCACCTTCTATTTTATTCCCATCTTTATCTTTCGCTGGGAAGGCAGCTTGATTGTACCATTGACCATTTATTTGAACACCAACTCTCCAGTTTTTACCGGGGTGTTTAGTGTTTGGTGGACCAACATATACGGGTAAATTAGTTCCCGCTTTCCAATCTGGATTTCTTACTAGATTGATAAATATATTATCCATTTTGTCTCCTTTTTATATTTGCTACATTGTTATTCAACGTAGATCCTGTAGTTTTTTTTACAGAATTTTGATCATCAAAGTCATCGATGACATATTTATTACCATCGAACTCATTTAAAAATACATCCGCACATAAACCTATATGACTAAATGCTTTTGTTAGTGCATCGGTCATAGCTTTCTTTGGTGCTTCATCATCTAACTTACCATTGTTTTTTCCAAGTGGTGCAACTGAACACACTGGACCAAACTCTCTCCATTCAGCATCCAAACAATACTTAATGCTAACTTCCGCAAAGATTAATTTATCTGTGTAATGATAGTTTACATGGTAGCTCCAACCTTTACCAATCGGACCAAATTGATTTGTCATCATTTTAATTTGATACATTGGATCGATTGTTGTTATTGTACCCCAACCTTTGTTGATAGGTTTAGTATACTTAGGATTTGTTTTTGATAGCTGCTCCCATATCTCCATATTTTTTTTATTTATTTGTGTCATTTTATTCCCCATAGTTTACTTATTAATTTTCTCTGATCATCTGTTAAGTCTCTGTAATAAAAAGGATGATCCATATCTGGTGGCTCACACATTAAAGCTAACTTCTCTATGTCTCCATCACAATACATAATCATTTTTTCCCACAATAAAATTTTCTCTATCATTTTATTATAAAGATATTCCAGATGATCAGGCTTCATCAACTCATGGCTCTGATCAAAGAGCTTAAACTCCTTATCATTAGTATAAACTAAATAAGGAATTTTTTTAGTTACCATGTAGTAGAATGAAGTCTGTGTTAAGTGTTCGATCTGTGGTTCTAAAGGTAGATCCTGTGATCTCATTTTAAATTCTTCTTTGTTTCTAACCTTTGATGTTTTTGGTGGTTTTGTTTTTAATTCTATAAATGTATGTTTTGTTTCGTAATCTATTCTGCCAGTAATTTTTTTAATCATTAAATCTATTCCATGATCAATATATCTTTCGCAAACTAATTTGTTTTTACCGACTATTTCTTTTACAACTTTTTCTGTAATCTTAATGCAAGGCTCTGCATATTTTAATACTTCTTCTCTGCCAAACTTATCTTTAGCATCTACTGGTAGTTTGGAATGAAAGTCTTTTAGTTCATGATTGTATGCAGCTTCATAACTTCTATCCCACTCTGTTAATCTTTCTCTACCCTCAACATACAAAACATCAGCTAACATTTTCTGTACTGTGTTGTTAACTAGATTACCAAAATCACCCGGGTATCTGAATGGAAACTTACGTCTAACTTCTTGAGGGAAATAATAATTAATTATATTTTTAGCAAATGGTGAGCTAGTAGAGGAGTAGGACCAGTGATCCAAACCCTTACCACCATTATAAAAACTAAATGCTTTTTCTATTTTTTGTAAATCCATGTTTTTTAAATTGTGTATACACATAATAAAGTTGTTGTCAAACTAAATATCTTGTATATATATAACCAAAAATACTATATAAAGGAACAACATGACACTCAATGATTGGCGAAAAAAAAACAAACTATCATACCATAGTTTAGGATTAATGCTAGGATATAAAGGTATCAATCCGGCAACAAATTGTCAAAGAATTTGCTTGACAGTTAAGAATGACAAGCGATTTCCCAAACCTCATATCGTAGAAAAGATAAGAGAGATAACTAAACGAGAAGTAGATTACAAGGATTTATACGATGCCTATTTCAAAGCCACAAAAAAAGTTTAAATATAAAAGAGTTAGAATTTACTGGCAAGATATTGTTAGTAATCCAGAATGGATGACTTTAGATAAAGCTAAAGATCAAGTGTATTCTTGGTGCGAAGATACCGGTTATCTTTTACATAAAGATCCAAAAAAATTAATTATCTTTGCATCCCATAGTTTTGATGATGATGGCGAACTTACTGTCGGCAACACCACAGTTTATCCACGATCTGTTGTTAAAAAGATTGAGGTATTAAAATGACAAATGATAAAATGTTTGATGAGATTGGTTGTCCAGATGAACTAAAAAAATGTAAAGCTGAAATTGAAAGACATAAAAGATTTATAAGAAAACAANCTGANATAATTAAATCATTAGAGTTAGAAGTAGAGCAGAAAGAAAACGAAATTATATTATTAAAAAAATGAAATGTTTTTATTGTAATAAAGAAGTTAGATGGAATAATGATTTTGATACAGAGGATACTAATCCAGAATCAGAACATAATATAGTTAGTATGTATCAGTGTGATAATTGTCAAACTTGGTATGAAGTTTATCATGATAAAAAAATAAAATATAATGGCTAGATATACATACGCATTCTCAAATGGAGTCTATAACGATTTCCACCGAAAATATGACGGCATTGCCATGATTGATATTGATTCTGTTGAGTGCTGCGCCAGATGTTATGAGCCATTGGCTATTATTGAGACGTGTTATGATAAAGGTCAAAAATATAAGGTCACTACCCTGTCAAAGATAGTCGCTAAACGCTTAAACATACCTTGTTTTTTAGTTTTCTATAANAATTTGACCGAGGATACCCTGACTTTCCGTATCAAGCGTATACGTAGCTCTCAGACAGAATTTCAATTGATGAATGAGCAGGAATGGGTCAATGTTTTACTCTCTTTGCACGACCACCATAAGAAAGAATGTAAAAAATTATGAATACAAGCAGAGGATTCTTACATATAACCTATAAAATCTACCACCATTTAGATAAATTGGATGGCGTTCACAAGTCTAATTGCTTGAATGTTTTCTTATCTGTTATGAAATATGCTTGGAAAAAGAACGGATATGAGGCAAAATTAAGGCATTCATCCATTGAAAAAGATACCGGTCTTTGTAGGACCACAATAAAATCTTGTTTACAAACTTTAAATACTCTCAACATTGTTAAATCTATCCGGGGTAGATCTGGAAAAACTTATATTGTTAATGAGGTATTTTTAAGAGCTGAAAAATTATATGAACCAACTAAGATAGCCGTCTCATCGACACAAGATAGCCGTCTGACGCCTATATTAGAAGAAACATTATCCATTAATAATATCAGTAAAATAGTTAAGAGTCATACAGGGGATAGGGAGAAGATAATTAGTGAACTATCTAAACTCCCTATCACCGAATTAGAGAATGATAAAACCAATGTATATTTCTGTAAACTAGCGATTGAATATAAAAAGGAGAATGAGAATAAGACTTATGTAAGTTCAGAGAAGATATTAAATGCTTTAAAGAAAATGTCCAAAGAGACTAACTTTAGATATAAACAGAAGAAAGAATATAATATTAGAAATGGAATAAAACCTTGGGAAAATAAGTAATGGTAGGCAGACCACAANGNAAAGTATTCTGTCAAGGTNATACNCGTGCTGGACTTCGTAAAGGTTTAAAGATTCCTTGTAAAATGAAAGGGTATCTACTTGCAAATAATACTTATAAATGTAAATATCATGGCTACCAAAATGTTAAGGGATTTAAAAAANAATCTTACACTGATGAGACAAGGATTAAACAACTATCAAAACTAATACAATTTAAAAATTATACTGATGAACAACTCAAANAATATTACTTCCAAAAAATCAGACCCACCATTGATAACAACAGACCAAGTAAATATAATTTGCGATCAACTNGCAAACGGATTAACCCTTACAGAAATNCTNGAACAGGACCAATATCCTTTCAGCTTGATGAAGTTTTACGCATACTTAAAAAAAAATCCAGANNTAGAAATTAAAATTACAGAAGCTAGAAAGTATGGAGTTCAAACTCTTATCGATAAATTGCTGCAAGTCTTTAAGTATCAGGAAGTAGAAAATCCTAATGCAATTTTATGGATTAGAGAAAAAACAAAGTTCATTACCTTTCTTGCTAATAAACTTACAGATTTATATTCAGATAACAAACCTATTAAACAGAATATAGATCAGAAGATGACAATCTCATGGGAAGATAACACTGACAATTTGATTGACGTGAGTGCCGAAGAGATAACTCCGACACCCAACAAGGAGTAATTAACTAGGTTGTATTTGTAAACTTTCACAATCAAAACAAACATAGTCATTTTGATGATCACATACACTACAATTCTTATATGGCTTTAATTCATTACCCTCATATAAAAATTTCTCTAAAAAATATTCATGGCTAGGTAAATAAAAACCTGACCATTCTTCTTTTTCATCAATATACCTTTTATCAAAATCTTTTATTGATAAGGTTTTTGAATATTCATACTCTTTTCTTAAATCTTTCAAATATTTAGGTTCTTTCATATTGCCTCTCTTTCTATATTTTTTTAGCGATGTAATCAAACACCGGATCTTTATTTGTAGTGCCATGACTCACACGCTTTTGATACAGGACCACAATATTATTGTGAGCTGATCTCATCATTAAGTTTGCGATGTCTCTAGTTTCATTACTAAAAAATCTGTCTTTAGCTAGATAACCTTTATGATAGGTAGTAGCTTCATTTGATTTTGCAGTTTGCAACCAACCCTCTATTACGTTGTATGTAGTTTTCATTTTTATATACCTATTCTTTCTTGCCATTTTTTTGGCAAAATATAAATCCCATCATCTTTTTCTGAAAATAATGTTTCATATGGTTGTTTAGTTTCTTCAATCCAGTTATCAATCATTTCTATATCTGTGGTCCACATACCCGGATGATAATCTTCCCATTTTTTTACACCAGTTTTTTTAATAACCCAATCTCTGTAAGGTTCGTGTTCATTACCAAATGTTCGTCATTATGATAGAACCCATAGTGTTCTACATTTATATCTACACTTATTGTTTCTTTTTTTAGCTTCATTTTTTTTACCTCTTTCTTATTGTTAGTGTTTATATTTTCTTGAGTCTCATTTATTAATCTTAATACATTACCTGACAATAAATCATCCTCTCTAAAATATTCTTTAAAGTTTACTTGTTTATTAATCATTTAACCATTCATCTATATTTTTTTTATTATCTTCATAGTAAGACAATAAAATCTTATCGTCTATGCCTGCCAATAAATCATCACATTGACCCCACTCTGTTATATCGCCACAAACGTAGCACCACGTTTCAGCACCCTCTACCCAATAAATAGAGCCTTTATTGGTACCAAAATAAAGATTATTTGTTTGTGATCCGTTTCTTAAATCATCTTCACAATAATTTTTTACTGCGTTTATTTTTTCTTGTTTATTCATGTTTATTTCCCTTCTATTTTTTTTGCATATTCTTTTACCAGTTTAAACCACTTCTCTTTATAAAGTTTTTTAAACTCTTCGTTTGTTGCTTTGTTGTATGCGTTTGCAAGTTTATCAAGTTTATTTCTTGCATCGATAAACAACTCATGTCTCTTCTGTCTCTCGCTTTTTCTACGTTCATAACTTCTAGCTTTGTTGCTGTCATGCAGCTCGAAGTGTGCCGGTGTTAGTTGTGTCATTTATTCCTCGCTTTCTTTTATTTCTTTTACATCTGAATTATTTAATGCATTACATAAACTACTCATAGTCCAATCATTTGCATCAAAGTTTATTGTCTCTACTTCTATTGTATCCAACTGATAATAATCCTTAGTTGGTGCATAAGAAACAAATGTATTTCCATAATCATCTTGTCTAATACATTTATATATTACTCTATCTACCATTATTCCTCGCTTTCTTTATTAACTCGGTTATCATAAAAATTAATCCGTACAATAATAATACTTTAATTTCTATTGGCATTGTGTCGCACCTCTTTAAGTTTTCTTTTAAATTCTCTCAAGCTGTCTGCATTGGACCGGTGTAAGTGATCATAAAGTATATAAAAAAATGGATTACAATCAGACGCTTTCCACCCAAACCGGTCACTTGCTTTCTGTATTAAGTTTAAATATTTATCTTTCCATTTTTTATAGATTGCATTAACCATTGTTAACCCTCCAATCTATACTTTCTTTTTTTATTATTTCAGATCTAGTATTATTGAGCTTGTCAATAAATTCTCTATGATGTTTTTTCATATCGAGATAAGCATTGACCCAATAATCATTTTCTTTTTTTAATGTTCTTATTAAATGAATAAGATCCATATCCCCAACTTTTATAACATCCCCTAGACTTTCAGAAAATCTTTTACTGTTAATAAATTCTTTTATGTCTATTGGTGTTTTTCGTTCTGTTTCAATCTCAAGTTTTTTAAAATACTTCTCAATTGAATATCTATTTATTTTTTTTGTCATTATTCCCCCTTCATTTTTTGGTTTAGTTTTTTCTTGCCGTATGTTTTAACCTTCTCAACTATGATATTCGTAGTATCGAATTTATAACATAATAGACAATCTTTACACTTTTGACCTGTGCAATTTTGACGCGGCTTTTGTAAATCTTCTTGTACGTTATTGAAAGTCTTGTCAAAATATTTAGGCACGTTTTCGAGTATATGATTGATCTTTGGGTTTGAGTAAATCAATATTAAATTTTTCGGCTTGTCATGATCCTTAAAATACTTGTAAACAATATCGTATCTTTTGGACCATAGAGAGAACGTACAATGAGGATTTTTTATTGCGATATTAACATAATTAATTAAATTAAATTCGTTTATTAATTCCCCATGAGCATTAAACCTAAAAAATGCGTTGTTAATTACTGGCAGCACGTCAGGATGTAATACTTTTGAAGCTATTAAATCAGTATTACGTTGAAGAGCTGGAGCCATGTTTTTTCTATAGGTCCGCAACATTTCATTTGAATAACAATAAGTACAAATATTATTCTTGTCTTGCTTTGTATATTGCTTAATACAATAATCATTTGTTGTTGTGTTAGTTGATATAGCTTGAAATCCTTCAAGTTTACCGGTCATTTTGCTTATATGTATCATGTTTTATTCCCTTCTTTTTTTAATTGATACTAATTATATTTAATTAACTTAATATGTGCTATAGTGTCGCAGTATATAATCAATTGTATATTTAAAACCGCCACAGAAAAAATAAAGCATCAAGGCAGCAAATAAAATATAATCTAATGCATTTAATATTTTTTTAATCATATTAATTAATTCCATTTTGCATTTTCATATCCTCTAGTTTTACAAACTAGTAAATGTGCAAAATTATTACTAATAGCGTCAATTGTTTTATATAATTCAGTTTTAGAAGCTTTACCCTCGCAGCTTTGATATAAAAAACAATTTAATGACTTTAATAATTGATAATCATCATGACCCAGTTGACGTGAAAACCAAACGGCTTTTGATCGATCAACTTTAAAAAACATACTTTCTGCATCTTCATATCTTTGTTTTAATGACAATCTATTTAAATTTAATAATTGATCAAAAACAATTCCTGCATTTTTATTATATTGATCTTTTAACTTCTCAAT
>PBPJ01000044.1 GCA_002725495.1 Candidatus Woesearchaeota archaeon | reverse complement strand
TTTCAAAGATAAAGAAGAATTTAGAATTAACTTTAATCTCCGGAATGTTATGTAATACTGCCAGATTGGTAAAAAGTAAAACTTGGAAAATTTTTGGTGATCCGACAGAAGGAGCATTAATTGTTTCAGCAAGGAAATATGGACTTGAAAAAGTTAAATTAAAGAATTATTCATTTGTTGATGAAATACCTTTTGACTCATCTAGAAAAATGATGTCTTCAATATATAAAAAAGATAAAAATAAAATTGCATACATTAAAGGAGCACCAGAAATATTGTTAAAAAAATGTAATTTTATTTACCTAAATGGTTCTGTAAAACCCATTACTAAGAAAGATAGATTATTGATAAATAAACAAATTAATCAGTTATCTGAAGATGCACTCAGAGTTTTAGCACATGGGTATAAATATGTCGGAAATAAAAAATTAACTTCAAATTATGTTGAAAAAGATATAGTATTTTTGGGTCTTCAGGCAATGATTGATCCTGCACGACCGGAAGTAAGTCCTGCATTAATAAAATGTAAAGAGGCAGGAATAAGAACAATCATGATAACAGGAGATCATGAAAATACTGCTAAAGCAATAGCAAAAGAGATTGGATTTGAAAATTATCAACAAACAATAACCGGGAAAGAATTAGATAAATTAAATGAATCTGAACTTAAATCTAAATTAAAGGATTGTAATGTTTTTGCAAGAGTGAGTCCAGAACATAAATTACGAATAGTAAGGGCCCTACACAAAAAAGGCAATGTCGTTGCTATGACTGGTGATGGAGTAAATGATGCTCCAGCATTAAAAGCAGCAGATATTGGTATAGCAATGGGAATAAAAGGTACTGATGTAGCCAAAGATTCTTCCGATATGATATTAATGAATGATAATTTTTCATCAATTATAGATGCAGTTGAAGAGGGAAGAGGAATTTTTGATAATATTAAAAATTTTATAAGGTATTTAATTTCTTCAAATATCGGAGAAATATTTGCTATATTTGCAGCACTGCTCATCGGTTTACCATTACCATTAATTGCTGTCCAGATATTGTGGATGAATCTTCTTACTGATGGTTTACCTGCATTGGCATTAGGAATGGATCCTCCTGACAAAGATATAATGAAAAGAAAACCAATGAAATCTAATGTTGGAGCAATATCCAAATCAACCTGGCATTTCTCAATATTTGTAGGTATAATTATGATGATTGGTACTTTAACTCTTTTTGTATCTTATCTTGATCAAGGATTAGACTATGCTAGATCAATTGCCTTTTCAACAATTGTATTCTATCAATTATTCAATATTTTTAATTCCAGAACAGATAAATCTATATTTCATCAGAAAGAATTATTTTTCAATAATAAATACTTGATATTAGCAATATTTGCTTCTGCTGCATTACAATATATTGTAATTTCATTACCGTTCTTCCAAAAATATTTTTCAACCGTTAGCCTTGCAGGAATAGACTGGATTATTGTTGTATTAATGGGTTCATCTGTGCTTATTATTACTGAAATTGTTAAGAACAACTTCAAAAACATTATAAACCTTAGTCAAAATTAANTTTATGGTTAAAATAAAAAAAGGCGATTTAATTGAACTTGATTTTGTNGGTTCNTTTAANGACGANGGAGAAATATTTGATCTTACAATNGAGTCNGAAGCAAAAAAAAATAATATTTATAGAAAGGATTTTCCTTATAAACCAATGAGGGCATTTATTGGATCCGGACAATTACTGAAAGGTATAGATAAAAATCTTATTGGAATGACGGTTGGAGAATCTAAAGAAATTGATCTTAAGCCAGAAGATGCTTTCGGAAAAAGAGCTTCTAATTTAATACAATTAATATCAATAAATAAATTAAGAGAGAGAAAAGTAAATCCGGTTACTGGAATGCAATTAGATATTGACGGTAGACGAGCAACTGTCAGATCCGTTAATGGCGGTAGAGTAATTTTAGATTATAATCACCCGTTTTCGGGCAAAGAAGTACATTATATGCTTAAAGTTGTTAAATTAATTTCTGATTTAAAAGAAAAAGTAACATACGCAACTGAATTAATTGGTTTCAAAGCAGAAAATTTAACTGTTAAAGATAAAAAAGTTAAATTTAAGATTGCAAATAAAGAAAAACTTGGCGATAAGTTTGTTGATTTATTAAAAACCACAATTAAAAAATANGTACCTGAAATAAAAGAAATTACTATTGACTAGTGTAATAATGTTTATAAAAAACATTCAATTCTCATAGTTATGGATCCATATGACGAATATTCTAACGAAATAGACTTCAANACNGGNGCAGAAAAACCTTCAGAAGACGACTCATATTCAAACGAATATGATTCTAATGACTCATATTCAAACGAATATGATAATAATTCAACAGAAAACTCAAATGATTANGGNTCTAGTAATTATGATCAATCTTCTTCAAACACGTCTNCAGANTATTCTTCAAATACTTTCGGAGGATATTCAGATCAAAATATATCCAAGCTTAGTAACGAGGATGAAGAATTAGAAAAAATTCTTTCCAATAGGAAAGCAAGAATTAAAGTAGTTGGATGCGGAGGAGCAGGAAATAACACAATTGCCAGAATATCTGAAATCGGAGTAACAGGAGCAGAAATTGTAGGCATAAATACTGATGCTCAGGATTTACTAAATACCACTGCAGACAAAAAAATATTAATTGGTAAAGATCTAACTCAAGGGCTNGGTGCAGGTTCAGACCCTCAAATCGGAAAAGATTCTGCAAAAGAATCTCAAAAAGAAATAAANGANGCATTAAGCGGAGCTCATTTAGTTTTTATAACNGGTGGTTTGGGCGGAGGTACAGGTACNGGAAGTATGCCCGTTGTTGCAGATATAGCTAAAAAAATGGGAATTTTAACTGTTGCAGTTGTTACATTGCCTTTTGAAATGGAAGGAGTATTAAGACATGAAAATGCAATGGTCGGATTAGAAGAACTAGAGGGCCTTGTTGANACTTTAATTTTAATACCTAATGATAAATTGATTGAACTTGCACCAGACTTACCATTACATACCGCATTTAAAGTTGCAGATGAAATTTTAACAAATGCAGTTAAAGGTATAGCTGAACTTATTACAAAACCNGGATTAATTAATCTAGATTTTGCAGATATAAAAGCAGTAATGTCTTCAGGAGGTATCGCNATGATAGGTCTCGGAGAAAGCGATACAGAAAATCGTGCTGTTGAGTCTGTTGAAAAAGCACTTAATAATCCGTTATTAGACGTTGAAGTTCAAGGTGCAACAGGTGCATTAATTAATGTTATTGGTGGACCAAATATGACTCTTGATGAAGCAAAAAGAGTTGTAGAGGCTGTTACNGANAGATTAGATAATTCNGCAAAAATAATCTGGGGTGCTCAATTGTCTCCAGAATTACAAAATTCACTTAGAACAATGTTAGTTGTTGTAGGAGTTAAATCTCCTCAGATCTTNGGACCAAAACGTACCCTTTCTAAAAAGAGACAAGAAGATATGGAAGATAANTTTGGAATAAGGTTTATTGACTAGTGTTCAAAAGTTTTATAAATAGAGTTAAAATCTCATAATATGGTTACACCTATCGAATTTAATCCGGATGATATTAAAATTCCTAAGTTAAAGGAAATACCGGGAATACTTCGAAAAAAAGCAAGAGAATATAAACGTGTCCTTGCTATTACTAGAAAGCCAAAGATGAATGAATTTCAAGCCATAGTAAAAGTTACTGGACTTGGAATGATTGTAATCGGATTAATTGGATTTACAATATTTATTATTGTTCAATTAATGTCAAAATTAGCATAAAATGGGAATATATACAGTAAGAACCGCAATTGGAAGAGAACAACAAGTAATGGATGCATTATCTACTAATGCTAAACGTGCAGATGGAGTACACGCATTATTGTCTCCTTACGGAGTAGTTGGTTATATCTTTATAGAAGCAGATTCATTGACTGATGTGCAACAAATTTCATACAGAGTTCCATACGTCAGAGGAGTTTTAACAAGAGAAGTTGAATTATCTTCAATTGAACATTTAATTGAATTCAAACCTGAAAATGTAGATATTCAATTAGGAGATATTGTTGAAATAATCGGAGGTCCATTTAAGGGCGAAAGAGGAAAAGTTACAAGATTAAATACTCAAAAATCAGAAGTAATTGTAGAATTATTGGAAGCAGCTGTTCCAATACCAATTACATTAAACCTTGACTCAGTAAGAGTTGTTGGTATAGAGGGGAGAGAAGAATGAGAACACCTGAATTAATNAGAAAAGAAATAAATTTAGAAAAAGGATCTGGAGCGCCAGGTAAAGATTTAGTTGCTGACATTTCTGTAGATCAATTGAAAAATGTTGCAGAAAAAGTTAAAGACAAAATAATCGGTAAAACAGTTAAATCCCGTGTTAAAGAATTAGTTGGTATTTGCCAATCCATGGGTATAAAAGTAAACGGTATTCCTGCAGATAAAGCTTCAAAAAAGATTTCTGCCGGAGAATGGGACAATTTATTTAATTAGTTGTCTCTTATTATTTTCTCATTTTTTTGTATTGCTTTTTAGTTTTTTTCCACAGCGTAAATAATTTTTCCACAGATCTTTCAATATCATTATTGTAAAAACTTAGATTATCATTAATTTCAGATTGGGTTAAATCCATTTTTTCAAAAATTTCTTTAGTTTCATTNATGAATTTCATTATCGTCTTTGGTAAATGATTTTTCTGTGTTTTCAAATATTCTGCNGCATTTTCAATATTTTCAATAGTGGTNTTACCTTCAAATCCAAATGCCTTCATTACAGAATTACATAATTCTTTTTCTTCAGATTCNAGTTTATTTGCAACNTCTCCTGCAACGTAAGTAAGTCTAATTAATCCATCTTGAACTTTTTTTGAACTAATTATTCTTATTTTTTTCAATTCTTTTGTATTTTCTAAATGAGTACCTCCACAGGCCTGAGCATCAAAACCTTTCACATGTAAAACTCGTATTTCACTACCTGGAACAAATCCGCCTTGATAAAGAGTAAATCCAAATTTCTTTTCTGCCTGATCCTTAGGATAAATTTCTTTTATCACAGGTATTTTATCTCTTATTGCATTGTTTGCAGTTTTTTCTATTTTTTTTATTTCATTTTTTGTNAAAGTATCATAGTGAGTTATATCCAATCTACCTCGATCTTGATTAACATCAGAACCGCCTTGCCAAACATGATCTCCTAATACAATTCTTGCTGCTCCGCCGACCACATGTGTAGCTGTATGGTGTCTCATTGTATTTGTTCGTCTAATGTCATTAATATTACCAATGATCATATCACCCTCTTTAAAGTTAATAGATTCCATTTCATGAATTATATGTGGACCGTTGTTGTATACGTCCATAACCTTACACCCATTTATATATCCTGTATCATTAAGCTGACCNCCGGATGTAGCATAAAAAAGAGTTTTGTCTAAAATCACCTTATTATCTATTATTTTAAGAACGTTAGCTTCAAATTCTCTCAACTTTTCATCTGCCCAAAATAATTTAACNGTAGGTTCTACNTTAATTTCAGATTCATCCTCTTCTTTAACTGATACTTTCATAGTTTTTTCATGTTTTTCCGAAACTTTTGTGTAAAAGTCAGCAGGAATATTTATTTTTTTATTTTGAGTTTT
>PBPJ01000043.1 GCA_002725495.1 Candidatus Woesearchaeota archaeon | reverse complement strand
GTAACACTCATAATAAAATTTGAATCTTTAGATATATTGTATGTAACGTAAAGTAGATGTTCTGCAGAATCTAAATCTAATTTTGACTTTGTGTATAATTCAGAATAGCTAACCATATTAAATTCTAATATTTGAATATAAAAAGTTATATATGATATATTAATTAATTATCCCAAATAGTTTAAATGATCTTTTTCTTTAGTTTTATTGCCATCTAAGCTTAATTTTACTAATTCTTTCAATTTGCTCTCAAAATCTTCAGCTTGTTTTATTAGTGGTTTTGGATCTATTTTTAATCCCAAATATGTATCAAGATATTTAATTAATTCGGCAGAACTTCTTGAATCTGGTATTCCAGTACTTGTTTCTGCAAATAGGAAAGTTGAATTTACATGCTCTGATTTTAACATTAGCGCCCCTGTAACTCCAGTTACGGCACCGTTTTCTAATTTTTCTATTCCCATTTTAATAAACTCTTTTTCAGATTTTGGATCGTTTGANCTGACAAAAACTCNGGATAACTGATCNTCAATAGGAGAAACNACNCCNTCNAGACTTATNATTTCCTTGGCGTTTAAAGTTTTGGCNAGNTCTAAAATTGTGTCTGCTACNTCCCACTCCATTCCCTTAATTCCNGTTATGGCATGAATAAAAACTATATTTTCTTTTTTTGCATAGTATATTTCCATTAATCTTCTTGTTTGATCTTTGTATAGCATAGCAACGGGAGGTATATTTTCATCAAAAATTAAACCAATNGGTTTTGCATCTAAATGATTTATCATATATTCAACGGTAATTGTTCCGACATATCCGACTCCGGGAAATCCTTCAATAATTGTTGGTCTTTTTGGTTTTTCATGTAAGATTAGTTCCATTTAATGTAAGGTACTTAATTTATTATAAATCTTATCGAATCAGAAATCTTTATAAATGTAATAAAAATAACTTTATTGTCAGCGGTCAAAGCGAACAGGTTACACCCGTTCCCATTTCGAACACGGAAGTTAAGTTGTTCTACGTTTTTGTCGGTACTGCACAAGTGTGGGAAAGCAAGAAAGCTGCTGACATTTATATATATCCTTTTTGTAATAAAATATGAGAGATTCAAATAAAAAAATAGTAAATGAAAGAATAAAAATACTATTTGAAGAAGCAGAAAAAAATTCAGACTATTCTAATCGATATGTATATTTGGCAAGAAAATTATCTATGAGATATAATGTTAAAATACCCAAACTTCTTAAAATTAAATTTTGTAAAAATTGTTATAACTATTTAAATTCAAAAAATAGNATCGTGCGTACAAATCCTAAAACTAAAACAATAGATAGATTATGTTTAAGTTGTAAAACTAAAAGTAGAGTCGGTTATAGAGTTTAATTAATTTTTATTTGAAATTTCTTTTTTTATTTCTTTTAGGAAATCTTTCATTTTAACACCAAACTTAGGTTTAGATCCTCTCGGNCTTACTGCAAGAGTGTTTTTTTCTTTTTCCTTTGAACCAATTACAATAATGTNAGGTACTTTTTGTAATTCTGCTTCTCTGACTTTTCTTTGAACAGTTTCTGATCTAAAATCAGATTCTACTCTAATTCCTGAAGCTTTTAATTTATTAGCAATTTTTTTTGTATATTCNGTAATCTCATCGTTAAAACTGATAACTTTAACTTGTGTTGGTGCCAACCAGGTNGGGAATGCTCCATTATAATGCTCNATAAGTATTCCNAACATTCTTTCAAATGAACCTAATAAAGCTCTGTGTAAAATAATTGGATATTCATTTTTATCTTCTGAATTTTTAAAAGTTGCATTTAATTTTGAACATAAATTAAAATCTAATTGAATTGTTGCAAGTTGCCATGATTTTCCATTAGCATCTTTAATATGAAAATCAATTTTTGGACCATAAAACGCACCATCTCCNTTATTTATGGTAAATTTCATTTTTGATTTTTTTAAAGTTTCTTCAAGTATTTTTTCTGCATTATTCCAAGTTGATATATTTCCAACATATTTTTCTGGACGAGTTGATAATTCAACACTNACATCNTTAAANCCTAAAACTGAATAAACTTCTTTTACTAATTTTATTAAATTAATAATTTCTGAATCTAATTGATTTATTGTACAAAATATATGAGCATCATCTTGAGTAATCATTCTTACTCGAGATAATCCTGTTAAAGCACCTGANGCTTCATTACGATAAACAGTTGCAAATTCAGCATATCTTTTTGGTAAATCTTTATATGAATTTGATTCATTTGCAAAAATACTTGTATGAAATGGGCAACTCATTGGTTTTATGGCCATTTTTTCATCTTTTGATTTTATTTCAAACATATCTTCTCTNTAATTTGTCCAATGNCCTGATTTTTTGAATAAATCAATTTTAGAAATNTGAGGNGTTCTTACAAAATTATAATCATTTTTTTCAAGTAATTCTCTCAAAAATGTCTGTAATGAATTTATAACAGACTCTCCTTTNCGNGGAAATAATGGTAAACCTGGACCTACGTCTTCAATTTGTTGATAAAAACCTAATTTCGGACCTAATACTCTGTGGTCATTTGATTTTGCCATAGTTACACCTAAGTTGAATCTATAAAAACTAATCGATATTTATAAATGTCTAATTCCTTTTTTTGAAACTTTAGCTCGCCAAATTGTTTCCGGCATCCAATCCGGTTTATTATCTGGGGCAGATACTTTTAATCTTTCTCCAGAATATATATGTAACTTCTTTGCGCCTCTTTCTCTCAGAATAATCGAAGTAAAACCTCTAGATGCAGCCTTAAGGGCAGCTTGTCTTGGTTGTCTTCCAGTGAAAACGTGAGAGGAATCTCTCTCATTTTCTTGCAAAACAAAATATCTCATATTTTTTGCCATATAATTTGTATTCTTAATTATATAAAAGGTCTTTGTATAACGTTATTTTAGAATTTCTCCTGTTTCTTCTGACCAAAATAGTAAATCTAATTCTGCCATTGATATTCCAATTTTATTACAGAAATTTGACATTTTAGTTTCCATTTCTAAATATTTTTTTCTTGATATAGTTTTTGGTATTTCATCAATAACTCCCACTCGTTTTAAATTTTTTAGAATATGTCTATCTAAGATTGCAATTTCTTTTCCAAAACCGATATTTCTTAAAAAATGGCTTGCTTCCTTCATTCCAATTCCCTTAAATGAATTTGCTATTTCGTCTCTTAGTAAAGGAATATTTGTAAAATCAAAATTAAATTGATCAAAAATTGGTCTGGAATCTTCAAGACGTTTTGACTTAGTAATATGAAATCTAATTCCTTTTAAGTGGGGTTCAATTTCGCTAGCCTTACCTGAAAATAATAGATTATTTTTAATTAAACTTCGAATTGCAATATCTGCAGATTTAGCCTTGGATTGAGGGGTTAAAAAGCAAAATGCCAATTCTTCATATAATTTTGATTTATCATTTTTATCTATAGAATCAAAATCTTCTAATCTAGAATTAATTTTATCTTTCATTAACTCATATTTACGTCTAAATCTCTCGATATAAACTTCATTTGTCTGTTGATCCAAATCCACCTCTATTTTCTCCAAATTTTGATTTTGATTCTTTAAATTTAATCTTTTTTATTTTAACAAATATGCCTTGTCCCAATTTTTCTCCCCGTTTTATATTAACTATATTGTTAGTTATATTATAAACTTGTAAAAGTAATTCATCATTATCTCCGCAATAATCTTGATCTATAATTCCAACAGAATTTGGCATAATTAATCCCTTTTTTTTAAATAATGAGCTTCTTGGTGCTAACATTAACATATATTCTTTTGGAACCTTAACAACCAAGTTTGATGGTAAGAGTGCTATTGAATTTGGATTTATCTGAGTACTATCTCTACAAACTAAATCAAAACCTACTGCGCCCTCGGATTCATATTTGGGTAAATCGAGAGTTTCATCAATTCTTTTTACAAAAACTTCCATATACGAATATTATTGCATTACTTAAAAATAATTATATATCAAAATGTTTAAAAATCAAGTAAATTAATTCACAATTGTGAAAAATAAACTATTAATGCCGCAAGAAATAGAAATTCATTATTTGATACCTTCAATAAATCGGATAATATCAAAAAAATTATCAGCCCTAAATGTATCAAAAAAAGATATAGCTAGATTATTGCACGCTCAAAATTCAACAATATCTCAATATATCCATGATAAACGAGGTAAAAAAATTGAATTTGAAAATGAAATTATATCTTATCTAGAAACTAGGGCTGAAATAATATTAGAAAAAAATAATTATCTACAAGAAGTTCAAAATATTCTATCAAAATTTAGAAAAGATAAAATATTATGCAAGTATCATCGGGAGTTATCTCCGATTATAAATCAAACTTGCGTTGAAGGTAAATTGGGGTGTGATCTAAATGGATAATAATTTTGAAATTGATAGAAGCTTGTATGATAATCCTACAAAAACCGAATATAATTATGTAAGTGAACCGGGTCTATCTGAGCAAATAATTAGGAAAATATCTAAATTAAAAAATGAACCCACTTGGATGCTAAAAAAACGTTTGGATTCTTATAAAATATTTAAAGAATTAAAAATGCCCACTTGGGGTCCGGATATATCTGATTTAGATCTTAATAAAATTATATACTATCTTGATCCAAAAGCAAAAAAGAATTCAAAAAAATGGGAAGATGTACCAGAAGAGATTAAAACAGTATTTGAAAAATTAGGCATTCCTGAAGCTGAAAGAAAAGCACTAGCTGGTGCGGGTGCTCAATTTGAAAGTAATACCATCTATCATAATTTGAAAAAAGACTTAGAAGAAAAGGGTGTTGTATTTTTAGATATGGATCTTGCTGTAAAAAAATATCCTGAACTAGTAAAGAAATATTTTATGACTTCCTGTATCTCCCCGCGATTGCATAAATTTGCTGCACTTCATGGAGCGGTTTGGAGCGGAGGAACTTTTATTTATATTCCAAAAAATGTTAAAGTTGAGCAGCCTCTTCAGGCCTATTTTAGAATGAATAGTTTAAATTCTGGTCAATTTGAACATACTCTAATAATTGCTGATGAAGGTTCCTACATAAATTATATAGAGGGATGTAGTAGTCCTAAATTTGATAATTCTTCGATACATGCAGGCGGAGTTGAAATACATGTTCTAAAGAATGCGAGAGTTAGATATAATTCGGTGGAGAATTGGAGTAAGAATACTTACAATTTGAATACTAAACGAGCAAATGTACAAGAAAATGGCGTAATTGAATGGGTAAATGGTAATATGGGAAGTAATGTTACAATGTTATATCCGTGCTCAGTCTTGATTGGAGATAATTCTAAATCTGATTTTTTGGGAATTGCATTTGCAAGTGATGATCAAAATCAAGATACTGGACATAAATTATATCATATAGGAAAGAATACAAAATCAACAATAAGAAGTAAAAGTATTTCAAAGGGAGGTGGAATTACGACCTACAGAGGTCTTGTTGATGTAAATAAAAATGCAAAGAATTCAAAAATTAGTGTTGAATGTGATGCGCTGATGTTAGATAATATATCTAAATCTGATACAATACCGGTTATGAAAATAAAAAATAATGAGACTGAAATAGCTCACGAAGCAAAAGTTGGTAAAATTAGTGATGAAGAAATTTTTTACTTGATGAGTAGAGGTTTGACTGAAGAAGAGGCATTGAAAATGGTAGTTTCAGGATTTATAGAACCAGTAGTTAAAGAGTTACCTTTTGAATATGCTGTAGAACTTAATAAATTAATAGAATTAGAGATGGAGGGAAGTTTAGGATGAAATCGATACTTGAAAAAATTAAGAATATTAATTTTAAGAAAAATATATCTGAAACTAAAAACCTTTCTAAAAAAGATATTTTTAAACTAACCAATAAAGATGAATTTACAAAAATTCATAAAAAATATTTGAATAAAGTTAATAAGATAATTTTAGAAAAAAATGAAATTAAAACAATTGAAATATCTGAATATCCAAAAAATAATGAATTTATACATTATTTGATTAAATGTAAAGAAAATTCTGAATTAACTATCATATTAAAACTAACTTCCAAAGAATCTAAAGAAATTTTCTATAGATCTGCAATATATGAAATTTACCAAGATAAAAATTCTAAAATTAATTTTATAGAATATCAAAATCTATCTAATAATTTCATAAACTATAATTATAAAAAATCGGTTCTAGACCATGATGCAAAAATAAACTTTTATGATTTTCACATAGGAAGTAAATACACAAATAATATCGTTTTAAGTGATCTAAACGGTAAGGGTTCAGAATCAAGAAATTATAGTTTATATTCTTCTAAGGATAATCAAATTTTTGAAATTAAAAATGAATCTAACCATTATAATGAAAAAACTTTTTCAGATATGATAAACAAAAGCACAGTAAATAATTCAAGTAATACAAAATATATTGGAACGGTAAATATTACTCGTAATGCCAAATTTTCAAATGGGTATCAGCAATCTCATTCAATGATATTGGATGATGAATCTAAATCGGAATCTATACCAATTTTAGAAATTGATAATTCAGAAGTAAAATGTAGCCATGGTGCAACTGTTGGTAAAATTGATAAAGAAAAAGTATTCTACTTGATGAGTCGAGGATTTAATAAAAAAGAGTCTAAAAAAATTCTAGTTGAAGGATTTATTACTGACTTATTGAAAAAGATTAAAAATTCAAACTTAAGAACAGAGATTCAAAAAGAGGTGATGAAGAAAATATGAAAAATGAATTTCCGATAATTAAAGATGTAACTTATTTAGATAGCGCTGCAACAACTCAAAAACCAAACAGAGTAATAAATAAAGTATCTGAATATTATCAAAAATATAATTCAAATGTACATAGAGGTCTTTATAGTTTAGGTATTGAATCTGATAAATTATATGAAAAATCTAGAAAATTAATATCTGAATATATTAATTCTGATACTGAAGAAATAATATTTACAAGAAATACAACCGAATCATTAAATATTATAGCAAATTTAGAATCTAAAAATTTGAAAAAAGATGATGAAGTCATATTATCAATATCAGATCATCACTCAAATATATTACCGTGGCAAGTACTATCTAAAAAAATAGGATTTAAAATTATATTTGCAGAATTAAATTCGGAATATGAACCAAAAATATTAGAAAAAATATCAGAAAAAACAAAAATAATTAGTGTTAGTCATATCTCTAACGTAACTGGTAAAGAAATAAATCTAACTGATATAACAAAACATATTAAGAATTCAAAAATTAAACTTATTTTAGATGCTGCTCAATCTGCAAGTCATAAAAAATTAGATGTAAAAAAATTAGATGTAGATTATTTAGCATTTTCTGGTCATAAATTATTTGGGCCAACTGGAATTGGTATTTTATATGCAAAAAAAGAATACTTAGAAAATTATGAACCGATATATTATGGCGGAGACATGATTAAAAGTGTAACTATAGATAATTTTGAATTTAATAAATTACCAAATAAGTTTGAATCTGGAACGCCTAATGTGGCGGGAGCAATAGGTTTGGGGGAAAGTATTGAATTTGTTAATGAAATTGGATTAAATAATATAAATAAAAAATTAAATGAATTAACTAATTATGCTTTAGAGAAATTATCTTCATTTAAAAAAATAAATATATATGGTGGTTCAAATGGAATCATATCTTTTAATATGAATGGAATACATTCTCATGATGTTGCAGAAATTTTAAATCAAGAAGGAATTTGTATAAGGGCCGGACATCATTGCTGCATGCCACTTATGAACTATCTGAAAATAAATTCTTGTGCAAGAATAAGTATTCAAATATATAATAAAAAAGAAGACATAGATAAATTAATCTTGGCTCTGAAGAAAGTGGAGAGTATATTCAATGGATAATCAAATATATAGAGAGAATATCATGGATCATTATAAAAATCCAAGAAATTTTGGATCAATTGATCATAACTTATCCGCAAATGGAAATAATGAAATTTGTGGAGATAACATAAATTTTTATGTAGACTGTAAAGAAAGTAATATAAACAATATTTCATTTGATGGTGAGGCTTGTGCAATATGTATTGCTACAGCATCTATGCTATCGCAAAAAGTAATTGGTAAAAAAATTGATGATATAGAAAAGATAAAAAAGGAGGAAGTTATTGAAATGTTAGGTATAAATTTAAGTCCAATAAGAGTTAAATGTGCATTATTGCCGCTTTATACTTTGAAAAATATAAAATAATATGTTAGAAATAAAAAATTTACATTTGGAAGTAGAAAATAAGGAGATATTAAAAGGCGTATCATTAAAAATTGAAAAAAATGAAATTGTTGCCGTAATGGGTCCAAATGGTTCTGGAAAAACTTCATTATCTTATGCAATAATGGGACATCCAAATTATAAAATAACAAAGGGTGAAATATTATTTAATGGTAAAAAAATAAATGAACTTGATCCTTCTGAAAGGGCAAAACTAGGTATTTTTTTATCATTTCAATATCCAGTTGAAATATCCGGGGTTACTGTAAGTAATTTTTTAAGAGCAGCATTAAAAAATGCAAAAAATAAAATATATAGTTTAATTGAATATAAGAAATTATTAATTAAACACATGAATCTACTAAATATAGATTCTTCTTTCAAAGATAGATATTTGAATGAAGGTTTTTCTGGTGGAGAGAAAAAAAGGTTTGAAACTTTGCAAATGTCGATTCTTGAACCTAAATTGGCTGTAATAGATGAAGTCGATAGTGGACTAGATATTGATTCTTTGAATATTGTTGCAGATAATATTAAAAAAATACAGAAAAAAAATAAAATGGGTATTTTAATAATTACACATTATGATCGAATTCTTGAATACATAAAACCAGATAAAGTACTAATTTTTGATAAGGGAAAAATAATTAAAATTGGAGATAAAAAATTAGTAAAGGAAATTGAATCAAAGGGCTATAAAGATTTTTAATTATATGTTAAAATATAATTATTATTTATATTTAGTGACACCCTTTTTCGGACATAAATCTTTTAAGAAGCATGAAGAGCAAGTTGGTACTGGTGCCTTGCAATATGCTCTGCCATGTTCAATAATTAACCAGGAAGCTTCTTTCCATTTTTCTCTGGGAAATATATTCATTAAATCTTTTTCTACTTTGTTCGGATTTTTATGTTCAGATAAACCNAATCTATAAGAAACTCTTTTAACATGAGTATCTACTGCAATACCGTAATTTTTATTGAAGCCTTGGCTTAATACAATATTGGCAGTTTTCCTTGCAACTCCTCTGAGCGATATTAAATCTTCCATATTGGTTGGTACCTTTCCTCCAAAATCATTAATTATTTTTTTACTTGTTTCAATAATTGATTTTGATTTTGCACGATAAAATCCAGTTGAATAAATTAATTTTTCTAATTCTTCTTGTTTAATATTAACAAAATCTTCTGGCTTATTGTNCTTTTTGAAAAGAACTTTAGTTACTTTATTTACACGTTCATCTGTACATTGAGCACTNAGTATAGTTGCAACTAAAATTTGGAATGGTGTCTCTGCGGATAAAAATGGTCCACCCTTATATTTTTTTTCAAATATTCCTAAAATATTATCCATAACGCTCTGTTTTTATTTTTTCTTCCTTAACTCCTAATTCAACTAACATATCATAAATATCATTTACGAATTCTGGAGGTCCACAAATAAAATATAAATTAGATTTTATAATATTTTTTTCTATAAATTCTTTGTTAATTCTTGAATCTTTTGAAGTAATTACATACTTACCGGACAAATTATTTGAAAATCCATCATCAATGATCTTCTTACCAATGATATCTTCTTCGGTTCTCTCGCTGTATATTAAATTACATTTTATATTATTTTTATTTGAAAATTCATACATCGAAAAAAATGGTGCTATTCCTGTTCCTGCAGCAATAAAATTAATTGATTGTAACTTACNATCTTCTAAAATAAATCTTCCAAATGGTCCAGAAATTTCTAATTCATCTCCTTCTTCAAGTTGATTAAAATAACTTGAAAATCTTCCATCTTCGTAAATTTTAATGTAAAGTTTAATTTCATATCTGTCATTTGGNGCATTAGCAATAGAATATGCTCTTGCNGGAATTAACTTGNCAAATTTATTTTTTGGNATNGAAATCATNACAAATTGTCCTGCTTTNAAATCCATATTTTTTTCTAGTTCTAATACNACTGTCTTAACGGTTCTGGTTTCATTCCAGACTTTTCTTATAATTGATTTCATATTTATTTAATATGCATTAATTAATAAATTATATCATATTAATTATATCTTGATGAATTTCATCAATTGATCTTAAACTTTCTCCATTCATACAATCAATAACTTCCCAATTTGGATATTTTTTAGATAAATTGATATAAGCATCTAAAACATTATTTTGATAATTTTTATTTTTTTCATGACCATCAACNGAATCTCTATTTGATAAATTATTATCAGAAATTTTTACTGGAACTTTTAGAAAAATAATTTTATTGGGAACGGGTAAATTAAAATATTTAAATTCCATCTCTTCAATAAAATGTAAAAAATCTTCATGTTTATCTTTTGGTAATTTAGAAGTTTGATAAGCCATATTTGATTGTGTATATCTGTCACATAAAACATAATAACCCTTGCTTAAGTAATCTCTAATTTCTTTACCAACTTCAAACCNATCTAGTGCATATAATATNGATATTAATTTTGCATCTACTTTTGTAGAATCTCCAAATTTACCATCCAGATAATCTCTTATCATTTTTCCAAAAAANGTTGAATAATTTGGAAATTCGTAGGTAATNACTTTTTTACCTTTAGAAATTAATTTATNTTTAAGCAACTCAGTTTGTGTTTGTTTACCNGAACCATCTATTCCGTCAATAACTATTAACATAAAAATAATATTTATAATTTTATTAAAAGTAATTGTTTGATATATTATCTAATTATTTATTTTCAATTCTTGGAGCNAANATAAANGATAATTGACATTGATTAATNGCTCTAAAATCTAATTTAAGNGGATAATCTGAAGAAAAATTTAATTTAACTTCATCGGAAAATGAAGAAGATTTTGTCATTTTTTTAAGATAATCAATTGAATAAATTGAGTTTGAATTTTCTCTTACTGAAAAATTATTAAGAATCTCTGAATCTTTTTTCATATCTATATCGACTTTTCTTCCAGTGTCTCCTGATAATAAGTTGAATGTATCTTCGTTTGCTCTAAATGTTACTGCATCACCTACTATTGATGAATCATCAATAAAATTTCTGAATTCAATTGANTTCATTTGAATTGAAACATTAAAATCNAAGCTTGGTATTTTTCTTTCAGTTTCTTCGTCATCNAATAATGGAATTGAAAATTTTCTNGTAGAANTTCCTAAAATTGTTACATTTAGTCTATTATTTGAATGAGATAAAACNAGAGTTTCACCGCTTCTTACTCTTTTTAATGCCTGTTTTAGAGAATCTAAATTNATTGTAATTTTTGAAGGTTCAGTTACATTATATTCGATAAATGATGAAGGTAAAATATTTAGAATTACCATAGAAATATTTGCCGGATCCATTGAAACTAACTTTAATCCCTCATTAGTTACATGAAATGTTGCATCAGAAATAAATTCTGAGACTATCCCNATTGTATTATTAAGAATTTTTGTATCATTGACTCTAAGTGTAAACATACACTGGAGATTTATTTTTTATTTATAAATATTAATATACTAAAAACCTTAAAATGACCTAAATAAATTTATTCTCAAAATAAATAAAGTTACAAATATTAAGGAAACACCCAAAAATGCACCCGCAATTGCAAAATTATTAACATTAGGTATAATTACCGGATAAATTTGTGCAAATATATTACCTGAGATAAAAGTTAATAAAATTGATAAATACAATAAAACTTTGGCAATCCCGAATCTCATATTATATAATTAAAAGCTATTATAAAATTGTTTCCTTATATTTTTCTAAATCAATATTACTAAAATCTTGAATTATATCGGATTGAAGTTCAAGTTCTGTTCCTTCTCCCCAAACTTTGGCAAGCACTCTGACTTTGTCACCTTCGGATAATTCTGAAAATCTTTCTGAATTGTTTGTTATGACTGTTATTTTTCCTTCACCATCATCTAAAATAAAACTCATGATGGATGAATCTTTTGAAATTACGGTTCCAAAAACACTTACTGATCTAGTTTCTGAATTAAGATTATCAATTTTAGTGGGAATAAATGGGTATCT
>PBPJ01000009.1 GCA_002725495.1 Candidatus Woesearchaeota archaeon | reverse complement strand
TTGACGAGTTTCGTGCTCAGATTGTAAATACCATAAATATCCTGAAGCTCCATTTTCAGAAGTAACTTCAATCCATCCTATTTGTGCAGTATCAGAACCATTAATTTGATAATTATCTTTTAGTATCATTGGTTTATTAGTATAAGAAGAATAACTAGCATCAAGTGATCCAGCCATTCCATCTGTACCTTTTGCAAATTCAGAACCGTATACTAATATTTTAGATTTAGTATATCCAGATACACCTGTGATACCTGTCCAGTCTGCAGCTTCTAAACACGGCGCTGTGAATGTTGTTGTATCACCTGAAGCGGCAGCTCCAGCGACAGTTACAACACCTCTTAAAACCGGTGTTATTCCGACTCCTGAACTATTAATTCCTTGAACCATAATAGTTTGGCCCACTCTTATTGCAGCAGCAGCAGAAGCAGCATGAGCAGTTCCATCAGGATTAGCTGCTAAAGTTACTGTAAATACGTTGTTATTACCTATAGCTACATTATCATAGGCTACATGTAATCTACCTTGTTCTACCCATCTTATTTCATCAGAAGCTGAAGGCATCTCTGCAGATACTAATTTTAAGAAACCACCAATAGATCTGTTTCCATAAATTTCAGCTTGCTTTTCATAAACATCAGGTAAGAACTGGTTTGTAAAATCAAAATTGGTAATATAATTACCTTGAAACAATTGGCCTTTGCTAGGCGAAGGCGTCAAATGTTCTATTCCAGTTAATGACATTTTTTATAAATTTTTATTGTTTAAGTTTAACTCTAAGTTTTGAACTAGAATTACCTGAAACAACTCTAAATTTTTGTCCGGATTTAGTTTCAATAAATCCTTCTTTTCTTGGTTCCATATTTATATTTTTAGCTTCTTTTGCACTTTGTTGTAAAGCATCGGCACGGCCCTGCTCATAAAAATGCTGAGCTATTTTATCTGCATTTCTTGCAGTAAATAAAGCTTTATGATAACCATTTGCATTTTCTAAATCTCCTTTATCATTTAAAAATTGATTTACAAAATTTGCAAGATTAGATTGAGCATTTTTTGTTTCTGTAACATTATTAACTTTATATCTATATTTATTATTTCCAACTTGGAAATCAAATCCTTTAAAGTCATTACCAAAAACATTTTCTGTTCTCTGTAAAAATTTATTTGTTATTTCTTTGTTTATTTCTTCGTTCCTTTTTGAATCTTCATAAAACTTCAAAGCATTTTTATATTGTTCAGGTATTTCAGTTTGCTTCTTCAACTTGATGTCAGCATAATATTTATCCCTATTAACAGTAAAAAACTGTCGAGCTTTATGTATTTCTTCTTTGTATGCGCGCTTTTTAGCACGTATTTCTTTAGGGTCATCATCTTCAGTATATGAAAAATTATCTTCCATATATTCTGATATTTCAGATTGTTCCCATGGTTTAGATTTTGTATAATATTCTCTTAATAATTCACTGTCTTTTAAACTAGATATATCTTTATTAAGAGCTACATAATCTTCAATTGAACCTCCAGTTTCATCCATAAACTTTACTAGCTTATCAACATTTTCTGGTAAATTTACTTCAGGTTCTTTTGGTTCAGGTTTTTCGTTTACTTCAGCCGAACGTTGATCAACTTTAGGTTGATTAGTTTCAACTTTTTCTGGCTGTTTATTTTCTTCTTCTTGTATAAGTTCAATAGGTGAATCTATTTCTTCCCTTTGTTCTTCCTTGTTACTTTTATTGTTTTCTTCTTGTTTATTTTCTCCGGTAGATTCTTTAACTTCTTCTTTGTTTTCCTTTTGAACTTCTTTGCTAGTTTCGGATCCGTCGCGTACAGATACCTCATTTGTGCTTTGCTTCTGAACGGCATCTTTTTCTTTATTTTTTAATTTATCTAAATCTACTTTTATAACATCGGTATCTTTTTTACCTGCAGCTTCTGGTTCAATTTCACCTTTTTCTACAGCTTTATCTAAAACAGCTTGTTCTGTTTGTTGTTTAGATTTTGGTTCGTCTGTGACGATTCCTTTTACTTTCCACTTTTCCATAATTTAATAATATATAATAATTTAAAATTTATTTAGGTTCAAATCTTGAAAGATCGATTCCACCTAAAACATCGTTACCTTTAGATTCAAATGGCTTAGAAGGTTTTGCACTTCGTACAGGTTTACTAAGCTCCATTTTTTCTTTTGAATCTAACTCCATTTGCTTTAATTTCATATTTAAATCAAATTCAAACTGCATTAACTCTTTTTTTGTTCTAGCCTCTGTTTCAAGTTTTTGTATATCAAAATTTTTCTGTGCTTCTTGAAGCTTCATTTTTGATTCAACTTTTACAGTTTCAGCTTGAGCTTTTGCCATTTCAGCAGCTTGTGCAGCCTGAGCATTAGCTTGCGATTGAGCAGCAATATTTCTTTCTGCTTTAACTTGATCTGCAGCCGCTTTTTTAGCTCTTCTAAATTTTAATAATTGATTAGCTAATTTTATATTTTTTATTGCTCTAATATCTATTACATCTTCTAATTGTATTTGATCTTTAGATAAAGCTTGTTGTATATTATTTTCAACTAATTGTTTTTCATCTTCATCAGGATCTAATTCTATAAATACACCAAAATCATGTAAATGTATATTGTTTATTTCTTTTAATGCACCTACCGTAAATCTTCCTAAGCTTTTAATAAATATATCTCTTTGAGGATGATAAGCTAATACATCTTTTAACCTTATAGATATTGCTTCTGCTAGTTCACTAGTTATATACATAGAACTATGTAATATATGTCTAGTAGCTGTATTAGAATTTGCAGCTGCTAATTTTTGTACACCAACTAAAGCATGAGGATCTGGATCAGAGCCATCTCTTGCTTCATTTAATCCAGTCACATCTCTTATCATATTTAAATAATAATTATACGACTGTATTAAAAGTGCCGATTGCTGACCCCCACCTCCTGGTAGTTCTTGAATAGGTACTTTACCTGGGTTTGCGTCACCATCTACAGTCATTGAACGACCGATAATAGATCCTGTTTGAAAATATAAATTTAATGCTTCTTGTGGATTATAGTTTGTACCATTTCCTAAATCTATTTCAGATAATCCATCAGCATCTACAAATACACCAGATGGTGTCATTCTTTGTATTACTTGCTGTAATTTTAAATGTGTTAATTGTATTAAATCAGCATAAGTAACCATTCTGCTAACTAGGCTTTCAATTTTACCTTTATAAAATCTAGGCGCACTAACAACATAATTCATCATAACCGTATTTACATTTGAGTCAGGACGAACCATGTTTTCAGCTTTTTGCCATTTTAAAAGTTTATTAGCACCTAAAACCATAACACCTTCATATATAACTTCTCTTGCTTGTGCTACTCTTTCAAATCTTGTTCTTTGATCTTTAGGTGGATTAAAAGTATCATCTTTTTTAATTGCTTTTTTAGCACCAGAGGATGTTTCTTTTATTTTAAATACACTTTGTTCCCATGTTTTATAATTAAAATACATTACAGTTAATGTATTGGAATCATATGAATCATTAGAATCATTATTTGTATAATCATATTGATTAATCTTACTAGATCTTCTTACACAATCTTCAAACTCTTCATCTGATAATTCAGGAAATTGTTTTTTAAGCTCATTAGATTTTATTTGTTTTATTTCACCAAAATAATATACATCTTGAAAATTAGGATCTTCCGTATAAGAATATATTAAATTAGCAGGATCTACGTATTCGAGTTTAATACCGTCAGTATTATTAAAAGTATGCTTAGCACAAGATATACCCAGGACAGTTTGGTCATAATCTAAACGTTTTTTAAGTTCATAATAATGATTTCTTTTAAATACATTGTCAATAGCTTGCTCATGAGCCAACTCAATAGCTTGTTTGTATCCTATTTGCATATGTAATTCAAGCTCTTCATCGCTTTCAGGAGTAGGTTGACCTGAAAAGTTTTCAATATTTACACCTAACTTTGTTTCAACTTGTTTTATAAAATCCTTTGTATTCATATCCTCAAGCGTCATTTCTACAAAATCAGTTCTTTTTTTTGTAGAAGAAGGATCTTGTGCAAATGCTTTAATTGTAAATAATCTATCCTGCATACCATTTACAACTATATCAACAAACTTTGGAATTATAGGTACAGGTTTCCAATCAAGATTTAAATATGATAAATCACCATTTATAGAAAATTCATCTTTATATTTTTGTATTGACTGTTCACCTCTAGCATATAATTTTAGTCTATGGAACTCTCGTTGGTTTTGAAGAAACCTACCCGTACCGGCACTTTTTCTAAACCACTCATTTTTTATACCTCTTGCCACTTCCAATCCGTACTTTTCACTAGCTTTTGTAGCGTCATCAACCGATTGGCTGGGAAATTGAGTTGTATATCCTGTAGCTTCTGCCATTATTATAATATTTTACTTTTTAATCCTGAATTATTATATTTAGAAAATCCAAAATCTATTTTTCTTGTTTGTCTTTCTGCTCTTGGAGCATATAAATGTCTTTGGCAAGCCATTATAGCTAAACCACTACTTATTGAAGCATCAAACTTTGTTCTATTGTTTATATTAAACTTAGACCAATCTTCNAGTGTTCTTTGAAAATACATTCTACCATGCTCTTCATTTNTTATNCCNACATNTTCTTCTATGTAAGATTCTATTGCAGANGCATGAGCTTGTCTTATATCTTCTGATGTATTAGGTATNCCNCCTAATTCTTTTTCTGTTACAGATAATTTATTTCTAACTTTATCTGGTCGGTTCATAGAAAANCCTCTATAACCTCTTCTTTTTAAATGATATAATAATCTTGGTTTATTATTTTCTGCAAGTATTGGCATACCATAAAACACTATTGCCATTAATACATCTTCAAAAAATATTTCAGCTGTTTGCGGCCTTGCAATATATTCTAAAAAGAATTGTGATTTAGGAACATCTGGTGATAACGAAAAACTTGTTAATCCATGTAATGATCCATTTGAACCACCACCATCTGTTGTTCCGCTTATATCATAGCTATCACATCCAAAAGCACCGTAAGCTTTATTACCTGGATATTTAATACCATTTTTAAACTCTATATTGTTTTGCATATCTGTTGGAAGTATCCAAGATATTTTAAATCTTCCATTAGGGTTAGGATAAAACTGTACTTCGGTATCTTTAACACCGTTTTTCCATTGGAAAGAACCTGTTGTTACATATCCTGATGCAACCATTTCTTCATTAAAATCTATTTGTTCGTATATTCTTGATAGATTAAATATAGATTCTTTTGTTTCATCTCTAAATGCATGTTTTTCAGTTCTAGGAAACTGCCTATAATATTCGTTTAAAGCGTCGGCATTATCTTTGAGCCCATCTGCTTCATTCTCCCAATGATCGATAACTCCGTTGTAGATAAGTTCCCCGTCAATTCCTTCAACCGGAGTTTCCGGAGTGTCGAAGACAGGAAAACCAAATTTGTCAATGAATCCTTCGAAGTTCCATTCCATAGGTATGAACAAAGCATATAATCCACTAGCAGTCTGCCCATTGCGATTTCGCTTTTTCTTTGTGAGATCTGAGTCATTATAAATTTTTTTAAAATTACTACCGCCTTTGTCTAATGCATTAGATGTAGATCCCATCATACATTTACCAACTATCTTCGAACCGAGACGGAGACACGTTTTTGTGACCCTCCAGTTATTGAGAATGTTATCCGGCTTCTCCCACTTACCCGATTCATCATGGACGAGGATCTGTAATTTCTCCCCGTCGTAGGAATTGTCACCTGTATTCTTCCAGTCGATGGTGGTGTCAAGTCCCATCTGATCACCCTCTTCGGTGGTTTGGGTGGTTGCCTGTATTGTCTTTCTTGTGAGCCTTCTCGATGGTACCTTGTACGATAATTCTGTCTTTGGCCTCTCCATACCGTCCTGTATTGGTTTAAAAAAGAACGGGTAGTTTGTGGAAATCGGTACAACCTTGTCTGTAAACATCTTTTTTGCATCTGCACCAGTCTTTGATAATATCCCAAACCGTGCATCTCTGGTAATAGTTGCAACGTTGACAACTTCTGAAGACGCCATAAAGGAGAAACCAGACCGTCTATTCTTGAGGTAGCACATTCCATAACATCTATAATCGGCCTTACATGCCTCCCAGAAATAAAAAAATATTCTGTTTGCATGCCTAAAGTCGGGTGAGCCCACATCAATCTTTGTCCAATTGAGGTATATATAATGGGAGCCGGTGAGGTAACATGGCTTACCGTTGCACATGAACCAGTAACCATCAGAACGAAAATCAAACTCTTTATTAATGTATTCATAATACTTTTCTTTTATATCTTCGTTATACGACTTAAAATTATATATACTTTTAATTTTTTTAAGTGTAGCCGGTTTTGGTGTTTTAATAAATACCTGTTCTTCTTTTTTTAACTCTTGACCGTTAATTTTTTTAGGTATTGAAGGAAGTGCAATTTTTAATCCTTGTATTTCGTATATTTCACCTATTGTACCGTCTTTACTTATAACAACACAATCTAAATCTTTATTGTAACCGTACTCGAATTTTTTATATCTATTATTATTTTTAACTAACTTAGATGATAAATGTTCGGTGTGTATCTTATATAAGCTTTGTTTATACATTATTTAATACGATCTTCTACACCGAAGAATTCTTGTTTTTTAGATTTGTCTTCTTTACCTACATTTGTAATTTCTTCTACTTTAGCCATCATAGCCATAGCATCTTCCATAGCTAATCTATAAGCTGATGCTGATATTTTTACTTTTTCAGGATCTAGTTCCTCTGGATCCATTTTTTTATTCATAACTTTTATTAACTCATCTATAGAGTTTTCAGCAGCTTTGAGTAGTCTTTCTCTTGTTTTCTTTACGTCCATAGTTTATTGTTATATCATTTAATAAAATTCTGTATAATTTTTGGTTTTCAATATTAAATTCATATTCAGAACCTGGTGTAAAGCCCACTATATCGCCTACGGACACGTTTAACGAGCTTAAAAGCTTACTACTATATATAAGCTCTCCAACCAATTCTTTTTCTTTTAAAACACTCCATTTAAAATCTTGCGGTAATGGCTTAACAAAACAATATCTATCAGGACATTTCCATTTGCCATTATTTTTGTACGCATATACCTGATCTGGACTTACAGAATAAATATTTTCATCAATATATGATGATGAATTTTTTTCTTTACCCTTAACATCAATCCATCTTCTAAAAACATTGTGATGAACAATTACTTTATCACCTGGTTGTATTTTAGTTTTATAATTTATAGGTACACTTTTAACTGTACCTATTCTATTAACAAACTTATAATCTCTTTCAGATAATTCTGAATTAAGTATAAGTTCTTTACCATCAATGTTTTTCTTATTGTCGTATCTGCTATCAGTATATATAATATAATTGTAAAGTGATTTCATCAATAATCTAAATTGTATTCTACAGAAACTGCCATATTTGTATTAAAGTGTTTCCAAGGTATTTGATTATTATCTTTTTCTATATATATATGATAACCATCTTCTTTTTCAAATATATCACATATTATATGGCCACCATAAACTTCTTGGCCTACAGAATAATGCATAGCCTCATTTTTATAATCTTGGCCAATTGATATTTTTCTTATTAATTTCATTTAATTTTGTTTTTTTTCATCTAAAGTAAAAAGTGTATGAATAATTATAGCTACAATGGAATGTAATAATATTTTACTAAATGCCTCACCATACGGCATAATATTAGTATAAAATCCATACAGATATAATATGCATGCAAATACATTCATTCCTATTACAAAATTACCAAGCCAAAACTTTACTCTGGCATTCCAAAATATTTTTAATGTAAAAAATATTGCTATAATTATAATAAATTCAATTAAGAATTGTTTCACTTTAAATTTTATTTAATACGTCCAAAGAGTTATTTCAGGAGCACCGGGATAACCAATACCCACGTGGACAAAATTATTTTTTCTACTTACACCTATTCTTGTAAAGCCAACTTCCATAGCAGCTTTAACCAATTTAAATGTTGCCTCACCACCTACGCTTGCAATATCAACAGCATTACCATATGCATGTTCCCCTGGTGCTTTTTTCTTTGCTTCTATTGGATGATCAGGGCTTCTATAACTTGATGTTATTTTTATTGGTGAACCATATACTTCTCGTAAGTTATCTAACATATTAAGAAGCTTTTTGTTCATCATTTTAAACTGATTGAATTCAGATTCATTAAAATATTTTAAAGGCATTTTATTTATTATTTAATTTATTTTTTATACCTATTAAGGTATATACTATTGTTAATAATAATACTACTGTTTGTAGCAGCGGATTTATATCTGGCATTATAGAAAAGGTTATACCACCTAAACTTATACCATAAATTCTTAAGTCTTGCATTTTTATTTGTGCATTTTATTCCCAAAGACTTTCTCCACGCCTCGCGATCCGAAATAGCCTCCGATTACTATTGTTAATAAACCGGTTATTGAATCAAGTGGATAACCTAAGTACCACCCA
>PBPJ01000042.1 GCA_002725495.1 Candidatus Woesearchaeota archaeon | reverse complement strand
GTTGATAGATATAATAAAAAAAATCCTGAACTTATTATTCCTAAAACAGCAGGAACGGGTATGTTTTTGTAATTAATTGGAACTCTGAATCCTTTTGAAATTTTTCTTTCATTCTTTCTTTTCATTATCAATGATACGTTTACAAAAATAAATGTTAAAAAAATTGTAAAATTTGTCAGTTCAGCAATTTTACTAATGTCATNTATNAGAAGAAATATTGATGACAATAAAAAAACAGCAAGAACTGAATTTGCNGGAGTTTTTCTAGATTTTGANACTTTAGAAAAGAATTTTAATTTCTTATAATATTTTGATATACCNTANAGTTGTCTTGAACCGCCGATTAGTATAATTAAAACAGTATTACCAGTNGAAAATAATGCAATTANNGATAATAATAAAAATGCNTGTGATCCCATAACTGCTGCTGCTGCATCGGCAAGAGGTGCAGATGAATTGGCTAGCTCNTCCCAAGGCATTATAGATATAGCTGATATTGCTACAAGAATGTATATTACNGTAGAAATTATTATTGAATATAAAATCGCCTTTGGTATNGTCTTGGATGGATTTTTTGTTTCTTCAGATAGTTTAGCTATACTCTCGAATCCAATATATGCAAAAAATACTAAGGAGGCAGCAGAAAATATGTTTGACCAACCTGCAGTTAAATCAAAATAATTTACTTCACCAATAAAATTCATACCTAGCGCTATAATTATCAATAGTCCAATAACTTCTAATATTGTGAATAGAATATTTGCCCATGCTGCTTGTTTAATATCATAATAACTAAGAAATGAAAATATAGAAATTAATAGAAATGAAATAATTAATGGATTAAAATTAAGATCAAATAATTTTGAAAAGTAACCTGAAAATCCTACGGAAACAGCACTGGCGGAAATTATTGACGTTGATATAATCAACCATCCTGTGATAAATGCCAATCTATCTGAAAGAAAACCTCTAACAAATGAATATTCTGCAGAATCATTTGACTTTCCAGAAGTAAATTCGGCATAACTCATTCCAGTAAAAATGGCAATTAAACTGGCTAATAAAAAACTTAGCCAAACGGCATTCCCTGCTATACCTGATGCAACACCAATTAAAACATAAATACCTGCACCCAATATAATTCCAATACCCATAAGGGTTGTTTCTAAAAGTCCAAGAGATCTATTTAATTGAGTCATATATAAATTTAATTTATTAATATATAAATTATATAGATGTAAAATTTAAATTTTTGATTAATGCAGCGGGTACGTCCGAAGGAATTGAAGATTCCCAATTTAATATGGATTCTTTCTTATTAGACATATCATCTATATTCTTCATTACATCAATCATATTTCCAGAAATTCTTACATCTTTAACTGAACCAATAATTTTGCCCTCTTTTACCTTAAATATGGCATCTCGAGGTAGAAGNGAAAAATCTCCTGTCATGTAGTTTTGATATCTATGATACCAACTATTTGTTATTATTAATCCTTCATCCATTTTTTGAATTAATTTTTCATTAGATTTTTTACCTATNGGAACAACTAAATTTGTTGGTGAAACATTTAATATACTGGAATTAGAAGTTGCTGGCAAGTTATACTTTATNCTCTGNGAAGTGTTTGTCAAGTAATTCTTCATNATACCAGAACCAATTATTTCAGTTGGTTTGGATGGTCTGCCCTCATAATCNAATGGTGCACTGGCATGTCCTCCATTAAGATTTCCGACGTCATAAAGTGAAAAAATATCTGATGATACATTTTTATTTAATTTATTATTTAGAAATGAAAAACCCCCGATTACATTATCGTAGGATGATGATCTACCTATCTCATTTACTAAGTTTGCAAATGACATCGGATAAAAAATACAATCATATTTTCCTGATTTAATTTTTTCGGGAAAAATTGCATTTTTTGCTTCCTCGACAGCAGATAAAATTATTGGTCGATAAGTGAAATTTTTTACACTATTTGATATCTTTACTTTATGTGATGAAGCATCCTCTTTCATCACTCGAGTGGATAAATTAATATTTGAAAATTCATATTGCCCTTCGAAACCAGATGAAGTTAATTTATTGACTTTACCCCATCCATGTTCAAGAACTCCCCCGACCCTATCTGCTCCTTTTTGTATAGACAANTCAATAACATCTCGAAGTATTTTTGATGAATCTAGATTTTTAACATTTGAATCATATAATGATTTCAAATCTCTATATTTTTTATTCTCATCATAAATTTTCAAATAATTTGTATTTACTGGGGTATTATTTGTAAATCTTATTAAATTTTTAATTTGTTTTTCAATATCTAAATTTATATTGATGTCGGTATTTCCGACTTTAAATCCGTCTTTATCTCTTATAGAAATAAATAAATCATAAGATTCTTGATTCCAATTTTTATTTACAACAACATTATTATTAGCAAATTTATTTTGATTTGAAGTAGATTCTGTTTTTGTAATTACAAAATCATCAACATTATCTANAATTAAATTTTTAATTTTATTAATCATCTGTGATTTATCCCTCTCAATAGTAAGCTAGGTCCGCCCATTGAAACTGGTGCACCTTGCATGGGTTGACCTTTTCCACAAATAGCTGAAGTTAATCCGAAAGAAGATTTGTTTCCAACTCCATCNACTGATGTCCAAAGTTTAATTGTATCTACTTCTAAATTTGGAAATAATAATGGATCTGTTATTTCTCCGTTTTCAATTAAATAAGCTTCATTGCCTTTTGCTTTGAAATTATATCTCTTGTCATCTATATTCCATTCCATAAAATTTTTCATATAAATTCCCTTTTTTACATCTTTAATTAAACTGGCCTCAGTAGATTTACCTGGTTTTACAAATGTGTTTGCCATTCTGATTAATGGCTCATTTGAATTATTATCAATTCTTGCAGAAGCATTACTTTTTAATCCAAAATGCANCGCNGACTGACGATCATGATAGAATTCATTAATTATTCCATTTTTGATTAATGTTCTATTTCTGGATTTTAGTCCCTCTTCATCATATAAATAATAACCTGCCACATTATCAATAGTCGGATCATCATTAATTGTAACATAGTCTGAACCTGCTCTTTGACCAATCATATCTTTTTTAATAAANGACTCTCCTGCTTGTGCAGATTCTCTTCCCAATATACGGTCTGCTTCGTAAGGGTGACCCACTGATTCATGAACCATTATTCCTGCAACTTCACTTCCAATAACATAATCATAAACTCCTGGTTTTACTTTCTTTGCGATATCTATGTTTTTAATCATGGTTTCCGATTCATCTTTTATTGTTTTTGCAACTTTCCATTNATCAAATAATTCCCATCCTCCGACTCCGTTAAAAAAATTCATTCGTTGAGCAGATTTATTTTTTCCTTTTACAGTTAGAAAATANAACATATCAACATGAGGAACNGTGGAAGTAATTTCAGAACCGTCTGTATTTATATATTTTTTATGAATTTTTTTTGTTGAAAGTGAATATGTTGAATTTATAATCCTTGAATCATTTACTTTAGATATTATGGGTTTTATCTTACTAACATAACTTTCAATATCTGAAAAATTTATCTTATTCTTTTGCTTAACAACATACTTTTTTTTATTTACTTCGGGTTCTGCCAATTCCAAGGATTTTTTATTTATTCTATTAATTGATTTTAGCAATTGTATCTGTTTTTTTATTTTTGATGTAATATTTGATTTCGAAAAATTATCATTTATGAAAACCGATGACATTGAATTTTTCAATTTAAAACGAATGAATAAAGAAACTGAAGATCCAACAAAAGAGTTATTTAATTTATTATTTTCAAAATTTACTCCGGACTCATCAGATTCAACATATCTTGCTTCTGCATAATCTGCTCCAAAATCTGAACAAGTATTAATTGAAAATCTTAGAATATCATCCATATANTAATTGTATAGAAATAAATATAAAATAGTTGTTATCTGTAAGTAGGTAAAAACCTATTTAATTAATCATATACATCGATTATATGACTAACTTGACCATAAAGGGGAATTTCAACGAACATTATATTAAAGCCACAATATTGGATATATATCTAAAGTGGAAAATTCCGGATAATATAGAGGAAATTTTAATTATAGATGATAAAAAACACTTTTCTACCATATCAAAGAGAATNCCTCAAAAATTTAGAAAAGAATTTAAGGAAACTTACATGAACGATCCGACTTCTCTTTCTATAACTGCAGGTGATTTTGATTTGATTATAATATCCATTACTCAGCCCAATGAACAATATTTGAAAAAAAATAAAAAAGCACTTGAGGGNTTAATTGCGCATGAGTTAATGCATGTTGAACTAAGACGAATGGGATTTGATTATGACGTAGAAAAACTTGCAGATAATGCATTAAAAAATTTTATCAAATCTAACTTTAAACGTGGAGAAAAAAAGGAATATTACAATATATTTAATGAAATTAAAAATCAATGTACTTACGTAATAAAAGACATAATTACAAATCTAAATCTCATAGATGTTGGAATGGGGGATGAGATGTTTGAAGATTATTATAATTATTATATAAATCAAAAAACTTTGAAGACTGCAAATTTAAATATAAACTCCGTTAAAAATTCTAATATTTGTTCAAATTTATCTAAAAAGAAATGTAATGAGATATATAAAAAACAACTTGGAATTGATGTTGGAACGAGCATATTATTTGAACTTAGCTTACTACCGGTAATAATACCTTATGGTAAGGAATGGATAAATAAAGGTACTCGAAAATATAAAAAACTGATAAATTTTATTGGAGATAATTATGAGATATTGGTTCGAGATATTGCGGAAGATATGGATAAACTGATAAAAATGAGTTTTAATTCTAAATTTGATAAAAAATATTTTCAACATTTCTATGATGATATTTTTAAAATTGCGTACAAGAGAATTGTACTTGACCAATAAAGAACAAATAAATTTATTAATAAACGCAAATTTATTGAATATGGCAAATGTAATATTATANACAACAAACGTGTGTCCGTGGTGTCACAAAGCAAAAGAATTTTTTGATGAAAATGGAATTAAATATTCTGAAAAAAACGTGCAACAGAATAAAGAGTATCAAGCAGAACTACTAGAAAAATCTGGTCAATTGGGCGTNCCAGTTATAACTGTTGGAGAAGAAGTAGTTATTGGTTTTAACAAAGAAAGATTAAAGAAGATGCTTGGAGTATAATATTATGGCCAATCCCTTTACTCAGGCAAAAAAACAAATCATGAATGCTTCAAAGAAGCTTAAATTAAACTCTGAAACTACTTCTAAATTGATGATACCTGATAAATTTCATACTTTTTGGGTAAGAATAAAACTTGATAATGGTAGAAGAGTTAAATTTAGAGGATTTAGATCTCAATATAATAATGCATTGGGTCCGTATAAAGGCGGTATTAGATTTCATCCTGAAGAAACTGCAGATACGGTTTTAGCACTTTCTGCATGGATGACTTGGAAATGTTCTCTAGTTGGTCTGCCCTATGGTGGCGGAAAAGGCGGAATAATTTGTAACCCCAAAGAATTATCAAACTCAGAATTAGAAAGATTATCCAAACAATATGCAAAAAAGATTGCAAAACATATTGGAGAAAATGTTGATATTCCTGCTCCAGATGTTTACACAAATTCGCAAACTATGTCGTGGATGTTAGAAGCATATGAATCAAAAATGAATATTTCTTCACCCGGAACATTTACAGGTAAACCCATTGAATTGGGTGGTCACTTAGGAAGAATTGAATCAACTGGACTGGGAGTAGCAATAAGTATAAGGGAAGCTCTAAAAAATTTAAAAATTAAAATTAAAGGTAGTAAGGTTATAATTCAAGGTTTTGGAAATGTTGGACAAAATACGGCCAAACATCTTGAAAAAATGGGATCAAAAATAATTGGAATTTCTGATTCAAGTACTGGAATTTATGATGAAAAGGGACTTGATATAAAAAAATTAATTGAATATAAAAATTCTGGAAAAAGATTGATCGATTATAAAAATTATAAAAAAATTTCAAATGAAGAAATTCTAGTAAAGAAATGTGATGTACTTGTACCTTGTGCATTGGAAAATTCAATTGACAATCATAATGCACCAAAAATTAATGCAAAAGTAATAGCAGAAGGTGCAAATGGACCCATAACAACTGAGGCTGACAAAATTTTATTTAAAAGAAGCATTATTGTTATACCGGATATTCTTGCCAATTCAGGAGGAGTTATTGGAAGTTACTTTGAATGGTTGATGAATCGAACTGGTGAAAATTGGGATGTTAAAACCTATAATAAAAAACTTGATATGATGATTACAAATGCATTCAAAAAAGTTTTTGAAAAATATAAAAAAATAAAAACCGAAAATATGAGAAATGTTAGTTATATGATTGCAATTGAACGTGTTGTCAATGCAATGAAATTAAGAGGAAGATGATTTACGACGTAATAATAATTGGTGGTGGAGCAGCAGGCCTAGGTGCCGCACTTTATTCTGCAAGATACAATCTAAAAACATTAATTATAGCTAAAGAATTTGGTGGTACTGGAAATATAGCTCATAAAGTAGATAATTGGATTGGAGAACCCGGTATATCGGGTATGGACCTTATGGACAAATTTATTGCTCACGTAGATTCTTATGGTGTAGAAAAAGTTGAAGATGAAATAAAATCAATTAAAAAAAATAAAGAAATTTTCGAAGTTCAAGGAAAGAAAAAATATTCTGCTAAATCAATTATATATTCTCTTGGTATGGTTCATAAAGAATTAGGAGTTGAAGGGGAAAAGGAATTTGCAGGAAAAGGAATTCATTATTGCTATACTTGTGATGGGCCGATTTATTCTGGTAAAAATGTAATTATGGTGGGTGGAGGAGATTCTGCCGGATGGGGGAGCGTATTTCTTTCCGAGCATGCAAAGTCTGTAACTACGATGGTAAGAAAAGATAAAATGAAAGCTGAACCAATTACTGTTAAACAAATGGAAGATAGTCCAAAAATAAATATAAAGTATAACACGGAAATTAAAAAATTCTATGGAGATAAATTGCTGGAAGGAGTAATTTTGAAAGATGGAACGGATATGAAAATAGATGGAGTATTCATTGAAATAGGTCATTTGCCATTAAATCAAATTGCCAAAAATTGTAAGGTTAAGTTAGATAAATCCGGATTTATTAAAGTAAATAATCATCAAAAAACAAATATCAAAGGTTTCTGCGCAGCAGGAGATATTACAACAAGACACACATTAAAACAATTTATCACTTCTGCATCTGAGGGATCCGTAGCAGCAGAATCAATTTATAATTTTATTAAAAATAAAAAATGGTAAAGAACTATTTAATTTTAGGTTATGGTATTTTAATTGCTGCAATTTTATTTAATTTAGTTTTATCAAAATTGGGTCTTTCTTCGTGGTATGATCTTCTTTTGGGAAACAAGGATAAATATACGTCATTAGTAATATTATTTATTATATACCCTATACTATTAGGTTATGTTGCTCAAAAAGTGATGGAATTAATTTAAATTTTCTTCAATATATTTATTAATGTCAAATTTGGATTTACAACCATTATAAGACATGAATCTTATTTTTCCAAAAACAGGTCTTTCAAACCATGCTCTGTCATGAAGACCTCCTATAGACCAGGCGCAACCCACATAACCATTTGGATCTCTGCCATCTAATTCATATTTATCATTTAGATAAATTGCAATCTTTAAAGCATCTTTAGGAGATTTGGTCCATTCAAGAATTTTTTTAGCCCAATACATTCGCATATATCCGTGCATCTTTCCTTTGTTAACCATTTCCATTTGGGCTGCGTTCCACAAATCGTCATGTGTCTTTGCATTTTCAAATTGTTTGGTTGTATAGACGTACTCTCGTTTATCTTTTGTATGTTCTTTGAGTGATTTTTTTGCCCAATCTGGAAAACCATTAAATGAATCATAATACTCATTATAGTAACAATAATTAT
>PBPJ01000041.1 GCA_002725495.1 Candidatus Woesearchaeota archaeon | reverse complement strand
AAGAAAGATTAAAAAATACTTTAATATATTCTGGTATATATAATTCTAGAACAGGATTGAACAATAGTAATCAATTTCCAATAGGTGAAGCTATAACTAGAGCTGTTGATCCAGCTTCTGGGAGTATACAAAAACTTTATGCTGAAAACACTAACTTGCTAATACTACAAGAAGCTAAAATAAATCGAGCTCCTATAGATAAAGACGTTATATTCACGCAAGAAGGTCAGCCTTTAACTGCTAATAGTCAATTAGTAATAGGTACACCCTCACCATTTGAAGGTAATTTTGGTATATCAAGAGATCCAGGTTCGTTTGCAGTATATGGTTATAATAAGTATTTTACTGACAAAGATAGATCAGCTGTTATAAGACTTGGTCAAAATGGAGTACAAGAAATATCTAATGCAGGTATGATTGATTATTTTAGAGATACACTAGCTGATACAGATGAAACTGCAGATTTAGGTGCAATTAGAGGAGCGTATGATGTTCATAATAAAAACTATGTATTAACTATTATAACAAAAAATCCAGCTAATACTAAAACAGTAATGTTTGATGATTTAGTAAATGGGTGGACAGGATTTCAAAGTTATATACCTGAAAGATCAACTAGTATTAGAGGTAATTTTTGGTCATTTAAATATGCTGAAAATGGATTACATGGTTATTTACATTATCAAGGTCCTACTTATAATCAATTTTACGGGGTTCAATATAATTCAGAAGTAACATTTATATTTAATCCTCAACCTACATTAATGAAAAATTTTAACACTCTTAATTATGTTGGTAGTAACGGATGGGAAGCTACTGTTATAAATACAGAGTTTACAGGGGTAGATACAAATCCTCAACAACCAGCTTTAGGTGATACTAATGAAAGAGATAGTGCAAATGTTATATTAAGTTATGATGAAGGATACTATGTAGAAAATGGAGTACAGTATAGAGCAGGTTTTTATAGAAAACAAAACACATATTACGCTAATTTAGTAAATAATAGTCCTATTATTCCAGGTGAAGTAGTATTTGGAAATCAAGTAACTGGTATGAAAGGATTTTTTGCTAAAGTAACTTTAAGAAACGATGCTACTACAGATGTATCTGGACCAAAATATTTGTTCTCTGTAGGNAGCGAGTATATGAATAGATAATTATATGAAATTTAATGCAAGAAAACTAATAGACAAAGATTATAATTGTTTAGTTAGTTGGTGGAAATGGTGGCGATGGACACCTGTTCCAAAAAACTTTTTACCAGACAATGGTACTGGTGGAATAATGATAGAAAAAGAAAATACACCTGTTGTAGCAGGATTTATATATCATACAAACTCTGATGTTGTAATAGTAGAATGGATTATTTCTAATCCAGATTACAAAAATAAAGATAGAAAACAAGCTGTAGAATTATTATTAAACACTATAGAAGCAGTTTGTAAAGATCAGGGTAAAAAATGTATGTTTAGTATAGGTAGAAGTAAACATTTAATTAATACACATAAAAAATTAGGATGGGTTGTAGATGAAAAACCATCATATGAAATAGTAAAAACAATTTAAAATGGGAGCAAAAGTAGGTAAAGCTATTGGCGGTTATTTTGGTATGAAAAAAGCCCAAGATGAACTAGATGCAATTAACAAAGAAGTTGATACAGCTAGATTTAAAATGGAAGCCGCTATTAATGGTAGGCAAGATATAATTAATCCTTATGCTGGTATAACAGATCTATCTGGATTAGCTAGAGATTTGTCTAGTCAAGTAACTAACCCATATAATAATTTACAAGTATCTACAGCTGCTGCAGAAATGAAAGCAGAAGAAACAGATCAAGCTTTAGCTAATAGTTTAGAAACAATGAAAGAATTAGGAGCTGGTGCAGGTGGAGCAACTGCTTTAGCTATGGCTGCTTTAAAAAGTAAAAAAGATGTATCAGCAGATATCCAACAGCAAGAAGCTAAAAATGCAGAGTTAAAAGCTAAAGGTGAAGAAGCTGCAGAGGGTAGAAGAATTAAAGCAATGCAAGAATATGATCAAGCTACGATACAACTAAAAGGTAGAAAAGAACAGGCTGATGCTCAAGGCGAAATATTTCAATTTCAAGCTAGAGAAAAAAGAACAAATGATGATATTAATAGATACACTTCAATGTATTTAGGATTATCTCAAGCTGCTAATGAAATTAGAACTGAAGCAGCTAATGCAAGTGGTGATTTCTTTGGAGCACTAGGTGATATATTTTAATAAAGATAAAAATGAATACAATTATACAAGCACATAACAGTAAAATGACGCGATTAGCGAATGTATCTCAAGCGAGAAGAAGTCAAGAATTAGATTTTTTTACTGAAGCTAGCTACAAATATCATCAATTCATGAACAGTCCGTCAGCTGATAATCCTTATAAAAACACTAGTTTAGAAGAAAAAGTTACTAAATTTTTTATAGAAGAGGCTCAACGACCAGATGGAATTATTGCAAAACAAACAAAATTAAATATCAATATAAAAAACCTAAGTCAAGCAGAAATAAAAAATGATAAAAAAGCTATTAGTGATTATTTTGAAAAATTAGAAAAAATATTAGAATTAGGAGGAGCATTACAAGTAGCAATAGATGATATAACACCTGAAAGATTACCTGAGTTTATAGCTGATTATAGTAATTCAAATATAAATGGAACNACTGAAGAAGTTANAGATAGAAATATGTTTATGGTAGCNGGGTGGGCAAATTTGTTTGATTATTATTCTGATGTAGAAGCTATTAAAGATTTTTATTTTNANGNTGNTNTAATANTATTTTCACAAAAATTATTNTTTAAAATTTCTGGTNAAACATTTNAAAAATATTTACATAAAAAACCNTATGTAATGGANGATTTTTTAAANGAAAANAATATANTNTTTNATCAANATGGNGAAGCGTATTATGAAATNTATGCTGAAGTTGATTCAGTTCAATTAGAAAATGATGATATANTAAATTTATATTTTACTACTGTTCCATCAGCNATGGATNTAGGTAGTACATTTGAAAANGCTGGTATTACTAGAAACGCNACTATACAACCACAATATTTTTTAGGTGGTAGTTTTTTANATNNTGAAAATGTAGANAATCCAGANGCAGATACNGCAATTAAAATACCTATGTATTCTGTTAAAGATAATAAAATTAAAAGATATTATGTAAAACCTATTAATACAGAAGCTATAAATATGACGCCAGCTTATAANAATGAAGTAGTNGCTCATATTGCTGGTTTATTTACCGTAGCAGGAGGAGATTTATCTTTATTATCNGGATATTCTAATAAAAGATTAGGATTAGATTTACCATTAGGAATAGGTGAAATGGTAACTCCTGAGTTAGCTGAACTTTATGATGGACTTTCACCAGAGGGTAAAGCAGGTTTTGTAGGAAATAGATACGCTTTTAATAAAACAGGATTTAATGATAGATTTATAAGTATATTAGATGCTCAAAAAGCTTACATGATGAGTGTTATACTTCAAAGAAATTTAGATGTTAAATTACCTCAATCAAATATGCCTGGACAACCAAGCATTGTTAAACAAGTTTTAGAAGATCAAACAGCTCAAGGTAGAGATTTAATAAAAGCTTTAAATGATAATGATATGCCTATACCTGAGTTTTATAGAAAAATGTTAGGAATAGAAGAATGGCAACCAGGAATGTTTGTTTATTTGCAAAAATTACCTGAAGAATCAAAAGAAATACCTGAAAATAAAACTCCTGAAATAGAAGAAATTATAGAAATTTACTCTTAAATTATGCCAGATTACGAAAAATTATTCGAGGAACTTGAAGAATCGATAAAGAATAAAGATTACGCTGGTCAGCTGGAGGGTACTATTTTATTTAATAGTGAAGCCGCCGCTAGACAAAAATTAGCAGAAGGAGGAAGTGTGTTTGCCCCTAGTGTATATAGTATAGATGATATTTATAATCCTGAAACACAGCTTTTTAATGTAGATAATATATATTCTCCATATGTTAAGGCGAGAGCTATTCAATTAAATCAAGAAAAAGAACAATACGAAAAGCATGTAAAAGAAACAGAGGAAAAATGGAGTCAATTTACATCTATTGCAAAACCTAATGAAACTGTTACTTTTGAAGGAGATCCTTATGAATATAAATATAATGTAGTAGAAGACGATGAAGGGAAAGTTTCTGCTAATTATTTTACAAGACAAAAAGATCAAGATGCAGAGTGGACATTAGTAAATAATAATGAAGAAAATATTGACGCGTTTGCCGAGGTAGTAAATAAATTTGGTCATTTACCAGAGGATTTTAATTTAGGATTATTAAGAGAAACTAGAAAGCAAAGAGAGTTTTTAGCTGAATATGCGTTATTAAGTGATAACAATAAAGCACTACAAAGTTTTAATGAAGGTATAGAAAAAGGTTGGTTTAAAGGTTTTAGTCAAGAAGCAGAAGACCAAAGAGTTATAGACGTTGAAAGACAAATTGAAGAAGCTAAACAAGATGAAGAAAGAAGAGAAGGTCCAATCCCAGGTTTAGGTATTTTTAGTGAAATGGGAGCCATCCTATATGATCCTAAATATAAAATACAAAAAATCAATGAAATGATTTTNCCATTTTATGGAGAAGAACCTATAGATGTTTCATCACAAGGTTTAATTAATAAAGAAATTGAAAGACAAAGGAGAAGAGATAAATTTAGTGATTACTTATTAGATCCACAAACCGATTACTTAGCTCAATTTGGTGAATTAGAAAATATTAAATTAGGAAGAGAAGCTACAGTTATTGCTTTACAAGCAGATCAAACTATTGTAGAATATGTAGCAAATACTTTATACAAAGCTGATGGTAATGACGCTCAAAATATACCTAGTTTTGAAAATATAAATATTAATACTGAAAATTTTATAGGATATTTATATGAAAAAGGTATATTAGAAGAATTAATACAACTATCTGATGATGCTGATTTTCAACCTGGGGAATCAAGAGCTGGATTTACAGGGCTTTTAGTTACTGATGAAGAAAATTTAGAAAGAAATCAATTGCTACGTATAAATAATCAAAGAAGATTAGATATTCATTTAAGAAATTATATTCAACAAGAAGTTGAAGATCATAATTTAAAGTTATTAGCTAATCATTTATCTAATAATTTTGAAAGATTATTNCCAAAANNATATAAAGGTGTATATGAAACTCCTTTTGAAGCTTTAACAAATCCTCAAATATATAATNTTGTTTCTGATGATTTAANAAATAATCCTNATCTTNAAACAGATAATTTTGGNGGANNANTNTTTGATTTTGAAGCAATACAAACATNNAGAGAATATGCTTTTCCAGATCTTGTTGAGCAAGAAAAACTACAAGGTAAAAGAGCTAGTGATTTTTATTATGAAAAAGATACTGTAGGAAATGTACTAAAAGGATTTTGGAATAGTTTTGTTAATGGAATAGGTGAAAAAGGTAAGGGACAATTAATGAATATTGCTGGGTTTTTTGGTATGGACTCATTAGACACTAGATGGAGAGATGTTTCATACGAAGAAGATAGATTTATTAAAAGCGATGGCACAAAAGATAGAAAATGGTGGCTGCAAATTGGTGACCAGGAATACGGAAGAAGAAATAGTGCTGTAGTTTTTGGAACAAAATTTACTGATACTGATGGTACAACTTATGTAAGAGATAGTAGAGGGACAATATATAATGGAGATAATGGTAAAATTTTTGCAGGTTCAGATCCTATACAAACACAAAGAATAATTGAAGGACTAGATAAAAGTACAGAAAAAGGATCGATTTCAAGTTTTATAGGAGGTACTGAACAATTTACAGGTGTTGTAGGAGGATTAACTTATGATATCGCAGGTATGTATTTTACTAGAAATCTTGGTAGAACGTTTCAATTAGATAAACTAACAAAAGGATTAGGACAAAGAGCAGGTTTATCTAAAATAGGTTCAGTAAGAGGTTCTCAAATGCTTAGTACCGCTAGTTATTATGGTTTTGCGGGATACAATCAAGGATATACAGATGTTTATAATTCTGCAATAGAAGCTGGTCTTAGTAGAGAAGAAGCAAAAATGTTAGCTCAAGAATCTGCAAATTTACAAGGAGCTTGGTGGTTTGGTACTAGTTTTTTAGTTCCTACACAATTATATTTTGGAGCAGTAGATAAATTATTTGGTTATAAAGCAGCAGCTAATGCCGCAATAAATAGATTTAAAGAAGGTGGTAAAAATGCTTTTACTAAATCATGGAGAAATTATTATAGTAAATTAAGTCCTACAGGTCAAAAAACTGCATCTATTTTTGCAAACTTTGTAAAAGGTGGTGTTGGTGAAATGGGTCAGGAATTAACTCAAGAAGGTGGTCAGAAATTATTTATTAATAATTATCTTAACTCTATTGCAAGTGGTAAATTTTTAGATGATAATTTTACTAAACAAGATTTTGTTAACACTGCTATTTTATCTTTTGCAGCTGGAGGAGTAATATCAGGACAAGGTACTTTAGATACAACTAACGAAGCTTATATTAGAAATTTATATTTATTAAGTAAAAATCCTACTAGATTTAAAAAGATGCTTGACAAAGCTATATTAGATGGCATAATAGATCAATCTAATGCTGATCAATTACTTAATGATATTAGAGCTGTTGGAAATCAAGCATTTAAATTAAAAGCTTTAGTAGATCCTGATAATTGGTTAGAAGCAACTCAAATTTTACAGCAAATTGAAGATATTAAAGCTGAAAATAAAGGAGCTGATGCTGCAATAAAAGATGGAAACCAACAAGAGTTAGCTAATTTAAATTCAAAATTAACTTTACTTATAGCTAATAGACGTGATTCAAGCGTTAAAAAAATAATGGATCAACTAGGTTATGGTTGGAAATCTTTTGATAGTCAAGAAGAAGTAGATAAAGCNATAGAAGATATATTAAATGAAAATCCTAATGCTAATATTGATACAAAAAATTCTACTGATTATGGAACTTTTGTTACTATACCAGAACAAACAGCTGAAGATGGAACTGTAACTCCAGAAAGAAGTTTAGTTTTATTGAACAACTCGGCTTCATCAAAAGACTTTGTTTTTACTACAGGACAACACGAAGGNTTTCATGGTTTATTAAACGCGTTNAATCAAAGGTATAAAGCAACTTTCCAAACATGGTTAGATAATGGACAACAAGGTAAAGCTCCAGAAAATGTAGTAGCTAAAATGGGCGCAGCACTATTAAATGAATTAAGAACTCAAAGAGATGCTGGTAAAATACAATTTACTGATAGTGAATTAGGTAATAGATTTATGCAGTATATGGCTGATACTAATTTAAGTAACGATACTGTATTAGAAGAAATAATGCCTTTATTAAGTGAAGCATTNACTAGAGGCGCAGTGGTAATAAATGAAGACGCTGGTACCAAAATAGGTGATGTGTTTAGAAGATTTTTACAAAAATATTTAGGATTTAACTTTGTTTTTGAAAATGGTAAAGATGTTTTAAATTTAGTTAGAGATTATAATAAAGCTGTAGATAGTGGTAAAGGATTAACTAGAGGATTAAAATCGTTTGGTAAAGGTAATGTAACTGTAGGAGGAGATATAGCTACAATGACAACAGAGGATACAGCGCAAAGCATGACTGATTTTGCGGGTGTTGATAGACAAACTCTACAAGCTATATCAACAGCGTTTGATGGAGATACACAAACTGATAGTAAAGCTAGTAAAAGATTAACTGACTTAGCTACTGATTTTCAAAATGAATTAAAAAATAATCCAGAAGCTCAACCATCTAGAGATTTAAGAGCTCAATATACTGCAGCTAGTTTAGCAGCATTAAGAAGATGGGGCGCGCAAAGAGGAGTTAATTTTAATTTTTATGATGGTAATCAATTAAGTAATCAAGGTAGAGAAGCATTGTCAGCAATTAATAATCAGTTTGCTGATATAATGAGAACTTATAAACCTGTAGTAAATGGTAAAAAAGTTGAACTTACTACATATTTAGATCAAACTATAGGTCCTAGAGTTGGTACTCAATTAGTAGAAGAAGCTACTAGAACTCAACAACAGGTGAGTACAGATGTTTTAACAGAAAAAGGCTTTTCACCGGAAACTACTACTCAACCAGATTTAGATGTAAAAACACAGCCTACAGGTAAAAGAGCGAAAGTATTTCCTAATAAAATTAAAACAATATCAGATAATATAACAGGCGAAACTAGAGCTGATCAAATAGTAATGTTGAAAAACGATATTATTGAAGGAATATTAAGAGTTGGTCCTAAGCCTAAAGCTGTTGCAAAATACATAGTAGAAAAAACTAAAACAAAAGAATATAGAAAACTAATTAAAGATAAATTAGGAATATTTGGAAGTCAACAATATGTTGATAATGTTAATGAATTATTTTCTAATACTGATTTTATTTCTGCTATACCAGTTGCTAATATTAAAAGAAGATTTGGTAAATTATTTGGTATTTCAAAAACTGGTACTATACCTACAGTAAAAATAGAAGAAGGTAAAGAAACTCGTTATGACAAAGGCGTGTATAATATACCTGCTATTACAGATGCTAAACTAGCAAGAATTAAAAATTATTTCTTAGCTGAAGACGGTGAGAAAAGATCACAATCTTTATTTAGTATAATTGGAGAAGGTTTAGCTGTAGAAGCAATGCAAGAATTATCTACAGATCCTGAGTTTATGAAAGAACTACAGAATAGATTAGATTTTAGAAACTCTAATATAAACGCTGAGCAGTTCATGTCAGAACTTGAGTTTGAGTTAGATAAAAGAAACTTAGAAGATAAGTCTTTAGACACAGTAAGAGCAAGTAAAAAATTTAATACAGATGTTTTAATTAAAATTGCAGCTGCTAAAACAATTGACGGTGGTTTAAATGAATTAGGCATAAATAAACTAGATAAAATAAATACTGCTGAAGGTTTAAAAACTATACAAGCAGAAGTTGAAAAACATATAAAAGAATATGGTATAGATGAAACCATGTTTTTAGGATTTTCATTAGCTAATTCTGGTAGGTTTTATGAATCAAGAAATAAGGTTAAGTATTTTAAATTAAGAAATGGTAAGTTTGTAAAAGAAAATAGTAGAGGATATAAAAATGCTATAAAACTACAGAATCAAGGACGAACTACTAATGAAAGCTTTATGCCAGCGCGAGGAAGATTGTACTATGGCGCTAATGATCCTGAATATATTAGAGCAAGAGATTTAGCTCAAGCTAATAATACTGATAACACTTTAAAAAGAGCGAGTAAAGTAACTGTTAACCAAGTAATAAACAATAAATGGTTTACTGAAGGATATAAAGGTAAAAAAGGAGAAAAGTTTTCAAGAGAATCAGTGTTTGATAATAACATGGACGTATTACAAACTACTATGTTAAGACTTGAACAAGCTGTTAAAAAAGGTATGCCTATAGAATACGCGGCTTTATTAATAGCTCAAAGTTATCAAGCTACATCTGGAATGATTAAAACAGCTGCTAAATTTAAATATGTTCATACTGATTTAAAACAAGGACAAGAGTTTAGAGAAGAACATAATCCACCAGCTTCTGTTATTGGAATAAATCTTATATATGCTATTCAGCAACAAGGTGTAAGATCTATGATGAAAGATATTAGAAAAAATTATTATCAGACACAAATACCTATTTCAAATGATACAGAAATAAACGATGCTGGTCTTCAATCTATATTGCCTGATGGTACAGATATTACAACTAACAGTGCTATAAGATTAATTAAAGCTGGTCAAGATTTAAACAAGTATGTTGATCCTATAACAGGAAATACTTTAGCAGAAGATTTAGGTTTACCTTTAAATCCAGCAGATAGAAATATAGATAATATAAATTTACAGCGTAATTTAGCTGAAGAAATAATAATGGGAACTTATGACGGAACTTTAAAAGATGCGCAAGCAGAATTAAAAGCTCCTAAGAAAACTAATAAATTATCTTCTAAACAAATTATAACAAATAAAAANACTTTATTNCCTTTAATTAATGCTAATGGTGATACTGAAGCTTCTATAAAAGCAATGACTGATGCTGATAAAACTATGCGATTAGCTAATAAGTATAGTAAGAAAAGAAAAGGTATTAGTGTTTTTGATTTTGATGATACACTAGCTTTTAGTAAAAGTAAAGTAATAGTTGAAATGCCGAACGGTAAATTTAAAGAAATAACCCCAGCTCAGTTTGCAGCNCAAGCAGAACAACTACAGGCAGATGGTGCTACTTTTGATTTTAGTCAATTTAATGAAGTAATAAAAGGTAGAAAAGGTCCTTTAGCAGATCTAGCATTAAAACGTCAGGCGAAGTTTGGTAGTGGTGATATATTTGTTTTAACAGCTAGACCACAAATTTCAGCTCCATCTATTAAATTNTTTTTAGACAGTATAGGTTTAAACATACCTTTAGAAAATATTACAGGTTTAGCAGATGGTAGTCCAGATGCAAAAGCTTTATGGATATTAGATAAAACAGCACAAGGCTATAATGATTTCTATTTTGCTGATGATTCATTACCTAATGTACAAGCTGTTAAAAATATACTTGATCAAGTTGATGTAAAATCTGACGTACAACAGGCGAAGGCTAGTAAAAAAGCGGATTTAGATAAAGACTTTAATATTATTATTGAACAACAAAGTGGTAAAGAATGGTATAAAACATATTCACGAGCACGCGCTAGAGTTCAAGGTAGAAGAGCAAATAAATTTGAATTCTTTATACCACCATCAGCTGAAGATTTTACAGGATTATTATACAAACTATTACCAAAAGGTGAAGATGGTAATAGAGCTATGCGATGGTTTAAAGATAATTTACTTGATCCATTTAGTAAAGCTGAACAAGAAATTATATCAGCTAAAATATCAGTAGCAAATGATTTTAATGCATTAAGAAATAGTTTAGATAATATTCCAGATAATTTACAAGACAATGCGGGTTATAGTGATTTTACTTTTTCTCAAGCTTTACGAGTTTACATATGGAATATGCAAGGTACAGAAATACCGGGATTATCAGCAAGAGATAAAAACGCTTTAGTTAAATTAATTAATGACAATCCTGATATGAAAGTGTTTGCTGAGAAAATTGCTTTCATACAAAAAGGTAAATCTTATCCTAAACCTGATGATAATTGGGTGGCAGGTAGTATTACTGGTGATATAATAAACAGTATTCAAAAAACATATAGAAAAGAAGCATTAGCAGATTGGCAGCAAAATGTTGATATTATATTCTCTGAAAAGAATATGAATAAATTAGAAGCTATATACGGAAGCAACTTTGTTGTAGCTTTAAAAAATATTCTTGGCAGAATGAAAAGGGGTAGTAATAGAACACAAAGTGGTAATCCTCAAGTAGATAATGTTGTTGATTGGATTAACAACTCAGTAGGTACTACAATGTTCTTAAATAGAAAATCTGCTTTATTACAATTAATATCTAATATCAATTTTATAAACTGGAGCGACAACAATATATTTGCGGCCGGTAAAGCATTTGCTAATCAACCTCAATATTGGAAAGATGTAATGTATTTATTAAATTCTAATTACTTAACACAAAGACGTAACGGAATGAAGATCAATGTTGCTGAGTCTGAAATTGCAGAAGCATCGAAAAAAGGAGGTTTAAAAGGAGTTATTGCATACCTACTTAATAAAGGTTTTGTGTTTACAAGAATAGCAGATAGTTTAGCAATTGCAACTGGAGGCGCAACTTTTTATAGAAATAGAGTAAATAGACTACTAAAAACTGTAAATATAGATACAGGTAAGCTTTATACTCAACAAGAAGCTGAAACTAAAGCTTTTGATGATTTTTATAAAATCTCTGAAGAATCTCAACAATCAAGTAGAGCAGATAGAATATCTATGCAACAAGCTAGTGGATTAGGTAGAGTTGTTCTTAATTATGCTAATACTCCTATGCAGTATGCCAGAATAATAAAGAAAGCTACTAAAGATTTATTAGCAGGAAGAGGTGATTGGAGAACTAATGTAAGTAAAATACTTTATTACGGATTTGTACAAAACTTAATATTTAATTCATTACAACAAGCATTATTTGCATTAGCATTTGGTGATGAAGAAGAGCAGAAAAAAGCAGGAAGAACTCCAGAAGAAAGAGCTACAAATATAGGATTTGGTATGCTTAGTTCTTTATTAAGAGGTTTAGGATATGGTGGAGCATTAGTTGATACTCTTATATCTATGGGTAGAGAAATAAGTATTAGAGAAGATGGTTTACCAGACTTTGGCGAAGATTTTGCTTGGAACATCGCTGATTTCTCTCCGACTATAGATACTAAAGTAAGAAAAATTAGAGCTGTTAGAAAAACATTTAAATATAATAGAGATGAAATTAAGCGTAGAGGATTTAGTATAGAAAATCCTGCTTATTATTCATTAGCTCAAATAATAGATGCTGGATTTAACTTACCATTAGATAGAGCATTAAGAATGACTATGAGTCTTATGCAGATCTCAGACAGAGATACAGAGATGTGGCAAAGATTTGCGTTAGCTGCAGGTTTTAGTAGTTGGAGTGTTGGTTTACCATTTTGGGGTACACTTTCAACTCTTGCTAGAGAAAAGAAAGAAGATGAAGAAATAAAAACCAAATACGATAATGATACTCGTAAACTTAAAACACAAGGATTTAAAAGAGTTCCTATGACAGGACCTAAATCCGGTAAACCAGCTGGTAAGTTGGGTGAAGATTATATTGAAATGTACAGACCAAATGGTAAATTAGAATATTGGTTAATGCCTAAAAAATAAAACTATGAAAAAATTTATTGACAAGTTACAGCAAGCTTGGAACAAATTGCTATATAAATTAATGTTTAAAAAATATAAATAAATGAAAAATCTAATTTTAATATTATTATTATCTTTTTCTTTAACAGTAAGTGCACAAAAAAAATGTGTAACAACTATTGTTGAAAGAGTTGGTGATTATAAAGTAAAAGTAATCAAGAAAAACACTTGTGGTGATCAAACGGTTATAAAAATTCAAACTTATTTGAAAAAAGATTGGCAAGCACTACAGAAAAAAAGAAAACAAAGAATCAAAAAAAGAAAAAATGAAAAATGAAACAACTAATCCTTGTCCTCTTTGCGGCGGTTATTGCGGTATCTGCTAACGCTCAAGAAAAGAAAAAGTTATTTAAAGATTTTTTTAAGTATAGCACCTTGTATGTAGCAGGTGACATTAAAAATCCTAAAGAAAATTTACCTAATTATTTTGTAAGAACAAATCCTAACGGAAGCTTGTATGATGTACCTGTTGTAGTAGACGGAACACAGTATCATGACTATGATTATAAGTATGGTTTTGGCATTCGTAAGATAGCAAGGTTTGATTATGAAGTTAAGGGCAAATTATACTATGATGGGACTGAATCTAACGTAGGTATGACAGCTCCTAATTCATCTATTAAAGGTTTTGAATATGTATTTCATACTGAAAAAGAAAGATCCAGAGATGATGTATTTCAAAATCATCGATATTTCTTAAAACATAGCGGTAAATACCATATGGTAAAAGTAGAAAGTAGAAAACAAGGAAAGGTGAACTTCAATTATAAGTCTGCAGAGCTTAGAGCTAAACTACCTATTGGCAAAAAATTAACACTTTCAGCTGGTGCTATATATCGTACACATGAAAGACCTTATGGTTATAATCCTGTAGAAATATGGTTAAATGAAACCGATGCTGATGGTTATGCTGTTAATCCATGGTACACACTAGGTTTTTATTATGGGTATGATGATATATATTACACACAAGAGGATCAGTTTGGTAATGAAGTTTCTGATTGGTATTGGATAAATCCTGAAGGCGAAACTGTAGCTTATACTGATTTACAATTTAGACAAACAGTATTTACAGATCTTATGAATCGTTTTAATAATGAAGCTTGGGCTGAGATTGATGCGTTTGGTGTTATATCACCAGTGCTCGGTTTTGACTACTATCATTATAAAAATAATTTCTGGCTACATGCTTATGGTTCTTATTTATTACCATATCATGATTATGTAAAAGGCGACGAGGCATTTAGTTATCATAATAGAAATAACTGGGGTCTTGGTGGTTTACGTGAAGATGCAGAAAAAGAACAGTGGGAAGATTTTCAAACAGGTGTAGTGTTTGGGTGGAAACTTAGCAAAAACATAGGAGTATTTGTTGAAGGTGAATACACTAAGTTTTGGGATAGTAAAATATATAATAGTTCAGTTGGTTTAAATATAACACTTAAATAAAATGGCAAAGCAAATAGGTGAAGATACTAAAGTAACATTGGATCTTAAAACAATAGGTATGATTGTAGCTTTTGTAGTTACATTAGCAGGTATGTGGTTTACACTGCAAGCAGATATAGCACAAGCAAAAGAATTACCAGCACCTGTAATTGATAGGGTGGAATATGATTTAAAAGACGAGTTAATACGTCAAACTATCATGGATACACAAGAAGATGTTGAAGAGATAAAAGAAACTATCGATAAGATTGACGAAAGACTTTACGAGATACAAAAAAACGGAAGATGAAATACTTAAATATAATTTTATTATTATTATCATTTAATGTATGTGCTCAAGAGTGGATAACAGATGATAACTTTGATAATAAAATAAATGAAAAACAAGCTTTTGGTGATGATCAAACTTTACCTGTAATTGTAGAGTTTTATGCTAAATTTAACGATGCTAATAAGTTTGATCAATGGCAAGAGCTAACAGATGTTGTATATTATAGAGCAGACATAGCGACGTGCCCAGCTGCTAAAAAGAAATA
>PBPJ01000008.1 GCA_002725495.1 Candidatus Woesearchaeota archaeon | reverse complement strand
TTGATTCCATAATGTTTACATACTGCATCTGTAATTTCTTCAATAACATCTTCAATACCTAATCCATTGAAATCCACTGTTATTTCCTCCTTAATATAATGTGTTGTGTTATGTTTTTTTAACAAAAAAATCATAATCAACCTGCAACATATCTTTCAATATAGTTACTTGAGTTATAGATGGCTCGGTCTTGCCAATACACCACCTTTGAAAAGTTGCCCAACATGGCGGCTCCAACCCGTTGACAAAAAAACTTCTTTGCACCTCCTTCCATTTTAATTTTTTTAGAGCCTTATTGTTAAAATGCATGTTAATTATATTACATAATACATTATCTTATGTCAACAATTAATTTTATAATATCTTCTTTTAATATATTTTATTAACATAATGTTAAATGATATTATTCGATATATGTTAGAGTTTAGAGATTTATTAAAAAAATATCGTGAAAGAATTAATATGACTAAAGCATCTCTTGCAGATAAAATTGGTGTAAGCTTTGTTGTTATTTCAACATTTGAGTCTTTAAATAGTAAAAATAGATATAAATATGCAAACTTTCAACATTTTCAAAAATTGTGTGAGGTTTTAAAATTAAATAATCAAGAAAAATTAGAGATGGCAATTAGTTGCATTAATGGTAGAATAAGCGATGACAACAGGCAATATATTGATTATATTAATAAAAACAAATCAAACATGGATTTAAATTTTTTATCGGATGAAAGTATAAAAAATATGATTAAAGAACGTTTTGAACCTCTCTTTAATGATAAAAAAGCCGTGGAATTGTTATACGATACAGATGTACTAAATGTGCTAAAAAAAATCCATGAGTTGCCAAAAGATAAAAGAAATAAAAAAATAAATTTAATTGCTCAAATCCTTGACGATTAAGTGCCCCCCCCTCAATCGCTTTTTCGCCTTATCGCTTGAATCACGCGCCCCCACTGTGATCCCCCTCTCAAACGCCCCCATAACAATATTAAAAAAGCTTGCCACTTATAACCATACTTCAACAACTAAGTCATTCCACCGCCCTTGCCCTTTAATTCCCCTTTTTAAATTACAAGTTTAGAAATCTTGTTGAACGCCCATAATAATAAATGTTAAGATGTGAAGCGTTAAAGTTCACAATTTTTAAAGTATTTTATTTTTTGACGCAATCGACTATAATGGCGGTGTTATTTGCAATTTAGGAGAAATAAAATGGTATGGGGAATGCTATTGGACAGATTGCTATACGATGCAGATATATCGTATGCTGAGTTAGGACGAATTATTGGTACGAGTCGCAACTATATATATCGCATTGTCAGAGGAACTTCTAAACCCCCAAATTTATCAAAACTAAACAAAATTTATGCTTATATAAGTAATAAAATTACAATTTCAAAAAATATGGAAATAGACTTCTATAATACGGCCATGATCGAGAAATATGAGAAGAGTGAAGCCCTAACTTTATTTATGTATTGCAATACTTTAAAATCTAAATCGTGAAAAATGTAGTTTTATACTGTAGATACAGTTCAAGCAAACAAGATTCTGGTTTCTCAATAGAAGCACAGTTAAGCGCTTGTCGTGAGTATTGTGCTAAAAATGAGCTGGTTATAGTAAAAGAATATATTGATGAAGCGATTAGTGGTAGGTCAAGTGATAGACCTCAATTTAATCAAATGTTGGAAGACGCAAAAACAGACACGTTTTCACAAATTATTGTTTATAAATTTGATCGTTTCTCTAGAAATAGGACTCACAGCGTAATATTTAAAGCCAAACTACAAAAGCATAATGTTGCAGTAATATCAGTTACGGAGTTTATCGACAATTCTAACGCTTATGGGGTAGTCATGGAATCATTATACGAGTCCTTGAGTCATGCCTATTCACAAAACTTAGCTAGAGAATCACTTAAAGGAATGATTCAAGCGGTTAAAAATGGCTTCCACGTTGTAGGTAAAGCACCATTTGGCTACGACCTTTCTAAGGTAACATTTAAAAATAAAAAAAGATCAAAACTAGTTATAAATAAAAAAGAAGCAGAAATTGTTAAAAAAATTTATGATATGTATATAAANAAAAAATTAGGCTACAANAGNATCGCANTTNAATTAAANAANNAAAATATAAGAACTCGTGATAATAATTTATTTACATCAACNTACATNTCAAAAGTTATGCAACTAGAGACGTANACNGGAACAGTTAATTATAATANAGATNNAAAATTTGGTTTTGAACATGTACAAATCAAAAATAATCATCCTGCTATTATTANTGTAGATCAATTTAATCAAGCTCAAAAAATAATTAAATATAAACAAAAAACTAAAGTTAAATTACATTCTAACTTTATTTTAAGTGGGGTTTTACGCTGTGAATGCGGTTCCAAAATGAGTGGGATAACAGGAACAAGTAAAAACAAAGTCAGACATCAGTATTATAGTTGTCTCAAAAAACTAAAAAATAACTCATGCAAAAGAAGAAATGTGCGNNNAGATCATCTCGATGAGTGTTTGATAANTNCTTTNCGNNNNGNAATNNTNAATNAAAAAACAATTAAAACNATAACAAAAGATACAGTTGTCGCAATAACCAATAAAAAAACAAATATCAAAGATCAAATAAATAATTTACAAATTGAATATCAAAAAACAAAAAATAAATATAATAAACTTATTAATATAATAGAATCCAATAATGAAATTGATATATGTGANTTAGCACCAAGAATTAAAGAACATAAAAATAAAATGGATAAAATTAAAATTCAAATTCAAAATAAAAACATTGAAAATAAAAACATTGAAAGTTTTAAAATTGATAAAGATCAGATCCAAAATGAAGTAATAAAAATTATTGACAGTATAGAATTTAATAAAAAGCATCTTTTAGAACACATTAAAAAAGTAGAATTGTGCGGAAATACGCTAAAAATTGAGTGGTGTTTGTTAAATGAAAAGACTGGTAGCCCAGTATTGATATTTAAAGAACAAAAAAGTTATTATTTTCAAACTCGAATTGCATAATTTNGAAACCAAAATCGAGGTATAATATTATATGAGCGAAAGCTCCTCTCTATTTTTTCCGCTGGTGCAAGACCCCCTTTCTCTTGCGCCAGTCCCCTACACTACTTAGCTATATTTTTACTTGCTATCATTTTNTCAAATAATAGTTTATTTTGAGCGGTTGTNAAAGCTAAATATTTTGTAGTCGAAGAAATATTTTTGTGTCCTAACAGATTTTGAACTNCATAAATAGNCACTTCAGAATCCAATAGGTGAACTGCAATGGAGTGCCTAAANGCATGTGGACTTAATNGTCTTATATTAGCCATTTCGCAATATTTTTTTGTTAACTTAAAAATCATATCTCGTGATACTGGACTATCTTCCCGACTCATAAATAAAGGTTCGTATGGCAATGCATCTGGCCGTGTTTTAATGTATTTACGTATTAATCGCTCTCGTGACGAATCAAGCCTTATCGTATTGCTAATACCGCCTTTTAATCGATTTGTTTGGATTGTATGCGAATCAGGATTATAGGATTCAATATTTAATAATTGTAACTCACTTACCCTGAGCCCACACCAATACATAATATTAAATAATGCTTGATCTCGAATTGATGCCTTTTTTTTTAAAATGTTAAAAAATTTTGTTAGCTCTTTTTTTTCAAAATATTTCATTTTCAATTAATTACTATCAACATGAAAATCTGAATCTTCGTGAAAATTTCTATAGGCATCTTGATCTAAAATAATCCACCAACCAGAATCAATATTCATTAGATGGTACTCATAATTATAAATTTTCTTTTTTCTTTCTTTAGTAATTAGGGTTTCATCGTGATCAATATACTCATCTGTAGAGTCTATATGCTTATCAACCAAATACCATATCTGGCCTTCTTCCCATCTTTTTAAAATACTATCAGTCGTATGAACTTTATATGACAATTTATTATTTAAAAATTCTTTATTCATTTTTTTACTCCTTGTTTATTAACTTATATATACAATAACATAACGAATTATACATTACAACCATTTTGTATAATTCGTTATTTTCAAGCTTTATAATAAATTTGAGTGTAAAAAATACAAAAAATACATTATATTAAACAATATAATATAATGAGTTATACATTACTGATAAATTACAGGGCTAGAATTGAGATATATTTTGCTGCCACTTCGGGATCAATAATGATCAATTTGCTGTATATGACAACGCCAAGTGCGATAACGGCACCAAAACTATATTTGTAAATTAATAATTCTTTTTCAATTTTTTTTATATTGTTTTCAGTTTTTAGATTCTTTTGTTTTTGATTATCTTCAATACAAATTAACCTAACAGATAACTCCTCTAATCCGTCCTTTACTGAAGGAATTAAGTTTAATTTTTCTTCTACGTTTAATTTTGCTAATTTATCCCACTCTATAACTGATTTCTTGCTTTGTGGGACAACAATTTGTTGTAAAATAGTCTCTAATTTAGTTAAGCGGACAAATAACTCTTGAATATTATTATCATTCATAATCAATACCAAGTAAAAATGCTTCACATTTTGCAATAAATCCTTTAGGAAATATGTTAGTTCGTCTCAATGAAGACATTTGTCCTAAATAGAGACTGAAATATAAGTCCGTTAACTCAGAACAATACCATCTATTTTTTGAATCGCATTTACCAATACCCCAAAACCCAAAAATTGCAGCTTTATAATCGTAGCCTCTACCTACACATTCGTTGAGGTACATAATGAGTTGTTTTCCTTTAACGGAGTTTTGGTCAAACGGCAATTTAAGGGTTAAATATGGTTTTTGATGTTGTTCTGCTTTACATGTAACTCCTTCAAACAACCGACTTTGATAAATGCCGTATTTGGGTATTTCTAGGCTAACATGGTCTATTTTCGAATTTGACTTAGTTCTTATTAGAAACGTAAAAGGTAACCATTTATTTCGATACGCATGAACATATATATAATTATTATCCTGCTTCATTGTCGATTACGAGCCAGTTTAACTTTGTTTCTAATGTTTTTTGGCTGGTATCATACACAATATGATTTTTACCAAATTTCACATTAATTTTATCTTGATCTTTATGTAATATTACTGATTTTAGAAGGCCATTATTTTGTGTATTTACTTTATTTATTGTTAGTTTGATGTCTTCTGCTGAAGCGATTTCTGTAACGGCTTCTTTTGCAATTTCCAACACGTTTTTATTATGTAATATATATCCTTTGATAAGCTTTTTTAACTCTTTACTAATTGCGAATCTTAGGAACCATTTTGTTATTTTTTTTGTTACTTTAAAAATTTTTTTAAACATTTCTTTACTCCTTTTTTAAAAACTTCTATATCCATTTTTATCAAAAACGAGATATTCGTTTTTATATTCTTTACCGATTATTGGTAAATTAATTGATAAATGAATAAATTTTTTATCCCAATAATAAATGGCTTGTCTGACCGGTAATTTATGTGTTGCAATCCATTTAAATACATCAAAAATATCTGTTTCACAAATAAAATCAACACACCCACCATGAAAATGATCAGTATGCATGGACCCACCAATTAATTTATTCAATTTTCTGTTTCGTATCCACGATGTAATGATGACTTTTCCAAATCGACTTCTAATAAATTTCAGGCATGAATCAACTAACAACCGTGCATTTAACAGTTGTTTTTCGGTTACTCTTATACCTTGAACTACTTCGGGGTAGTTAGAGCTAACTTTTAACTCGTCTGTGGTAAAAAAACTACAGTTATTACTAATTAGACTCATTATTACCCCCCTTTTTTTACTATTAATTGTTTTTTAAATCTTCAATTTCTTTTTT
>PBPJ01000040.1 GCA_002725495.1 Candidatus Woesearchaeota archaeon | reverse complement strand
TATCCTCCAGTTTTTCTTTTCTGCGAGGTGTTTCCAAAGGTTAATGGTTTCTTCTGAAATTTGTGGTTGACTATTCCACGATCTAGTCTGGTAATAAAATGTCATAATTTTTGGTTTAAGTTTATATTTGGTTGTGCTCTTCACCGAGCCGGTATATGTTTATTATTACTTGTTTTATAAGTTTTTTACTTTATTATATACTTGTTTTTCTACTTCTTTATCTAATTTAGATTCAGATATCAAATGAGTATAACCTAATTTATAAGCTAAATCTTCTTCTACCCATTCTTCTCCTAAAGTTTCTACAGGTATATTAAAATGCTTTAATATGCTGCCTATATAATATTGTTCAAACATAATACATGGTATCATGTCTTTTTTTGTTTTTTTATCAGTTTTTTCTATATAGTCTAAAGCTAGTTCATACCATAGTTTTAATTTAGTTAGATCATTAAATCCTATAAAACCACAGTTTAAAGCGTTTATTTGTTTAAAATCTGAATATTTATGTATTTTTAAATTAGGAGTAGTTATACACGTGTCTATTAATTTTTTATAATATTTATGTGTATCTGTGTTTTTTTCCCAATTTTGAAAACAAGCAGGTGCTTTTAATATTTTTCTAGGCGGTTTTTTAAACCATATAGCATCAAAGTCTAAATGCATAAATGGTTCTTCTTGTATTGAACATGCGTATAGTTTACCTATAGCCCAGTGCTTGTTTTTTATATTATTTAATTTGTCTAATTCTACAATAACATTGTCAAAAGGTAGATTTAATTCATCTATTAATAATTTTTTACCTTTTTTATCTGTTACTAATTCTACTTTTTTAGCCCAAGTTTTGCTTTTTAAAACCGATAATTTAGCACAATTGCTAAATGCTTCTTTAGAATTAAAACCTGCAAAATTAGTCGCTGTATTAGTTGTTGGTTTAGACCAATAACTATAAACTACTTTTTTTATCATTTTTTATTTTATTAAATTTGATTGTCCTATAGCATAACTGCTTTTATATAAATACGATTTATTTTTTTTAAATAATTTTTTTATAAAATATAATATTTTTTTAATAATTTTCATTTTATTGCACTATCATTACAATTCCAGCTACATTTAATGGATTTGCGGCTGTTCCTGTGGTTTGAAATAATTTTCCTGCAGCTAAACCGCCAGCTACAGCTGCAGCATTGTCAGCATAAGCAGGAAGAGATTGAAATACTGAATTTACTACTGATTCAACAGTAAAGTTTTTTGTTGGATTTATTTGTGTTCCAGTGTTACTTTTCTTTGTACCCAATAAATAATCTTGAGATGAAGCTGTGTCGACTGGATATGTTGTTATTATTGCCATAATTAATTTTTTATATTGCTATTTGTTATGCTATTTTTTCTATACTAAAATACGATGCTTCTGATATGTTATACGTAGCTGTAGAAGTTGATGATCCTCTTTCACCTGTTATTGTAATAATATCATTTGCATTTAATACTATTGTTTCTTCAATTATAGAAGATGATTTATTCTGACCTGATGAGCTTCTAATATACATTCCTGCTCCAAATCTAGCCCTAGCAGTTCCATTAATTGCTATTCTTAATAAAATTTGAACTCTTTGTCCAGTTGAAGTTGCTGTTAACATTGAATATATACGATATGTTCCTGCTTCAGTAACTGTAACTTGCTCAGGATTTACAGCATTGTCATGAGTATATATACTATCTTTTATTAATTCAGAGTCCCAAACTATTGGAGTTTGAGTACCGGCAGGAGATACATTATAATTAGTAGTTGTATCTAACGATGTTGCTGTAAATATTTTTCTTGTAGCTTTTTCAATTATATTTCCACTAGAATCTACAGATAAATCATAAGCAGCCGTTCCTGTAAAATTACCTGATCCATAAAGATTAAACTGTACTTTACCTTCAACACTAGGTGTTCCTAATCCTGATTTATATATAGTAAGTCTAGGTGAACTTACTGGATTTCCTATTTCAAGTGTTCCAGTGTTTGTTCCAGTGGTATATATTCTCCAATTAGTATTATTAGAACCTGTACCTCCAAATCTTATACCATCATTATTTTCAAATCTTAAATCACCGCCAGAAATATCCATTTTAAAATTAGGAGAACTTGTTCCTAACCCTATGCTATTACTTCCGACAAAATAACGAAAATCTGTTGCTCCTCCAAATTGTACGTTTCCTCCTACATTTAAAGTAGTAGCAAAATTACCATTACCATTTACGTCAAGAGTAGAACTAGGACTAGTAGTTCCAATACCAACAGCTCCAAATGCATCTACTACTAAATTTGTTGTCATAATTCCATTATCATTAGCATTGCTAAAATGTAAATCTTGACCAGATGGATTTATTGAGCTATCTACTGTGTGTATTTGCGCAGCGTTTAGTTCTGTTCCTGTATCATCAATACCTCTAAATACTATATTTTTACTACCTACGCTTGGTCCAGCACCATTTGGTGCCATGTATAAGTCTCCTGTTAATGGAACTGTTGGCCCAGCTGTTAATGGTAGAAATGGTCCACCTGTAGCAGTGCCACTTCCTATAGCTTTACTTAATTCACTAATTGTAATAGTTTTTGTAGGATTACCATCAGTGTTCATTTTACTGATTATTAACTTATCTGATGCTGCTACATCTGCGGATTTTAGTGGAGGGTAAGAAAATATTATTGCCATTACGCTATGTATTCAAGGATTAGTTCACATGGATTATTTCCATTTGCTGAGGGGAAAGGAGTATTAGTAGAACAATTAACTACAAAATCAATTTCACTAGTTGCTGCAGTAATATCAATTAATCCTATTCCTTCATAAGCTTTATCTGTACTTAGTGCATAAGAAGCACCATCATCAATTAATTGTTGTAAGTATGTTGTAACACCACCGGTTCTATTACGTACACCAGCTGTTATTTTTACATCATTAAATTGATCAAATAAATGTATTTTTAGTGTCATTTTCCATGTCCCGTACAATTCTGCAGGAAAACTAAACGTAGTTTCTGCTGCTGGACTTACTCCCGCTGTGTTTCTTGTAGGAAAAACACTAGGGTTCTTTTGACTTACTATATCTTTTGTAGTATTAAAAGGAATATTAGTATCTGTTGCATTCGGAATATTAAAATAAGTTTCGGGTGCAACGTCTAACCACTGATATTTAGAAACTATTCTTTGAGCTGCATAGTTTCCAGCTATAAAATCAGCTACAGACTCAATTGTAAAATTTTTAGTAGGATTTATTTGTGTTCCTCCTGTTGTTACTTTTGTTCCAATTAAATAATCTCCGTTCTGTGGGTTATTGTCTACTGGATATGTTGAAATTATTGCCATATATTTTTTATTTACTTTGTATAGTTATATACTTACACAAAAATAGGTAAATTTACTTTTTTGCCTGTAATATAAGATATCTATTATATAATACCTTACTCCTATCTAGATATTATACGTAGTATAATATCATTAAGGGGGAGAGATATTGGGTACCTGATCTAGAAATGTACCGGTACCTTGCATGAAAACTAAAAGCATATCAGATATTGAGAGGTGTAGCGTCCCCCCTAGCTATTTTTTTTGTCATTTTGTCATAAAACTCGTTTTTTTTTGCATACCTCCGCTGTTTTTACTGACAATTTGTCATATATATACAACTTTTACAAACCTTACTAAAATACTTTTTACGTTTTTTTCTAGAACGAAAGTTAATACGAAGCGAAGTTGATAATAAAATAAAAACAATATGACACTTATAACTAATAAATATCAAACACAATTAATATCATCACTTATTATTAACAACTTACATTATAACTTTATAATATTAAATAATAAATTAATATTTACTCACTCATTAAATAATAATCAATTAAAAGATTTACATAAATTACTTAAAAAATCTTATTATAAATATAAATTAATAAAATAATTTATATCATGACATTATGACATATAGTGCAATGACAGTTTGACATATTTAAATAATAAACAAATATACACTTTCGAACTTTAATACTAATACAACTCGATAATATAATAAAACAATACAAAATAATAACTTTTAATATAACTTAATATGACTTATAATCAATTACAAAAAATTCTACCAAATGACGAAATACATTATATTTCTGACTCAACCCAGTTTTTTATTGACAATAAAATAAATTCTAAAAAATTCAAAAACAATACATTTATTCTCTTCGAATATACAATTGAATATTTTCAAGACACTATTGAAAGATTAAATAAAAATAATATTGAATACTCAATTTACACTGACGATTTTGACTTAGACTATATAATAATTTAATTCGAAACTTAATACGAAATACAACTGATAATATAATAAACTAATAATAACTAATAACAATTAATAACTTAAAATTTAAAATTATGACTAATACTATTAACTCAAAAAGATTTGTAATCAGAAAATCACTAATTGGTAAAAACACAACAATTAATGTTGAATTCAAAAATGGAAAATCATGCACTTATAATCATGACGAAGTGTATAACATTATGAAGTCAACACTTGATAAACTTCCCTGCTTTATCAAATACAACTCATACACTAGTTCAACTAATGTTCCTGTGAGTGTAAGAAATGTTGTCGAAGTAATAACTCCATCTGAAAATAAATAATGATGGAGTTTATCGATTACCCTCAAGATAAAATACAAGCAAAACTTAAACAGGCGCGAGAGTTCGAAGCTAAATATGGTGCGAACGATACAAGTCGCGGCTGGATTAAGTGGTGCACAGATATTAACTATCGCAAGCGCGAGTGGCAATGGCGACAAAACATTGCTAAGTGGCATGCGAATAAAAATAAAATATGAAAAGAGATTTATACAGATTTGCAAAAGCAAGAAGACACGGTGAAAGAATTTATATGTGGGAAGCTGAGTGGCATAAAAGACACAATGAAGAATATTATTCGAAACATAATACGAATTGCTTCAGATAATATAATAAAACACAATATGAATATTATACACACAAAATTATCAAAAGAATTAGCAATTGAAGAAAACTTATTTATGCACAACAATGTCTTGTACGAAAGAATGTATAATCATTATTGTATAGGGACAGGAGAAGAATTAAAATACAGATTCTTTATTGGTGAAGATGAATACGATTACACTAACAAATTAAAATAGATATATGAAAACAATTAAATTTAAAGGTAAGAATACAATATTCTTAAACGGAATCGAGTACAAGGGTTATAACGTAGGTGATCTACCTCCATCATTTGGCTTTATTAAAAAGCATAATGGCTTTGATGAAAATGGTAATGATGTATTTAAACAGGGTAAAAACAACTGGTTTAACTACAAAGGTTTAACATTTATAGAAGCTCCACTAAAATGGTAGTTACTAATATGAAAGAATTATGCGAGTACAACAGACAGAAAAG
>PBPJ01000002.1 GCA_002725495.1 Candidatus Woesearchaeota archaeon | reverse complement strand
ACGTTGAGATTAGTTTGCTGGGGCATTTTATTAGAATTCTATAATAATTTTAATATCTTCTTTTTGGTTTCTTGATCTGGGAATAGGTTCTCGATTATCTACATAAATTATATCTCCAGATCTAGGTTTAATTTCTGGATTTGCAACACCATTCACAAATGCTTGTCCAAGATTATATTTCCTATTATTTATTGTCGTTGTTGAACTAGGATTATTAGATGTTCCGAAAGTATTATCTATACTTAATCCATTAGGTGAGGGATTATCTGGTTGATTTATTGTCAAATTACCTCCAGCTCCAACACTTCCAGTAAATCTAAGTAACTTGTAACCAAACTGTGGTTGTGTTCCATATGCTGGAGAACTAGGTCCTCCTTCTGGTTGACTCAATACGAGACTTCTATCTTGCCAGAACTTTAAAATCTGAGTTGTTTTATCATAAGATGCAACTCTTCCTACGGCTGTCATTCCAGAACCCACAGTTTGGGTAATTCTCTCGTCATCAACAAAACTTAGAGTTGATGCTCCAACACCAGTCAACTTTAAAGCATAGAGTCCAGAGGCTGTTGGTTGTGTGAAAGTTACGCCAGTTCCAGAAAATGTTTCTGGATTTTTTACTACACCCAATCTAGCAAAACTATTGCTAGAAATAACATCAGGATTTTGGAATTGTAGATTTTCAAATCTACTATAAAGTAAAACTCTATTAGCACCNAATTCTCTATAGATATTAGCACCATGACCACCTTTCGGTGAAATTATAANATCAAAATTTGCNAGTGTTGTAGTTCCNATTCCAGTATGNGTTACATTTGAAATATCNAGAGTTCCATAACTNTATCCACTTCCNCTATTAGTTATTGAAATATCTACAACTTTTCCTTCNGATGAAATTGCAATAGAAGCTTCTGCNCCNTCNCCNTCGCCAATAATTGGNATATTGTTTATTGAAGTTGCNGANCCATATCCAATTCCNGCGTTTACAATTACTGCAGCCTCAATAGATCCATCTACAGCAGCATCAACAATATCAGATACTTCTGNATTNCCTAATGACCATTTTTCTGGAACTGGTATAAAATCAGTNGAATCAAATTTNATTACATCATTTGGTCTTATTGTATANAGATATTTCCAAAGGTACTTATCGCTACCATCACCTGCAGCTTGTGCTGTAGTAGTTGTATGAGTTGGTTCGTTGATGGATGGTCTTCCTTTTGGATTATCGGGGTCTGTTCCATTTTGCAAACATATATAGACTCTATAATCGCTGGTTAGTACATAAAATTTTGAATCATATAATCTGGTAGAATTTGTTATGGGAGTTCTATTGACTCTAGAGTAGTCATTTCTATACATCTCATAGGTTTCTCCAGTGACCCAAGTATATTTCCTCACTACTTGTCTAGCATCACTTGGAGCTATCTTTGATAATGCTACAATATTATCAAATGCTCTATTTTCTTCATCAAAACTATCAATGGGATCTGGAATATTATTCTCCCAATCGCTATCTATTTCATTAATATCTGGGACAGATAAGAATGTGTAATATGAATTGGATGTATTACCAATAGAGGCTATGAAATCAGAAGCCCTTAATATTCTAAATTGGTCAGTTAAGATTGCCGACATTTTATGTTTTTCCTTTATTTATTCTTTAAAAATCTTCTTTAAATGGCAAATATCTTGTAATTATTGGTGAAGGTAAATCGTTTGCACTTATTCCAACAATTTGATTGATATCAAATGCATACGAATCGGAAGATCTTGTTCCAGTAATTTTNCCCCAACTATAAGAACCATAGTAATAACCATCTCCAGAGTTTGTAGTAGAGGTTATTCCGTTNAAATNNGAAACNTTGGAATATACTGTTGTTATTCCNTTGTNCGATAAAACTNNATCAGCTTTATATATGTTGTCAATGAANGATAANCCTANACCAANCGAAGAACCATTTTCAATAGAAATTATTCCATTTCCAATGTTAGAACCAGATACTGTGAAGTATATNTCTGNGACTATTCCTTCTAATCCAGCATTTATAGATTCATCACTTTGAATAGTAAATTCAAGCATGGGTGATGTTGTATTTATTCCAGAAGAACTAGTTCCAACTCCGACTATTATTCCATGGCCACCAGAAACATTTACGTCAGTAATTACTTCTGATTTTGTTGAAAGATTTGAGGAATCAAATTCTTGAGAGGTTATGATTATATTGTTGGTTGCTCTAGAATCTACATTGAAATTCTTAGATATACTATCAACATATAAAATATGATCAGAATTAGTTATAGGTCTTATTAATTTAGATTCTGGCCGTATCAATGCCTCTAAACTTAACCTCTTTTTAGAGACCAATTCTCCACCAATAAAAGCGTCAGTATTTTGTTTTATGAGGTGTGCAGACCTCAAAGATTCTGATAATCCATTTCCGCTGTAAGTTGTTGTTTTTACGGAATTTGAATTATTNATNGATGNTATGGTTCTTNAATCCTCNCNANCAATAAATCTNNTATCTTCTGGATANGATAATTGTACNTTATCTCCNATTTCTAATGGAGGATCNATATCNATGAATNTNGTATCNCCAACACTTCCTTTATAGAAGAAAATCTGACACTCATAGTCGGATTTTGGTGCATCAGTAAATGTAAACTCTGTTCCACCTTCAAATGTATAGTCTTTATTTGGTTCCTGCATAACTCCATCTAAAAGAACTATTAAGTTTGCTGCCAAATCAATAGATCCATATGTTCCTTTTTCAATACTNAATGGTTCTATTCCAAGTGGGCCTTGTCTCTTCAAACTAAATGTACGTCTAACTCCGTCAAATTGTTGTGAGATATCAAGTACCAGTTCTAATATTCCAATATTCCATGCTGCAAATGGTTCATCATATACATCCTTTACTGTTATTGTAAATGGAGAAGTTGATGAATTTGAATCTTCTAATATTCCTACTGGTGTCAAAACTTCACCAATTTCATATCCATATCCAAAGTTTGTAATTCTAAAATCAATAACGCTAGAGCCTTGCCCAACAACTACATCCACAGATGCTCCAATTCCAGAAGTGCTTCCAGTCAAAGACAAATTGTTGTATGGGATAGGAGAATCAAACAGTACTGATGGTGGGGTATTAATATCATAACCAGAACCAGGATTTGTAATTACAACTTCAGTTACAATTCCAGCATTGACTACACCATGAGCCTCNGCTCCAGTTCCAGTTGAACTAAAGAATTTTATTGGTACGATTGGTTGTGTATATCCGGAACCAGGGAAACTAGTTTCTGTATATCCATTAAGAAGAGTTGAGTACGTAGTTCCTATGCCAACAGAATCAATCTCTCCATTGACTACAGATGCAATTCCAACCGCTCTCATTTGGGGTTGATAACCAAATCCCTGCGAGGAGGCTACAGAAACTATTATTCCTCCTTTAGGAACCATATTTTTATTTACATCANTTTGAGATACTATATCATTTCCNAATCCATCTTCNCTTCCNACAAATCTNAATTGTGTACCAATACCCACAACATTTTCGANATTAAAATCTATNGTNGGTTTTTGAGCNATATTTCTCAAAAGCACAATACTATTNGAATTNTCAGTTTCATCATATCCANTTACAGNATTCCCTTCCTCCGTAAGATTAAAATCTTTTTTNATTCCATTAAATTCNTGNGAAATNTCATCAAATATGGCATTTTCTTCATAAGATGATTTTTGGAAGAATCTTCCATTAAATGATGATTTTGTTTTTAATCTGGATAGGTTTAGAAAATCGTTTCTAACCTCCGTTAATCCATATGGAGCCTCTTTGAAAAATATTCTATCCTTAACAATATTATAATCGCCCCTGTATATTCTTACAATGTCCCCTGAAGAATGAGGTTCTGCTTTGGTTCCCATCCAAGATCTATCAACCAGTACAGAATTTACGGTTGGTGTCTTTGCACTGGATATTCGCATAAACTCATTTCCAACTCTAACAATATCACCATCTCTCATAGAAGAAATTCCAGTGAGAGGTAATGAGGTAGACAATCCAGTNATATTATTAGATAAAGTATGTGTTATGGAAGTCCAAGACATTGGACTTTGAATGATATTGTCTATCATNATAACACATTTCTTGTTAGAATTTATAGAATCNAAAGTTTGATCTTTCATTCCANTGTAGAAATCNGTAATAGTCAAAGCTATTCCAGACAANGCATCAGATCTAGAAGTTGCAATTTGTATNGTATTTTCTGTCTTCTTAATTGCAAAAACAGTTTCTGGTAGTCTATCTGTATAACCAGTACCAGTCATNACAGAAATTCTTTCNGTACCAATTCCAGTATATTTTATTTCCTCTCCAGTAACAAAGAAATGATCNTCGGATGTNCCATTTTCNTNAAGGAATGTTATTGANCCTAGAGTAGTAGAAATTCCGGAAGGAGAAATTTCTTTTGAGAATAATGAATCACCGACATGCTTAAGTGGGAAATCCANTTTATATCTTTTTAATCTNTCAACATATGTAAAGTCATCTACAAANATGTCTAGATGNGANAAAGAAGTGTTTGCATATCCAGCAGTTTCTTTNCTAAACTCCTCAGAAAATACCTTTACAGTAACNCCTATTCCAGGATTCGGTGTAAACAAAAGATNAACCTTGTTATTATTCAGAGAATAATCATATGTACCNAATGGACCATTTGTATTTACATTTCCATATTCATTGTAAAATGTATCAGTATCNTCATGAATTCCAATAATTGTGGAAACATCTTTTTCTCCAGAATCAGAAATAACTTGAACTAAATGCTTTGAAGACCTGAATTGGTCAGCTCTCATAGTAGAAATAGTAGTTATACCGGGATTTGAACTGGCGGATATTTCAGCAAAGTTAGACTCTAACTTTATATTTTCTGTATTAGGATCTATAAAGGTAGATCCAACAGAAGCAGTGTTTTTAAATCCAATTACATATAGTTTTCCAACGAACGAAGTAGCTGCTATCCCAGTATTCAAAGTAAAGTTTAAATCCAGATTACCAGAAGAGTAACTAGTATCAAATATTCCTAAATCTCTATAAGTATTGATATCACTGAAGAATAAGTTATGAACATTGAATCCACCATCATAAGTTGTGAATCCCTCTACACACTGATAATCAGAAGAACCTGACGGNAACAGTTGATTATCAGTGTCTGTTTCTACTTGAATAATAAAACCATAGGAATCATATTGAGTAGCATCTANACTTAGTATTTTTTGAGAAACTCCAGGATTGGCATCNAATGATGTTGTCAANCCAATTCTATCGNCAAATCCCAAAGAAACAGTTTCNTCNNTANAAGAAGCATCTGTNATTGCTGTTCTATAGACTTTCATATAGATGTTATCATCTATATTATATGGCATAAATTTTACTTCNATTTTTCCTANNGTGATNTCAGTTGNTANTGANCCAAATGGATTNNTGTTATAAGCTCCAGTATAATCNCCAATAAAAACTAAGAAATTATTATGTGTTAATATAAAATTAGCTACCTCATATTCATTTGTGGTAGAATTATACATTTCAATAATATACTTACATGTTCTTATAGTATTTCCATAAAAACTATCAATAACTGTAAATACGTCCAAATTTGGATTACTCTTGAACTCATCACTAAAATCGTCAATAGTTATCGCTCTGTTTTTATCGCTCCTGAAGAAATCGGTAATAATTTTTCCATTAAAAGAAATATTTTTTGAACTAGAGGCAATTTTATCCTCTCTAACCATATCAAAATCATGTATTCTGTCTACCTCTATGGAACTTATTAGATTAGTTACTGAACTTACAGAGCTGATTCCTGAAATTGGTCTTGTTGTGATTCCAACTGAAGATTCTGCAACATAATCACTAAATCTTTTAAATCCAGAAGTATGAACTAAATTTCCTACAGAATCGTCCCATTTACTAATATCGGTCGTTCCCTTAATTGAATATGAGAATCTTTGATAGTAATTATTATCATGAATTTTTTGAGAAAAATTACTAAGTTTTCCAGTTTCTTTTGATGAACCTAGCAATATCTGGCTTGTCGCATCTACAATAAACTTTCCAGAAGAAGTTTCTAATGATCTTATAATACCCTTTGCTTTCGTTGTATTGCTATTAATAGAATCTCCAACTTTAATGACTCCACCTTCAATGCCATTAACTCTTAACTTTGATGTAGTTTGATCCCATCCTTGATTATCTACGACAAATCCAAACGTTTCTGCAGAAGAACCAAAATTTAAACGTTCTCCTGCTGAGAATAAATCTACGACTCCTTCTTTAAATTTAATTTCATATGAAGCTAAATTAGACTCTTTAATTATGGAACCAGAGGAATCGGTTCTAATTCCTGCAGAAGAAGTATTTGGAATAGTATATGATACCGTAGCAACATTAGCTACTCCAGGTGCAGTGTTAACACCAACAATATCAAATAACTGATATCCATGATTACTCGAATTGTATCCATCTCCAGATCCGGAAATAATCTCAATTCCTTCAACAAATACTTTTTGGCCAATAGAAAATGGATAAGTAGAATCTGTAAATCCAGTCGGTGGTGTTCCTAATGTTAGTGTTGCAACTTTAGTAGAAATATCAAATTCAGCGTCTATTACATCAATTCCATTAGTATTATTCGTACTTACAGCCAATAAGTTTGATTTTGATAATCCAGAACCACCATTTATTACATTTACTTCAGATACTGAAGAACCAATAAGATTTACATCAACAATGACATTATTCATTTCTTGATTCAATTCAGAATCATAAATTGTAATATTTGGTGGGGTTGTATAGTCAAGTCCAGAATCAACAATTTTAATACTTTCTATTTCATGGTAATTTGATATACTTATAACTGTTGGTATATCTGCTATTGGTTTAAGTGTTTTGTCGGAAGAAAATTCAAAACCAATATTAGAAATATCTAATTTTTTTATGTTTCCAACTTCTTCACCAATAAAATTAATAATAGCTCCAGAACCAGTATTTGATGCTATAGAAGTTACTTCTGGAACTTTTTTTAGATTTGCCGATTTTTGCTTTATCTTTAAAGATTTTATAGGGCCAAAATAATTTGTTGATTCTGTAGAATATTCTGATTTTGATAAATCGGAGGATTCATAATATAATCTTTCCGGCTCTTGTTCTAAAGATACCTCAAAAGATTTTGAATCTATCACATTAATTTCATACTTACCATTATATCTACTGAATATTAAATCAATTTTATTTGAATTAAATGGTTTTGGTGCTAAATCTGGAAGTATTTTTAATTTATCTTCCTCACCAGCACTCTTGATTTCATCAGTATTTGTTGGTTTTAACTGATANTAGAAAGAACTTGGGAAATTTTCATTTAAATGAAGTNTAACTAAAGAATTCNATTCTCCTGGAGTTCCNACTCTTTCAATTTCAATTTCAGAAGATGTTTTTGTAGATTCAAATTCCCCAACAAAAGATTCNTCAGTAAAAAATGATAGNNTTAAATTTGATAATGAACTNTGAGAAACATCAAANGCAANATTAGCATATGCTGGTAGTTTTATNTGNGGATTTACTNAACTAAATCTATGATNAGAACCTTGCGTAGTTAAATTTATTTCTTGAACTGGTAAACTAAATCTNGCATCCCANTCATNANNNGATANNTTAAATTNATNATCTGTTATTTTATGTGCNTAATAAATGGTTNCATTTTCNAAAGGAAGAGNTGGATNACTAGATTCGTAAAAAATTCTNTCTCCATNNTTATAACCGTGATTTTCTATTGTTATTANATTNTTTTCTATATCAATATTNGATGGAGATGTNGGATTAAAAATAGACTTTCGTATCTCTGAATTATATTCAACNTGATATAATGTTTCTGAAACNGAAGAGTTTATATCAATACTTACAATNTCTCCATTAGAAAGTTGATGATCATCGNTTGTTGTTACAATACCNGTATATTTTTTAATATTNGAATTGAATATTGTTTCGGGAGTTTTTAAACTATGAGATTTTCCNGAACCATAACTTGTAAAATATAGTACATTTGGCACTTTTGTTGTTGTTACTCCAACATAACTACCATCCGAACCAATTCCAATAGAACTGGTAGATAATCCAACAAAATTTCTTCCGAGATTCACTGCATATAGTAATGAATTATCTTGAAGAGCAAATTCATTACCAACTGTATCTACAGTAACTCCTATTGGAGATTGGCCGCGTGATGAGTAAATTACTTTATCGCCAGTCTGTAGTCCATGATTTTCTATGAATATTGACTGCAATTTTATCTGTCTTTTTTTGGAGTTGACAGTATTAAATGTAGAAATTCCAACTATTCCAGCTCCAACCGATTCTGAAGGATTAAAGTATAATTCTGAACTTCTTCTGGTATTGGATTTATTTCTAAAATCTTTGGATAAAATAATTTGTCTACTATCAAGGATTACATCAGATCCGGAAACATGCGAACTTCCAGTGGTTGATAGTTGCTCTCTTAAGATGGATAATGTATTATTTTCTCCATCAAATCCAGTTACTTTTACTTTTTCATTATTAATAGTTAAATAATCATTTACTTTTAAATTATCTAAAATATTAAAAACGCTGGAACTAATTGAAATTTCAGTTGCAATTCCTGTTTGAGATACATTACCAATAGAACTAGATAAACTAGTTTTGAAATTGGTTATTCCAATTTTAGATGCACCATTCAACTCTTCTATTTTTGAAGAGGAGTCAAAGAAGGAAACAATATCTCCACTTTTGAAGTTATGTGGAAATTCTGATGTAACCTGAATGAGCCCATCTGGTCTAAATTCTACACTTACGTCTTCTATAATATTTTTTTGTGATGATATTTTCTCTATTCCAACTCCAATAACCGATTCCACTTCTGCTATTGGAGAAATTGAAGAACCAGTACCATCCATTTTTACGACAGTTCTGTCTCCAACTTTATAATTTTTTCCAGAATCAATAATTTCTATATCCGTTATATCTCCAAAAGAAGTTTTTAACAGATTATTTATTAAATTATTTTTATTCTGAGGTTGAATAAGATATTCATAGGTACTATTCTTCTCCATGAATTTATATGGAGAAGTATTTCTGGTTATATTTAATAAATTAAGATCAACATCTCTTTGGTTAACTTTGGGGTCAAAATTTACCAATTCCGCTGATGACTTATAATTTGGGCCAATTACATAGGGAAATTGTGGTCTCTTGTAATTAAAGAATGGAGACTGTGCATTTTTATCATTATCTCCATCTTTATCCGAATTCTTATATGTTACAAAGTATGCATATATGCCATTTGGAAATTCTGGAGTTATGCAGAATCTTCCATTATATTCGTCTAGGTCACCATCTCCCCTATATTCATAATCTTCAATAAAAAATCCTTCCGGGAAATCGGCAAATGCTGGGCCATTCTTTCTTACTGATTGATTTTGAGGATCTTTATTATTTTTAATACCATATCCACTGGATAGAAGTCTTACATCTCCTCCATTTTTATTTGAATATCCATATGGTCCATATATTGGATTTCCATCGTAAGACCATCCAATAATTGGAGAGTGTTCTGTTGAATATTCTGGAAAAATACTCTTGTCCACTTCTCCAGAAATAGAGTCAAATATTAAGTCTGGAGTTCCATTATTTGTTAGTATGTTAGACCTTAATTTTCTAGGAGCATATAGAGAGCCAAATCCTATCCCAAGATTAGAGTCTTTACTCTCAACAAAAATTCCATCATCAGATGTAACATTAGATTTATTTCTCTCAAATAGATTAATATTCCACTTTTGAATTTGTGCTCTAAGAATTGCTCCACTACCAATAGGAATTACTCTAATAGAAGTATTTTTTCCNTATCCAANTCCACCATATACAATCGTAACCGACTCGATAGAACCATTATTNANCACAGGNTTTAATATNGCTCCAACACCATTTCCATCAGNATCGANNATNTTAAGATCTGGTTCTGANGTATANTTATTTCCNCCATNTCTAACAATCACAAATGATATTGAACCATTTGANACTATTGGTTCTAAAATGGCNTTTTCTCCAGTATTAATACTAATTTTTGGTTCAAAAATTAGAGANGAGTCAAAATTTATNANGCTACTAGAAGAACCATATTTATCCCCACCATTNGTGACNGAAACNGAAGTAATNTCACCNTTTACTACAGGTCTTAATGAGGGTTTTCCTCCAAAAGTGTATCCTATACCAGTTTTTCCCTCTACAGAAATTTCTATAGGTGGATAATTAAAGATATGAGTTCCATCTCCAACCGAATCAAACTTCAAATATTTTGCTCTTTCATAATTCTTTGTTGAAATATCTGTACCAACTCCAGCCAAAGATAATCTGAAATTATTTTCATCAAATACAGTTACTTGATACAGATTGGTTGTAGAAAGTCCAGATATTGGGAGATCGTTTCCTTCATACGAATATGTAATTATATCTCCATCATTGTAATCATGATTTTGTATATTGATGACATTTTCTGCAGTATTTACTCCATCAATGTTGCTAGAGTCTGGATTNTTTGAATCTATTTCAATTATTCTTTTTTTACTCTTATAATTTTCTCCTTTAGATACAACAATNACATTTGATAAAATATTTTTTGGCTTTGTAGAGACAAACTCTTGAGGGCCGGTTCCAAATCCAACAATATTAATTGGATGTCTCTTATTTACAGCATCTTCTTCCGTAAAATGAAGTCTAAATTGTTTGTCATCAATTCTTGAAACAAAATAATGAGAATTATTTCTAAGAGATGTTGATACTCCAGATACTGAGGGAGTAAATCCAAAAGTAGTAGAAACGCCAGAAATTGGAATAGCTGTATTTCCATTTGTTCTATAAACAACTTCATCAGCATCTCTAAATTTATGCTTATTTTCTATTCTGAAGCTATTGTTTGTTGTATTAATAATTGTAATTGTAGAATTTGCACTGGCGTATCCTGTTACTCCAGCATCAAATTCAACTTTATGTGTTATTGGAAGAAGTCTTGCTTTTAGTTTACAGCCAAAACCATCTCCACCACTTAATGTAATTGTTGGTTCTTCTAAAAAGTCAAAGCCGGCATCTTCTATCTTAATTTCTTCAACATTTCCAACTAAAGATAAATTTGCTTTGGCTCCTGATCCTTCATTAAGACTTGTTGTAGATACAATAGAAACCTCCGGTGGATTCATAACGTCATATCCACTGCCACTATCGAGGACATCGATTTTTTCTATTTTTCCATAGTGAATTTGCTGTGGAGACTTATAGTTTATAAGTTCTACTCCATTTACAAACATACCAATAGAACCTATTGGAGTAGATTGATTATTATTTGGATTTTTTGTTTCTTTTGGAATAAATTTTAATAATTTTTGTCCCGTGAGATTTTTATTTGCAAGATTTCCTGGACTTAAACTATACTTATTCTCAGTATCTGTAGGATTTCCAGACCCAATTTGTCTTATTGTTCCATTTAGTACGCCATCAATAGATGGTGTTAATTGAATTTCGTTTATGGACTTATTAACAATGTAATAATATCCTTCAAGTAAATTTTCAATTTCAGGGCTGTTTTCATCTGGAGAATAATATACAATGTCTCCACTATAGAATCCATGGTCTTTTATGAATATTATATTGTTTGAAATATTCGAAGGGGAGAATCTTTTTATCCCTTTAGTTAATGCAATTTCATAGTTTGGTATTGATTCTGAAGCAACTAAAACTTTAGATGAAGCATCATAAGTATTCTGAATTCCCGAGACTAATTCTTCTACATTTGAATTTGGATGATCATCATTATCTAGAGTAAATTTACCAAAATTTATTTTTCTTCTAACAGCATAATTTTTACTATCCGACAATATATTTGGAGACTGAGTTGAGTTAAATGTTAAACTGGTTTCTGTATTAATTTCTTCAATTATACCTTCCAATACAACAGTATTTGTTGAAATATCAATTATCTCAACAATATCATTTAAGTATGATTGATGTCTATCAAATGTTTTTATTTTTACTGTATTTCCTACTATAGNCAGTATTTCTTCTATATTACTTCTNGTTGATACATTATAAGTCCAAGANGAAAAATATGGATCGTTTTTNTCTGTNACTTCACCAATAGACTTTACNTTTATCTGGTCTCCAACTNATAAATTTTTNGCAAAAGTTNCNGATTGATTNAAACTACCTTTAAATTTNAATCCATCCAACAATGGATTTCCNGTTTCATATATTATNCCATCTACTAATGATTTTGAAATGGTTCCTATAATTTTACCNGTTATTTGCAGGCCATCNAGAGCACTACCAGTTCCAGAAACGACTCCAGANCCTAATATAGTATCAGAACCAAGTATTACACCGGTTCCATTTATAGTTCCCTTTAATTGCAATTCTGCAGAACTTGCGGTTCCNCTTAAACTACTAATAGAACCAGATTCAAAGTCATTTAAAACNCCNGTAATTATAAGNTCAACTTTTTTTGATTCATCATTATTTTCATATCCATAAACACTTGTTACCGACCTTACAATACTTCCTTTTTTGAATGTTCTTGAAGGAACACTACAATCTAAGAATTGATTTATATTTTTACTTTGATACGTTATTAACTCTGTATCATCACCATCTTCCANATAAAATGCACCAGAAGATGGAAAGGATACTGTAGAGTCTACAGTTATNACTNTACTACTTGTAGTCGAATCAACTGTAGATATNGTTTTTGAAGGTATTTTAAATTTTCCTTCTATTGTTCCAGAAGTAAATGAATCTCTATCATATCCAGAAGAAAGGCTTATNACATAATACAAATCNCTGTTACTAGAATAACTATCAGAACTTACTATAGATTCATTTNTTAAGTTAANATCATATCTTACNGCATCAACNTCAGATATTGANCCNGAAGCACTTAATACTTCAGGATCATATGGATTTTTATCTTGGTATAATGTAAATCCTTTTAAATTTAATGGTTCTCCTGATATTCTTTTACATACTAACTTTTCAACAACCTCATAATTCGAATCTGATGGTTTGAATAAGAAGTCTTGTGGCTTAATTACTTCAACTTCTTTTCCAAACAGAGCACGAAAAAGTATTTTTATAGATTCATCAGTGCCTTTAGATTTGAAAAAATCTGTAACTCTATTATAAAAATTTAAATCATTTAAATCTGTCGTAAGAGTTTTATTTTCAAATCCAGGAGCAAACTGTTGCTTAAACTTTCCAAAAAAATCTTTTAAGAAAAGATTACTCAAGTTTGTTACTGTAGTTCCCGAATCGTGGGTTGATGATTCTGAAGTATTGAATACCGCTTTTTCTGGGTTGAGAGTATCTTTCAAGTTTGTGATAGCACTAAATCCTCTAGTGCATCCTAAAAAAGAAGTTTCTGTTTTTTCAGTATATGTTATAATCTCATNATTTATTTTTAAAATACCATATTTTGATGGCCAACCTTNACTAGATNCTACATTAATAGNAGTATCATTNTCTCCGANATNANTAGTTAATNTCGTCTCAGACTCAATATTTNCTTCTAGATATGAATCNGNGTTTTTATAANCATCAAGATTCGTNANTATATCAACAGGGCCNCCCNGAAATTCTTGAGAAATATAATATTGNTTNAGAAAATCAACGAACTTCGGATTTTCTACAATAAAATTTTCTGGTAAATTTGACTGAAAAGTTTGATTTATCTGAGTTCTTTCGGTCATGCTCTGATATAATTTGTCGTTGATGGGTATGAAGAAGTTGATGCGTAGGATGAACCAGAATTGGAATATCCACTTGTAATAGTATCTAATACCATTGTNACTTCGCTTTTATTTACAGCNTATTGNACATAAAGATCTTGTTTTCCAATAACATCATTAGAATCTGGAGAAACTTCAAATTCTATGATATTTTCATCTTTTTGTGTATTAGATATTGATATAGTATCTATAAGGATTTCTCCAGTATTATAATTGACTTTTCCTGCATCTTTCTTAACAACAAAAACACCACGCTGAGGTATGAGTTTAAATATAAAAATCCTTCCTTCAGTAGCAGAAGTTGGAATATCTGAAAAATATAAAACACCGTCCATACCAGAAACGGAAAANCCTGTCGATTTTATATTATATCCACTTGGATTGATATAAAATTTATTACCAAAACANAATTCATATTGATTGTATGTATTTCTACGTACTCTCATNTTTCTAACCATNTTNACCTTNGTAATATTTGATATTATAGCNTGATCNGATTGGTCAATCAATGTNGATACTTTACTATACTTAAATCTACCTCCAAATTTATTGACCTCNGTAGTTCTTGANTAATCTAAAAGTGTATTTGTAATTCTTTCTTTTAATGCATCAGTATCANTGACAAAAGANGAATTATANTATACNGATGATGTAGTCTCTACAGTCAAGTACTTNAAATCAACNAACTCTGGAACAATTCCNGCAACAGTATATGACCTNAANTTANNCAATATCTGNCTTTTTGCAAAACTNGACAGATANTTAGAATTNTTTGGTTTTACTGCNGCAAATACTTTNCCATANTGTGGAGGATTCAATTCTTCTCCACCATATGCTGATACTGATTCCACATTATCATAGACATATGGAATTATTGCTTCATAATCTCTTGCAGTTACAGCTCTATATTGTGAAGAATATAGTCTTGTTGAAAAATACTTAATTGACGATGCAGATTCTATTTCTGCACCTCCTGTCGCTGGAGTAACAGTGGTTATTAACGATATTCCACTATCAATTAAATTATTTTCATTATTGTTTCCAAAGAGTATACCACTGAATATAAAGTTAGAAGCTCCATTTCCAGATTCTCCTGAAGTTGTTATGTATGATGCAGTAATATAATTATTATTTTCTAATTTTTTACCTATAATACCGTCACCAAATAAAAGTCTATATCTTTCATCAGATGTTTCTTGAATTAAATAAATCCTTGAATTATTTTTAACATTGATAATATTGTCAACCAAAGAATAATCTTCTTTTATACTATCAGTCTGAGTATTTTTTACATTTACTCTAATTGTTGATGTATCTACAAAAGGGTTATCCAATTCATACTTTATTTCACTCTCATTTCCAACTACTGTCCAATTTTGAGATAATAATGTTCCCTCATAAACTGTAATATTTGAAAATGTTGCAGTACCATTATCAACTTGTGCTACTACTCTTTCAGGAATAGAAAATTTTAGATTATTATTGTTTCCGGCACCAACACAAACTAAACCAGACTCTAAAGTTACAGTCCTATACTCTGCTGGCAACCCTGTAACGCTAAAACTTACAACTGCTCTTGAAGCTCTTCTAGATCTTGGAACATAACCAACATTTCTTGCTAGAGAAACAATGTTCTCTCTTAATGTTGCCGTATCGAGGAAAACCTCATTGGCAACCATGTTTGTATTATAGGCTGTAAGATAAGTATTGTAAGCCAGAATATTAATAAGGACCGAAAGGTTAGTTCCCTCATAGTCGTAATCAGTAAATTCTGTATTTGCTTTGATGTAGTCTTTTATAGACGCTTTGATTTCATCAAAGTCTAAACTTGTAAACTGAGTAAATGGCATTATACGTTATCTTGTTGATGTGAATACAAATGAAGCTTCTTGTGCTCCTTCAGATACAGCTCCGACTATATAGAATTCTATTGTAAGTTGAACTTCATTTCTATCGGGGTTTGATTCGGGACTTACGTTCAAAATTTCTATTCTAGGTTCCCAAAATTCTAATGCTTCCCTAGCTGCGGAAGCNAGAAGATCTAAAGAAATAGCATCTACCAACTCAAAAAGAGAATCATAAATTCTACTACCATAATCTGGTTCAAATGGCCTNTCTCCCAACCGTGTGGTCAGGATATTTCTCATCGCATTGGTAATCGCACTGACATTGGTTATCTTTCCAATGTCATTAGTGACTGGATGTTTCGAAAATGATAGTGAAATATCACTATAGACTGCCATTTTGCAGAAATGCTGTATTTATTTTTTTATTTATTCGCGAAATCAATCAATTATAAAGTCACCAGAGGTATCTACATTCATTACAGTATCAATATGCTTAGATTTTTGGTCAATATCGTCATTTTCTACTTCTCTTAGCATTTTTTTGGGATTTCTATCAAAAATTGACCCATAATCAGTAATTAAAGCCTCCGTTCCCCACATATCTCTCATATATTTTCTGTCTCTATCTGGTTGTTTGCCCATTTTTTGCTCCGATAGGTAAAAATCAGAACTTTTAATGGGGTTGCTATCCCATATCGCTATTTATTCCTTCTCTTTTGCAGTTTTCCAAAAATAATTTTCNTCATTTCCGAGNCCATCTCTGTCATGCCCGTTCTCCACTTGATAATATACGGTCGAAACCTTAAAATCTGGNGTTTTTGGTGTCTCTGGAGTTAACGAATTGTCAAAAATTCGGGTTCGATTGTTAGGATAAAGACAAAATTGACCATTATCAAGCTCAATTAGGTTATGAGACTTGTGTTCAGATGGATTTTCGCTTGTTGAGTAGTCAATTACATCTGGATCATGATGATAATTGTCAATTGTGCAGACATATGTGCCAGTTTGTGGTCCAAAGTCGCGTGTATAGACCTCATAATGCATTGAGCCAATGAATTGTTTCTGCACTACTGTGACCCCATAGTCCATACAATTCCAGAATTGTAGGTTATGTAGCGTAAGGTCAGGTTTTGGCGCTTCTGGAGACGATAAGAAGGCACTGATAGGCAATTTATCGTACATAGCCGCATACTCTGGNAANTAAGTCTCAAAATAAAAAGCGCGTCCAGGTATCGATTTAACAGATACCCAGACGCCTTTTACATATTCACCATGACCACTCTTATGATCAGTCAAATATTCTTTTCTTACCCAGACTTCTTGTGATGGAAGATTCGCAATTAAGCAAGGCATAAAAAAATCAATAACTCTTAATAGTTATTCACCTTTTACCTTGACCACGATAACGCTTACGAGCTTTGTTACGAGATGTCGCGGCATATTTTGTATGTTGTCCACANCCTTGACGAGATTTTTTCGGTGTTGGGATAATAAGATCGCCAGTCTTTGAACGCATTGCCATAATTAATTCTCCTTAGGTACAGGTTCTAGTTTAATCAGTGTAGGGTCGAGAGCAGATGTAGGGTCTTCATAATATGCATCAACATATAATTCATATAACTCTGCAGCCTGCCTCAGGAGAAATACTCCTTTGTAAGAGTCTTTCTCCATAGTATAGATTGTATAACATCAAATAATACGAGTTTTTTCATGACCGACACGAATGCGTGGGTCGCACCAAATCTCGAAGCCTGCTTCCTTTGCGTCGAGACAGAATGAGACATCCTCGCCACACATGTCTTGGACTGAACCAGATTCAAAAACTTGCATCTTGNGTGCAAACCAAGNATACTTCAACTCAGGATTCTCAAATACTCCATTCGCAATCATTATCCATCCAAATCCTGCATAATCAACAGTAAATGGTTTTCTACGTTGTGCAATACTCTCAAGTGTCTCATGATTCATGACTCCACCATTGGTACGGAAGTCATCTTCATCNAACCAATGTGCAACAGAAGAAGTCTTTCCGTCTTCTGTACAATACCATCCAGAAACAATTGATTTCTCTTCTCCCTCTTCAGGAATGGCCATATCACACAATTGCCAGAACTTCTCAGTGTTGAATACAATATCACTATCAATCCATAACTGATAATCATATTCAAGTTTACCATCCCAGGGTACTTGGTCAGGACCACGAAGTACATTCGCACCAAGACACTTACAACGTGCAAAATTAACCATAGAAGAGTAATCTTGACTAATTTGAATACTCATTCCATTCTGTACCATATCAAAGCACAGTTGTACAAAGTTCTTCAAAAATACATACGATACTCCACGGCCTGGTAGACAGAATACAATTGTCTTACCTCTCATTCGTTCCTTGATAGCATCATAATCCCATTCAGGTTTNGGTGGTGCTTTTTCTTCTACAGAACCTTTCGGTGTCTTTGCTTTTACAGTGAATCCTTTTGCCATTTTAATNTAAAAGTTTCAGTTCAATTCTAACTCAATATGTATACTNTGTCAATATGATGCGTCGTCTTGTTTATGTACGGATAACTCCTCNTATGATAGATCTTCTATTTGATACTCTGTTTTCATTAATCCTACCATTTGATGAATTGTATTCCATGTAGTCTCAAATTCTTCTCTATCTAAATTATGAAATAAGCATTTGTTCTTTGCATATATGTGAAAGACCTTTTGGCTCATATTTTTCCTCCCGGATTTTTTTTCACTCAGTATATATTGAAAAGGTATTTGAGGTGATTTTTATATCGGGGATTTTTTTTATGAGTCTTATATTTCTATCGCGTTTTGTCACCTCTGTAGGTTAGGGTAGTTAGGCATTTTAATATAGGGCGGGCATCAATTAAGGGCAAAGCTTTTATAAAGACTGTCAAATAACGAATGGCTGCTGATATAACGAATAGGTCAACAGCCATTCGTTCGTGATATCAATCGAACAACAGACTTGCGATTTCGTTGATAGTTTCATCAGACTCAACATCAGCAACGATAACATCGAGAATGGAAAGAATTTCCTCTCCGGTGTTACCAACGCGGAGCATACCAAGTGCAGTTGAACGAGTCATTTTGAGAAAAGAAAGTGTTAACGAGAGTGGAAGCTGGGTCTTACGCTGAATGCTGTGCTGCCCAGATATATCACCCAACAAGAACCATACCATCAACGAAAGGAACAAC
>PBPJ01000039.1 GCA_002725495.1 Candidatus Woesearchaeota archaeon | reverse complement strand
TCGCCCCTAATTGTACCCGGAAGCGCATCACCAGGTGCCGTTGAACCAACAATTCTTCTTACATTTTTTACAACATCTACTCCTTCAATTGCCATTGCGATTACTGGTCCAGATCTAATAAATTCGTCTAATCCTTTAAAGAATGGTTTTTTTATGTGCTCAGAGTAATGTTCTTTAGATAATTTTTTGTCAACCCAAACCATCTTCATACCTATAATTTTCATACCCGCATTTTCGAATCTAGTTATAATTTCACCACTAATGGATCTTTGTACACCATCAGGTTTTATTAATACCAAAGTTTGTTTGACCATATCGTATCTCTACGAATAAATATAAAAAACTAACTATTAACTAAGACTTGATAATCTTTTTTCTAAAGTATCATCTCTAATATCCGCTAGATTTATTTTAAATACCGATTCATCGGTGGGATTTTCATAGTTAGATTTATTTACAAATCCTACGTTTTCATAAAGTTTTGACAGTCTATTTTCTGCAATTAAAAATATTTCATCTAAACCTCTGGAATAAGTTTTATCAAAAGCTTCATCATCATTATTAGTAGCAACTACATTTTCATAATTTTTGTTATTTATTTGAATATCGCTTTCGATTATATGAGAAATTACATCATTTAATAAATAAGTTGCATATCCATTTTTTTGAAATTGAGGTTTAATAAACACTCTTTCAATATATGCCATATTTTTTAATCCATTTGTAAAATATAAAATTTGTAGACCACCTACATGTTCATTTTCTTTATTATATATTGATGCAAATTCAGAAAAACTATCNTTTTCAGAAGTATGACTTATTCTACCACCCTTAATATCTGAATATTCTACTCTCATTTTACTGTCACCGATTTAGCTAAATTTCTTGGTTTATCCGGATCATGACCCTTTAGAACCGCAAGNTAGTAGGCAAGTACTTGACACGGTATTGTTTTAAGTATAGGAGAATATTTGTCATTTCCTATTACTTTTATCCAATAATCAAATACAGCGTGATTCTTTTCTGATATTCCTATAATAAATCCACCTCTTGCTTTTAGCTCTTGGGCATTAGAAAGAATTTCTTCAGGATTATTATTTGGAACAAAAACAATACAAGGACTATTATTTTCTATTAATGCAATTGGACCATGTTTTATTTCACCACCCGCAAAACCTTCTGCATGTATATAAGATACTTCTTTAATTTTTAATGCTGCTTCCATTGCGGTTGCATAATCACGCCCTCTTCCAATAGTGAAAAGACTTTTAGAATACTTTAACATTTGAGCTAATTCTTTTGTATATTTTCTTGCAGAGTCAGAAGTTAAGTAATATATATTTCTAATTATTTCTTTTAATGAAACAACAGAATCATTAACATTTATTGAGTTTATAGAATTGGCAATTAAGAATAATATTGATAAACTTGCAGTGTAAGATTTTGTTGATAAAACTGCAACTTCCGGACCCACATCCATATATATTCTATAATCGCTAAGTCGGTCTAAAGTTGAACCTTTTACATTTACAACTGAAATTATATCGGCAACTCCTTTCAAAGATTTTATAGAATCTAATAAATCAATAGTTTCTCCAGATTGAGATATTGCTATTATTGCAGTATTTTTATCGATAAATTTATGATACTTTTTGAATTCATGTGCTTGTATGACTTGAACCATTTTACCATTTTTTAAAAATTCATAACTTGCCGCAAGACCTGCATTGTAAGATGTGCCGCACGCCACGATGTAAACATTTTTTTCTTTTATTTTGTTTATTATTCTGCTTATATTTGACATATCCTTATTTACAATATTGCTAACTACGTCGGCTTGTTCAGATATTTCTTTTAACATAAAATGTTCAAAATCACCTTTATTTGCTTTTTCTATGTCCCAATCAATTTTTGATATATCTCTATGAACTTGAATTCCATTATTGTATATCTTAAATTCATTTCCGGATATATATCCATAGTCGCCATCTTCAAGATAAACTACATTTTTTGTTTTTTTATAAAATGATGTGACATCCGAAGATAAAAAATTACCATTTTCTGAAATNCCCAATACTAAAGGTGAATCTTTTCTTGCAAAATATATTTTGTTTTTATTTTCTAATATAAATGATAAAGCATAAGTCCCCTTTAATAATTTTAATATACCGAAAAATGATTCCATTATCGAATTATCATCAAGGTACTTTTCCAAATAATTTGCAATAATTTCACTATCTGTTTGACCNTTAAATTGGTAATTATTTAATTTTGATTTTAATGATTCATAATTTTCAATGATTCCATTATGNATCAATGTAATCTTTTTATTTTGAGACATATGCGGATGAGCATTATTTACTGTAACTCCGCCATGCGTTGCCCATCTAGTGTGACCNAATGCTAAATTTGTCTTGTCTTCATTTTTTTCTAATTCAGGAATTTTCCCTACATTTTTAATCAAACTAATTTGATTATTTTTTAAATAAGACATNCCCCACGAATCGTAACCTCTNTATTCAAGACTTTTTAGCATTGATACTAATTCATTATATTCTAAAAATTCTAACTGGGATGTGTATCCCAAAATACCACACATATTACTCNTCTTCCTTAATAATTTGCAGAACAGGTTCTTCATTAATTACTTTTGAATTTGTATCCGTATCAATTTCTCCAGTTTTTAATAACTTAATATCNATTGTAGAAACTCTAATATTCTTGTTTTCCTGATTTTTAAATTCCTCAGAACCTATTTTAATGTCACCTATTTTTATTTTATCAGTTAAAAATCTNGTATTAACAATTTCTGCTACNTCTACTGCTCTNGAGATGAATTTACCTCTTGATTTCAAAGTAACAGAATTTTTATTATTAGTGGTAAACTGCATTACAACTGCAGTAACATAGCTCATGAATGGCTTACCGCCAATCAATATAATATCTTTGGCCATTATAGATTGTATTTAACTTTTTTAGTAAGGTAACCAGCTAATTGGTTTCTTATNTTNTTAGTTTTAACATTAGANAGTTCTTGAATTTTTAATTTATTATGATCAAAATTATCATTAAATTTTTCTTTATGTTTGTATAGTAATTCGTTTACTAACCTTTTGGTAAATGCTGTTCTGATTCTACCCATTATATGGCTCATAAATTTTAATTTATAAACCTTATTGTTTTCATTTGTCAGCCACTATTTCAATAATATCCAAATTAGAAAGCATATAATCTTTACCAATAGTTTGNTTTGTATGACAATTAATTGCTCTTATAAATTTNTCACCGAAATCAGTATGAAGTCTATATGCAAAGTCAAGNGCTGTTGAACCATATTTCATTAAAAAACAATCAGGAAGAGTATTACCCTTGCTATCAGTAATATTACCTGCACCCCCCGGATGGACTGCGATATATTTTAATGATTTAAATATACAATCATTTAATAATTTTTGAACACCAGTTCCTTCATTTTGTTTAAGGTAATCTTTTATTTTATTTANTGCATTTTTCTGATTATCATTTAAATTTTCTATAATATCAAATGAATTGTTTCCNGGAACATAGTTTATTATTTTATTTTTATCTGCAGTTCTTAATGCAAGCTCATAATCTGCAGATATTTTAATTACTGGAACNGATATATTTTTAATAACATTATTATAATCTTCTTGGGAGATTAAATCAGACTTATTCGCTGCTATGACTATTGGTTTTGATTTCTCTCTTAATTTTTTTGTAAAGTTTTTTACTTCTTCTTCCGTCCAATTAACAATGTTATTATGTAATTTACATTCATTAAGAGAATCCTTTACCATTTGCAATGTTATTTTTATCCCGGAAAAATGTTCATATATAGACTTATCTATTGGTTTATCACTCATTTGTAATTGTCTTGCAAATTTATTCCATCCTCTATTAAATATTTGGTAATACCATGAATTTAATTCATCTTCTAAAAATTTAATATCTTTAATTGGATCATGAGTNCCTACGTTAACCGGTTCTCCCTTATCATTCGTAGAACCAGATATATCAACAACGTGAATAAGTATGTCNGCAGTAGATAAATCATCTAAAAATTGATTTCCCATTCCTTTTCCTTCACTTGCTCCAGGAACAATTCCTGCTACATCAATTATATCAATTGGTACAAATCGATATCCATCTTTTACATATCCCTCCCGAGGGTTTGATANTTTATCATATTTTTCAGCTATATCTTTAATTCTAATAAATCCTTTACCAGTATTTGGTTTAATGGTGGCAAAAGGATANTTAGCAATCAATACCTCNGATTGCATTGTACATGATTTGAAAAAAGTACTTTTTCCTACATTTGGTTTTCCCACTATACCAACTAACATATAAANCATGAGTTAATTTATTTAAAAAATTTATTATATAGTGTATTCTATACAATCAATATATTTTTAACTTAAATTTGAATTCTATATTTATGAAATCTGGAATTAGAGCTATAGATATTATGAATCATAATGTAGTAACGTGTACACCCGACATGACTGTAAGTGAAATTGCTAAATTGATGAATAAACATCGAATAGGCGGATTACCCGTTTGTTCGGAATCAAATTTATCTGGTTTGATTACTGAAAGAGATATAATGATGAAAGTTATTGCAAAAGGTCTTAACCCAAAAGAGATTAAGGTAAAACAAGTTATGAATGCACCACTTAAGGCTACAGCCGATAAGTTTTCTGATATTGTAGAGTTGGCCAGATTAATGAACGATTATGATGTTTCTAGAGTTCCAATTTTGGATAGTGGAAAATTAGTTGGAATTGTAACAAATAAGGACGTTTTAGTCAATGCCCCNGAATTATTAGANGTTTTTGTTGAAAGAGCAAATATAAATAAAAAAGGTAAACCGAATCATCCAGAAGCTTTNGGAGTTTGTGAAGCTTGTTCTGAAAANGGACACTTACATTTTTCTCAACACGGTTTTAGATGCGATGACTGTCATANTCATTAAGTTATAATAAATGAAATTAAATTTCTTAGTCCTTGACTCAAACCTAATGAACCTATTGCAGCAAGTACAACATTATTGAATTCTGACTTATTCTTTCTAAATATATTAATTGCAAAAACTACAATTGCTAATTTTAATAAAGGAAAGGTAAATGAACCTAGGTTCGACATTATATATGAGGGTAATACGTGCTTTTCTGTAAATAAAAAATATTTTACAAGAATTGATGTATTTATCCCATCAAATAATTGACCCAATATTGCAAAATTTTCTAGACTATTTATTCTAAAATTATTATTAATAAATTTGTAAATTAAAAACATAAATATTATCAAAACTGTTGTATAAAAAATACTAAATTTTGTCAAATATACATTACCCATGTAGTATATACTAAAAAAAATTAGTGAAGTTATACCTAAAAATCTAGTTTTACCAAATAATATTCCAACCAAAAATAAAGAAGATATACTTAGATATATTCCGGGTGATATTGTTAAAAAACTCTTTTCAATAAATCCTTTATCTACAAAAGATCGAATAAGCGAAACTAATATTAAATAAGGCAATAAGTTAAATATAAATTCACGATTAATTTTAATTTTTTTATGTTCTAAAATTTTAAATATTAAATACACTCCAAATAGAGCAAATATTGCATAAGTTAAAGTATTAACAATATTATATTCATTAAATCCTCTTGTGTAGGGTAGAATAAAATATTGACTTATAAAATTAGAAATGCCATCCATCATCATTTACGTTTTGATTATTAGTATTATTTTGATTATTATAACTTGAATTGGATGTGTTTTGCTGATTATATGAATTTTGTGAATTATTCATTGTGTAAGGATTTGGAGTATTTTGATTTTGTTGCGGATTGTAAGCAGGTTTAGGTTTGCTTGTCTCCAAATTAGAAATTCTCTGACTTAAACTAGAAATAGTACTTGATAATGAATCTACTTTCCTTGATAATTCTTGGATCATACTTATCATTCTTTCATTAGATTCAGACGTTCTAGAAATGGGTTCAGGTTGTGCAATAGGAGAGGACATTTGAGGCAAAGAAGCTGAATCAAAAGAAGGTCCAGGTACACTTGCTGTAGTTTTTCCTAAACTATCCGAGAAATCCGGAAATGCATCATCTTTTTTCTTAAGCGGATTGATTTTATCTAAAAAGCCCATAAAAATATAATATATATTTATTAAAAACGCTTTCTATAGAAAAGATATAATAATATACAAATTATAATATGATATGGTAATAAAAAATAAAAATAAAAATAAGCGTGTTATTCACTATGAAAATTTTAATGAAAGCTTAGAAAAATTTTATTTCACCATAATAAATATTCTTGAAAATACATTAGGTTATGAAAATATTGATAAAGTCAATGAATCATTTACTGCATCAATAAATTCGGCTCAATGGGGTCTAATGGAACAAAGAAAATCCATACAACAAGATAAAGTTTCAGCCTATTTGGGAACGATTGGAAAATTAATCAAAGATATGGTACTTATCTATAAGGAGATTAAAATCATGGATGAGCGTATATCTTTTTATGAAAAAACAGGTTTTTCTCTTGAAAAAGGTAAATTAATTATTGACGAGACAATCGATGAAAAAAATTCTGAACCTTCCGAAAAGGCATTAAAGGATTTATGGATATCGCTTGTTGAAGGAGGAGGACAAAATGCTACTTCAGTTTATGGATTAGCACAACAAGTCGGTTTTGTAACACTACCAGACTTCTTCTTCAAACTTAATCCCAAAAAAGATAGCGATATATCAAAATTAGTAGATAAAATTGAAACAAACACCCAAGTTAAAACTGTTTTAAAAAGAAAATTACAGCAGTATTTAGCATGGAAGGAGCGTACTTATGCTGAAATTAAAACTAGACGTGATTTTCAAAAAAATTATTTAAAGCAACATTTTAACACAATTAAATTATATTATAGTTGGGTAAAACCTTATCTAGACAATCTTACAAAATTAAAACAACAATCCCGATCATCCAAAATAGATCTAAATAATCCGAATAAATCATATCAGATATTGGAAACATCAGAGAGCATGATATCGGACATTGCAATTCGGTGTATAAAAAAATCAAATTATTATGGTCCAGAGGGAGGAGTAAGAGAATACGGATTATACTACCCGGTTCTTGACGTAAAAATTCATTATAGATCTAGGCCGATTCTTGCATTCCAAGGACAAGATAATAACAGGGGGGCAATGCAATTAGGCAGAATAGAAGTAGAATTGTCCCATAAAACACTTTCATATAAAGAAATTGAAAAAGATGAAAAAGATGAAAATAGCAAGGTACTAAGTGAATTAACTAGTTCTATTGATTCGACACTTGATTCAATTAATAAGAATGATTTACTATCAATAATAGAGGAATCTGTAGAAGAAGAATTCGAGCCAGATAAAAAATCAAAAACTTTTACAGGTATTATTGATTTCATACCATTTGCTCATAAACTAAAAACAAAAAGCAAAGCTAAAACATCATTAAATTTTGATAAAAAACAACAATTAAGTTATTACAGAGATAATGAAAGTAATAATACAAAGCATCAAATAATTGTAAAGCTAATAAAAAAAATATATTCTGATAAAAAATTTCCCTCAATTTCTGGTTCTGATATCGGAAATAGAAATTTTATTAAAAATATAAATAAAGATTTAAAAATTCACTCTAAATTTGCAATAGAATCGATCATATATGAAAAGAATATGTCTTCCGATCAGGCTAAAAATGACTTTCTAGAATTATATGAATATATCAAGTTTAATTATGGTATGATTCGACCTGAATAATAATTAATAATAAAAAGGTAGAAAGTATAATATACTATGGGTAGAAATTGCCATGATCATAAACACGT